>JBIICE010000171.1:0-8878 GCA_044239025.1 Verrucomicrobiales bacterium
GCGGAAAACAATGTCGGGCAGCATCTGCCAGTACCTGCATCGACGCAAATATATTCTCGTATGCAAGAAAATTCTTGCGGGCTGCCGCTGCCGGACAAAACCTGCGGTCTTTCTTCATGAACTCTCCCGATCTTCCGCTCCACGGCATCATTCCACCCATTGTCACTCCGCTGGCGGCACGCGACGAGCTTGATGAGGAGGCGCTTGACGCGCTCGTGGCTCACCTTCTCGCGGGCGGAGTTCATGGGATTTTTGCGCTCGGCAGCACGGGGGAAGGCCCCGGGCTGAGCCACCGTCTGCGGGCGGAGGTGGTCCGGGCGACGGTCGCGGCGGCCGCTGGCCGCGTCCCTGTCATTGTGGGCGTCACGGATACCTCGTTCGCGGAATCGCTCGAGCTGGCGGCGGTGGCGGCGGATGCGGGCGCGACTGCTGTGGTGGCGGCTCCTCCGTACTATTTTCCGATGACGCAGGAGGAACTGGTCCGCTACTATCTGGATCTTGCCAATGCCCTGCCGCTGCCGCTTTTCCTGTACAACATGCCGGCCATGACGAAGGTGCCCATCCATCCGGAAACTGTCCGCCGTCTCAGGGACCATCCCGGCATCATCGGGATCAAGGACAGTTCGGGCGATATGCTGCAGGTGCACACCATCCTTCAGTTGGCCCGGCCCGGCTGGCCGGTGCTCGTGGGCCAGGAACAGATTACGGGCGAAGCCGTGCTGCTGGGAGCCAGCGGCGGCATCAATGCAGGAGCCAACCTTGAACCGGCCACGTATACGGCCCTCTATGCAGCAGCCCGCACGGGCGATCTTTCCGCCCTGCGCACGCACCACCAGCGCATTCTGGCGATCTCGGGGGCGCTCTACTCCATTGGCGGACGGCCTTCGTCGCTCGTCCGCAGCATCAAGGCTGCCCTGGCTCTCATGGGGCTCGCGCCGGCCCGCATGGCGGAACCATTCCATGCCTTCTCGACGGACGAGGTCGCGGAACTCCGCGAGCGCATGGAAGACCTCGGCCTCCCCATCCGTTCCGCGTGAATCCAATCCGCTGCGGATCCCACCAACTCACATGATCGCCCGTCTGCTCGCCGCCCTGGGGTGCTCGCTCGCCATTTCGCAAGGCGCGGCGAAACCCCGGTTCGTGCTCTTCCTCGCGGCGGACGACCTCCGCTGCGACCTCGCCTGCTACGGGCATCCGGCGGCCCGCACGCCGAATCTCGACCGCCTCGCTGAACGCTCGGTTGTCTTCCACCGCGCCTACTGCCAGCAGGCTCTCTGCAATCCCTCGCGCGCTTCGCTTCTCACTGGCAAACGTCCGGACGAACTCGCGCTCTGGGACCTCCCGACTCACTTCCGCACGGGCAACCCGGACGCGCTCACGATCCCACAGCACTTCCGGCAGCACGGCTGGCATACCCGCAATCTCGGGAAGATCTTCCACAATTTCCACCATCAGACGCCGGGCGACCCGGTCTCATGGAGCGTCCCGGCGGAATTCCACTGGGGTCAGCATTCCTCGGATTCCCCGCAGCTTCCCGCACCCCTCCCGCCGAATCTTGCAAGGGAGCCGAAATGCGAATGCCGCGACATCCCGGACGACGCCCTCATCGACGGACGCATCGCCTCGGCCGCGATCAAAGCCATCCGAGACGCTGCCCGCCGGAACGAACCCACTTTCCTCGCGGTCGGATTCTGGAAACCACATGCTCCCTTCAATGCTCCCAAACGCTTCTGGGACTTCTACGAACGGGACCACCTGCCGGAAATCCCCAGCCCGTCATGGCCGACGCACGCCCCGGGCATCGCCCGCCACGCTTCGCACGAAATCCTCGGCTGGCAGAAGCCCCGCGCCCTCTCCCCGGACGCCATCCGCGAAATCCGCCATGGCTACCTCGCCGCGATCAGCTTCCTCGATGCCCAGATCGGCCGAATCCTCGACGCGCTGGACGAATCCGGACTCGCCGGCCAATCGATCGTCGCCCTCTGGTCGGATCACGGCTTCCACCTCGGCGAACACGCACTCTGGGGCAAGACCTCGAACTTCGAACTCGATGCCCGCGTCCCGCTCTTCCTGTCGGCTCCGGGCGTCGCAGCGGCCCGCACCCATGCGCTCGCGGAACTGACCGACCTCTTTCCCACGCTCAGCGAACTCGCTGGACTTCCACGCCCGGATGGTCTCCCGGGGGTCAGCCTTGTTCCCATTCTCCGGAATCCGGCAGCCAAGGTCCGCACCACCGCCCTCACCCAGCACCCCAGGCCTGCCTACTACAACCTCTCTCCTTCCCGAACGCCCACCGCCATGGGATACTCGCTCCGCACGGATCAGTACCGCTACACCGAGTGGCGCGACTGGACCACGGGCCGCACCACGGACCGCGAACTCTACGACCACCGCTCGGATCCCCTCGAAACCGCCAACCTCGCCAACTCTCCGCAGCACGCCTCAGCCGCGGCCTCGGCCGCTGCCGCACTCGCCGCCCTGAATCCCGCCGTCCGCCCGGGATGGACGCCGCCTCCTCCGCAGAAACCATGACACCCCGACCCGCCGCAGGAATCCTCGCCGCTTCCCTCGCCTTCTCGACTGCCGCGCATGCCCTCGACCCTCTCGCCTACCACCACGAGGGACTCAGCGTCGACCTCGGCGTCGGCCTCTGGGCATGGCCTGTCCCGTGCGACGCCGACAAGGATGGCGACTACGACCTCATCGTCTCCTGCCCGGACAAACCATCCAACGGGATCTGGTTCTTCGAAAATCCGGGAACGGATACCGCGCGGAACAAATTCCCCGTCTTCCGGCCGGCCCGACGCCTCAGCAGCACCGTCCACTACGTCACCCCCAGCTACCCCGATGGACAACTCCGCGTGCTCACCCCGGGCTGGGAATACCCGGACTTCACCACGAGGGGCCTGACCACAAAATCCAAAGTCCCGGCCAATCCAAACTTCTACAAACCACAGGGAGGCCGCAGCTCGATCTTCCGCATCCGCCACCACCAGTGGAGTCATGCCGACTTCGATGGCGATCACCGGCCCGACCTCATCGCCGCAGTCGAGGACTGGTCGGATTACGGCTGGGACAATGCCTACAACCAGGCCGGCCAGTGGCTCAATGGCCCGCTCCATGGCTTCCTCTTCGTTTTCCGCAATACGGGCTCGGCCGCCGCTCCGGCCTACGCCGAACCTTTCCAGATCCGCATCGGCGATCAACCCCTCGAGACCTTCGGCTGCCCATCCCCGAACTTCGTGAACTGCGACGACGACGACGACCTCGACCTCATCTGCGGCGAATTCCTCGACGGCTTCTCGTACTTCGAAAACACCGGCACCAGCTCGGAACCCCGCTACGCAATCCCATCCCGACTCAAGGACCCTGCGGGCCGCGCAATTCACATGGACCTCCAGATGATTGTTCCTGTCGCCTTCGACTGGGACAAGGACGGCGATCCCGACCTCATCACCGGCGATGAAGACGGCCGGGTCGCTTTCCTCGAAAACCTCGGCCGCGTCTCTCAGGGCCAGCCACCGGTGTTCCTCCCGCCAGTCTACTTCCAGCAGGAAGCGGACACGCTCAAATGCGGAGCCCTCGCCACGCCCGTCTGCGCGGACTGGGACCACGACGGCGATCTCGATATCCTCTCGGGCAATACGGCTGGATACATCGAGTTCTTCGAAAACCTGAGCGGCCCGCGCTCCCCGCAGCCAAAATGGGCCGCCCCGCGCCGCCTCACCGCCGACGGCCAGACCTTCCGCATCATGGCCGGATCCAATGGCAGCATCCAGGGCCCCGCTGAAGCCAAATGGGGATACACCACCTTCAGTGTCGCCGACTGGAACCTCGACGGCCTCCCGGACATCGTCCTCAACAGCATCCTCGGCGACGTCGTCTGGCTCCGCAACACCGGCTCCCGATCCCAGCCCAGGCTCGCGGCCCCGCAACCCATCGAAGTCGCATGGACTTCCCCCCAGCCACACCTCGCCTGGGGCTGGCGCCGACCAGCCGGCCATGCCCTCCTCACACAATGGCGCACCACCCCGGTGGTCCACGATTTCAATCAGGATGGCCTCCCGGACCTCGCCATGCTCGACCACGAAGGCTACCTCGCCTTCTTCGAACGGAAACGCTCGCCGAACGGTGACCTCTCTCTCGCCCACCCACGCCGCGCTTTCCTGGGCACAGACGGCACCCCTCTCCGCCTCAACCCGAAGTCCGCGGGAGCCTCGGGCCGCCGCAAACTCTGCGTCACGGACTGGGACGGCGATGGAAAATCCGACTTCCTCCTCAACTCGGCCAATGCCGATTTCCTCCGCCAGACGTCGTCCACGGAATCCACATGGACCTTCGAAAATGCCGGCTCGCTCGCCCCTCGCAGCATCGAAGGCCACGACGTCAGCCCCGCCACCACGGACTTCGATGGCAATGGCATCCCGGACTTCCTCGGCGGGGCCGAGGACGGACGACTCTACTTCCTTCCCAATCCCAGAAAATCCTGACCCGCACTGCGCCCTCGACGGACCCGCCCGCCGGAACGACGGTCCGTTTCCCATGCGCTGCTCTGCCCTCCTGCTCGCCGCCACCCTTGCGCTCATCCCGACCCCTTCGGAGGCAGCCCCGCGGAAAAAATCGAACCGCCGCACGCTCAAGGAGGAGTCGGTCACCGTCGGCTACGTCTTCCGCAAATCCATTTCCCTCCACCAGGGCGATAAACCACCCGCCGGATCCATCTCGGGCAATGTCTGGGATCTCAAGGGCCTCATCATCGATGGCCGCGATTCCGGCGACTGCTGCGACCGTGAAGGCGGTGCCAAAATCACCATCCACTGGCCAGGCCTCACCATCCGCAATGGCAGCTTCACCAACTGGCCCGACGGTGTCGGCATCGCCGCCCCCAGTGTGACCTTCGAAGATATCCACTTCGCCAACTGCGAGGACGCCCTCAATACCGGCAAGGGAGCCCGCAACTGGACCATCCGTCATTGCTCGTTCCAACCCGCTGCGCTCAAGAAAACACAGCAGAATGGCTACCCGGGCGACAAGGCGATCCAGGCCAACGTCACCGACGGCACCAACCTCATCGAAAACTGTTCCTTTGCCGGCTTCCGCAATGCCATCCGCGCAGGTTCCCAGAAATACCGGAAGTCAGCCGGTACCGTCGTCTGCCGCGCCAATCAGTTCTCGTCTGTCGCCACTGCCATCCACGCGGTTGCCGGTCACACGTTCACCGACCCTTCCATCGACCGCTTCCTCAATGTGGCACAACCCCTGCGCCGGGAAAGCCCGGGTCAAATCCACACCGGACCCCTCCGCTGACCTCCCGCCACACCTGCCGCACCCCCCGGGGAATCCGGGTGGACATCCCCTTCACGGAATCTTATTCTCCGGCCAGCTAGCCTCTCTCTTCCCATGCCACGCCGCCGCTCCGGTCTCCAACCTTCCCACCTCATCGGTGCCTTCGCTTTCCTCGCCGCTGCCGCCGGCGGCTTCTGGTATTTCTCCCAATCCAAGGAGGAAGGCTTCACCGGAAACAAATTCTCGGCCGCCCAGTACCAGCAGAACTACATCGGCCTCCGCGGGAATAAATACGTCGTCACCGGCACCATCACCAAACAACTCCGCTACGCCCCGGACAGCGCCCGCCTCTTCTCCCTCGCCGTCACCGAGGAAGGCATGACGGAACCCCTCGACCTCGCAGTCCTCGTTCCTCCCGAATTCAGCAGCATCAATATCCAGACAGGTCAGGAATTCCAACTCCGCGTCCTCGTCGATAAAGATGGTCTCCTCCGCGTCGAGGACATCCGTAAATCCTGAAAACCACCAAGGCCCAACCAACCCAGTGCCATGAAGCTCCGCCTTCTCTCTCTCACCTGCTTCCTCGCTTCCACCCACGCCCGCGCCCAGGTCTTCGATGGCGGCGACAGCGCCGCCCCGGCTTCGGGAGCCCCCACGAACACCGCCCCGGCCGCCCAGCCCGCCGCCCCAAGGTCAATCCTCGGCAATGACGTTCCCTTCGTCGACCCAGGCTCGGAAACGGCTCAGTGGGACGGCAAAATGTGGAACATCTCCAATAACCGGCTCTTCCGCGCCCGCTTCGAGAAATACCTCGCCGCCCCGGAAGAAAGTACCGCGCGCGACCAGGAATACCGCCAACTCCTCCTCGACGCCACCAAGGCCATGTCCCCCAGCCGCCCCGGCGGACCCTCGGTCCCGGAAACCATGCGACTCCTCGTCAAGGCAGCCGACTTTCCCATCGATGCCCGGCTCTGCGACTCCCTCGCCCAGGCGGTCTACGGCGTGGTCCTCCAGCGCAAGAATCAGGCGCTCCTCGCCAAAATGAACAAGGAACTGGAAAAGGAACGCCACAACCAGGGCTGGAATATGGAAGTCGCCGCCGGGGCCGCGGAAACACGCGCCCGCATGAATCAGCCCGCTCAGGGCTCGGCCGGAAATCAGAACCAAACCCAGGGACAAGGCCAGAACCAGGCCCAGCCACGCACCACCGAGGCCGTCGCCAATGAATACACCCGCGTCGGCACCTACATCCGCAAAATGGTCGAAATCGACGCCACCCGCGTCGCCAATTCCGCCAAAATGTCGGCCGGTGAACTGAAATCCAAGGTCGAATTCCAGGCGCTCATCGTCCAGTTCTTCCTCCAGCGCCGCTTCGAACACACCATTCTCTCCTGCCGTCTCTACCGCAACCTCTACGAGGACGGTGACAGCGAACTCAAAATCAAGGAAGGCTCGGACGTCGAGAAAATGTTCACGCGCACCACGGGAACCACCCCCACCGTCAGCGCCCTCGACGCCCTCGCGTCGGAATTCATCCGCGACGTCGATGAAGGTGTCGTCGCCTTCGAATACCTCTCGGAAAAAGGCGAACTCGAAAGCGCCTCGAAACGCCTCAGCGAGGCCTTCGTGATCGGCGAATACCTGCCCCGCATGCGCACTCTGCCGCGTTCCCGCAAGGAAAAGGCTCTGTCGTTCGTCCGCGATTCCAATCAACTCATCTCGGCGATCGAAGTGAAGGATTATTCGCTCGCGGAGGAAATCGTGGAACGGCTCCGCTCGAACAGCCGCGACTTCGATTACTCCAAACCACGCGCCGCCATCGAAACGGCCCGCGCCGCCAGCGCCCTTCACATCCAGAATGCCCGCAGCGCCGCCATCAAAAAGGATGACAAGGCGGTCGCCGAGGAAATCCAGAAGGCTGCCCTCATCTGGCCCACCAACCCGGACCTCAAGTCGTTCGCCACTCAGGTCGCCACCTACGGCGACATGAACAGCCGCGTCCTCAACGACCTCGATACCCTCCTCGCTCAGAAGAATTACCGCGAAATCGCACGGGAACATGTCAAGTACTCGGGCGCTGTCCTCGGGAAGCCGGAATACGAACAGAAACTCAAGGCCGCCCTCGAAAAGGTCGCTCCCGTCGACCGCATCACGGCCATCGCCGATGAAATGGTCAAGGCTGGCGATTCAGCCGGCGCATGGGAACGACTCGAGGAAGCTTCCAGGGATTACCCGGACGACAATGAACTGAACCGCCGCCGTGCGGAACTGGCGGGACGCAATGCGGAATTCATCAACGCCATCAATGAGGCCCGCAAACACGAGGATTCCGGCCGCACGGGGGTCTCACTCTCGTGGTTCCTGCGCGCCGAACGTCTCTACCCGGCCAGCCTCATGGCCCGCAAGGGCATCGATCGGCTCGCGGACCGCATCCTCCCGGAATCCGCCACCACCCCCGCAGTGAACGCCAACCCGGTCTACGCGGCCCCGCCCAGCAACACGCAGACGGATGGCACCACCCCGCCAGCCAATCCCTTCCCGGGCGAATCCACTCAGAACTGATTCCCTTCCGCATGGAGACTCCTCCTGTCCGTCTCACCGCCATGGCGTCCTGCGCCGGATGCGCGGCCAAACTTCCTCAGCAGGCGCTCGCGGATGTCCTCCGCGGTCTTCCGGGAATGCACGACCCCCGGCTGCTCATCGGAGCCGCCACCTCGGACGACGCTGCGGTCTTCGTCATCGATGAAACCCGCGCCCTCGTCCAGACACTCGATTTCTTCACGCCGATCGTCGACGACCCGCTCACCTACGGCCGCATCGCCGCCACCAACAGCCTCTCGGATGTCTACGCCATGGGCGGCCGACCACTCACCGCCATGAACATCACGGGCATGCCGGAGGAACTCGATCTCGCCATCGTCAATGCCATCCTCCGCGGCGGAGCTGAGAAGGTCATCGAAGCCAACTGCGTGCTCGCTGGTGGCCACTCGATCCGCATCCCGGAACCGGTCTACGGCCTCAGCGTCACGGGCCTCGTCCACCCGAAGCACATCATCTCGAATGCCGGAGCCCGGCAAGGCGACGTCCTCATTCTCACCAAACCTCTCGGCACAGGCATCGCCACCACGGCCATCAAACGCGACCGCTGCCCGGATTCTCTCTGCGACGCCGCCATCACAAGCATGTCGACTCTCAATACCCCCGGACCCGACCTCGCCGAGGCCGGACTCGTCCGCGCGGGAACGGATGTCACGGGCTTCGGTCTCCTCGGCCACCTCGGATCCATGTGCCGCCAAAGCGATGTCACCGCGGAAATCAATGCCTCGGCCCTCCCGCTCCTCGATCCCGCCGTGCCGGATCTCGCGGCGGACAACTGCTTCCCCGGCGGCTCGAAATCCAACGCGGCCTTCGCGGCCCCGTGGACGGATTTCACGGACACCCCGCTGCCCCTCCAACTGGTCGCTGCCGACGCCCAGACGTCGGGTGGTCTCCTGCTGAGCGTCCCCCCGGAACATGTCGATGCTGTCCTCGCCACCTGCGCCCGGCTCGAAACGCTCTGCGCCGCCATCATCGGCCGCATCATCGCGCCAGT
>JBIICE010000020.1:0-33702 GCA_044239025.1 Verrucomicrobiales bacterium
ATGGGACGTCGGGCAGGAACTCGGTGACGATCCAGCCATCGGCTGTCCTGCGCAGGTGCTTGCGGAATGTCCACCAGCGGAACCAGTAAATCTCCTCGAGATCCCGGTCGGGACAGGAAAAGCGCGGGACATTTGCCTCAAGCCACGACCATGCCTCCGCATTCGGCACGGCCTGCTGCACCCGCTCGTCATCAGACGCAGCAAAGGATTCCGCGTAGCGCCGGAATTCCGCTGCCGCGGGCTCGGAGCCCGCGGCCACCGGAACGCTCCCTGCCAGCAGGGTCAACAGCATCAGCCGCTTCATGGCTTCACACCCTTCGCGTGCTTCCTCACGAAAGCGACCAGTTCGGCGCAGCGGAAGAAGCCTTCCCACATGTTATGCCCCTGCCCCTTCGGTACCACGAGTTCCATGCTTCCCCCAAGCTCGCGGTATCGCGATGCCAGCGCGCCGGAATTCTTCTCGAGGGGCACCAGCGTGTCGACATCCCCATGCACCGCAAAGAACGGCACACCGGCCTTTGCCAGTCCAACCAGCCGATCCACCGGATTGTGCCCACTCAGCTTTGCCGCCAGTTCCGCCTCGCTCATTCCAAAGGCTCCGCAGGCCTTCGCCAGCCCGGGATAGCTCGTCAGATCACATACCGGATAAATCCCCGCAAACCCTCCGCAGCAATCCGGCCGCCCCGCGGCCCAGCTCAGCGTCATCAATCCCCCGCGGCTCCGCCCGAGCATCACAGGCTTCGCCGACATTCCGCGCTTCCCGGTCATTTCCGCATACAGCCGATCATAAATGCGGCAACCGTCCGGACTTCCGTACGATTCCCCGGCATCAATGCCGGCCACGGCGATTCCCGAAGACAGAAATTGCCCGAACATCCAGCGTTCTTCCGGTCCGGGGAGCCCCGGAAGCGTCGGCGCATACCACACCCACGGGATCGGTCCCTCCACCCTTGACTCCGGGCGGATCAGAAAGGCTTCGCGACCCTCCAGCAGAAAGCTCTCGCCCGGCACCGGCAATTCCTTCGGCTTGCGCTCGCCGGCCCCGGCAAGGCCAGCACCGAGGGTCATCAGAAAAGGAATGCGTTTCATGTCGGCAGTATCGCGGGGTTTTCAATGCACGGTGGTCCCGCCATTCACATGCAGATTCTGCCCCGTGACAAACGAAGCGCTGTCGGACGCCAGAAAAACCACGGCTCCCGCCAGATCGTCGGGCACTCCCCACCGGCCCATGGGCACTCCGGCGAGATAGCCGTCCTTCTCTTCCTGCGGATCGTTCTCATGCCGCTCCACCGGAATCCAGCCGGGCGAAATCATGTTCACGGTGATACCCCACGGAGCCACTTCGGTGGCCAGACTCCGGTGGAACCCATTCTGACCACCCTTGGCGGCCACGTAGGCCGTGAAGTTGGGAACGCCACGGGCCACCACCTCCGACCCGATGCTGATGATGCGGCCTCGCCTCCGCTGCTTCATCCACGGCAGCACTGCTTTGGTGAGCAGCACGGGACTCTTCACGAAGAAGTCGAGCATCTCCTGATAAAACGCCCAGTCATAGGCCTCCACCGGCCGATGCGGCTGATCGGGCGTCGCATTGATCACAAGAATATCCACCGGCCCCAGTGCCCCGCCGACTTCATGCACCAGTCCGGGGACTTCCACCTCGCTGGTCACATCGGCCCGGAACAGTCCACCTGCGAGGCCCTCGGCGCGGTAAGCCGCAAAGGCGGCCTCGGCCCGGTCTTCGTTGCGGTGATAGTTCATGGCCACCCGTGCTCCCGCACGCCCCAACGCAAGGGCCATGGCCCGGCCAAGGCCGGTGGTGCTGCCTGTCACCAGAGCAGTGCGGCCGGCGAGAGAAAAATTCGGTGCTGCGGACATGTCCTGTCCATACGCCGCGGAATCGCCGGGGTTTCACTTCCCTGCAACGCCCACAGAGCGCAGCCCGGGCTCATCGGCCGCTGCCTCGATCTTCCGGATCGCTTCCCGCACCGCGGAAACCCGCCGCTCGTTCAGTTCCCCGCCAGGGAACTCGCCGGCTTGCGCCTCGTCCAAGAACATCTCCATGAGCGCGCGCAGCTTGGGAATGACGGGGCGCGCCGCCCTGCCGTAGCCCACCAGTGCCTCCATGATCTCTCCGGTGCGCGACTCGCTTCCATGCCCTCCCTGGGTCATCGCAAAGGCCACCCCGGCTTCCATGCCCTCCCGGAACCGGTATTTCGTGAGCGCCCGGAACGCCCCCATGCGGATCTCGTTGCCGAACATGGTGTCGGCAGGCCCCGGCACCGCGAGGGCCTCGAGGATGTCGGGAGCCAACTGAGCGGCCTGCTCCAGCGTGATCCGGTGTTCGAAGAATTCCCGCAGCGTCGCCCGCGCCATGCCATCAGGATTGCGCGCCACCGACCGCACCGCAGGATACAGCAGGACGGGATCGGCCTCCCCCAGCAGTTCCTTCAGCGGACCCGCAAAAACTGCAGCTGCCAGCTGACCATGCGCAATCTGCACGGGATCCTGCCAGTTCACGGGACGCAACGGCTCGGCGGTCTCCGCGAGCGCTTTCAGGAGATCTGGCAGCACCGGAGCCGCACCCTTGCCCATGGCCCGGACCGCCGCCGCCGCCTTGTAGCGTACCCACCGATCCTCATGCCCGAGCCGTCGCACCAGCACCGGCAAACCTTCAGCGGCCTTCAGCAGCCCCAGCGCCTCGCAGGCGCCCTGCACTTCATGCACACTTCCGGATTCCGCGAGGCGGACCAACGCCCCCACATGCTGCCCGGCTCCGGGCCGGCCGGCGAGTTCTTCGGCCGCCCAGCTGCGCACCACCGGAGACCAATCCCGGAAGGCCTCCATCAGTTCCGCGTCAGTTTTTTTCTTTCGCTCAAGGTCGAAACAACCGGAGGCCACCGCTCCGGCCGCAGCAGCCTCACTGAGCCGCGCCGCCGGATCGAATCCCCGCCCCGTGATCACCAGCTTCTGCAGCGGCATGGCATACGTCAGGACATAACAGGCTGCCGGACTCAGCCCGTAATAACTGCTCCTCCCGAAATAGGTGCCGTCTTCCGTCGTTCCCGGACCATACTGCTCTCCGCCGTCATAGGTGAAGCTCCCATCGCTCCGCCGCACGAGGTCCAGATGCCAGGAGGCCTCGGCAAAAAATGCCGCGGCGGCGGCCGGACCTCCCGCCCCAGCTCCCAGGGCACTCCACAGATAACTGAATCCCTGCCCGGTATGCCCGCACTCGCGGCTCCGGTGCCCGGCTGTCGCCATCTTCGCAAAGAACGTGGCCTCCGCGCCGTGACCGCCGAGGGCCGCAAAGAACACGGCCGCAATCGAGTTCTTCCCGTTGTTCTCATGATACGGCCACGGCTCATGCTCCCCATAGGGAATGGCACCCTTGTCCACGAAATAACCAAGGAATCCGGCCGCACGCTCCACAGCCCCGTCAATCTCCCCGTCCCGCACCCCGCACTTCTGCGCCAGCACCAGCGAAAGATTGGCAGGCAAGCCCGCCATGTTCACCGGCCCATACGGCGGTACCGATCCATGCAGCTTCCCATCGGACGTCTTCCCGGCAAACCCATGCCCGTACGTCCCATAAAGACTCTGCCCGCGTGCCAACTGACCCGACTCGCTCCGGATGGCCGGAAGCACCTCCGCATCGCCGGTCGCCAGATGATACTCGCACAGGAATAGGTTGCGGTAACCCTGCACCCACGTGTCACCTTTCCGCTCCTCGCGCGCCATGACCATGGCGGCCTGCGACCGCGCCAGTTCCCGCACGGCCCCGAGATCTTCCGCCCTTCCCCCGGCGAGCAACGCCAGTCCGCTCACCGGCGCAGCCCAGTCCCGCGGATCCGACTTCTCCCGGGCCAGCACGCCCAGCGCCACCTCCAGAATCTTCGCGGACTTCGCACAGCCCCATGGCGCTGTCTTCGCATAACTGCCAAGCACGGCCAGACGCAGCGGCACCCGCAGCACTTCATCTTCACGCTGCACCGTCAATCCCAGTTCACCGCCAGACTCACCCGACTCCGCCCGCTGGATCGCCCGGGCCAGTTCCTTGCGGGCATCCCCGCTGAAATCACGTCCACCCACCCCAAGCACGACGTCGCCGACGCGCATCAAACGATCAGCCGGTGAACCAGTGCCCACGTGCGTCACCAGAATCTGCCGGGCCGACCCGGTCGTCCGGCCCTGCAGCCCGTCGAAATGAGTGGCCGGCACGGAATGCATCCAGCCGCGCAGCCCAGTGGCCCCGAGGTTGTAGGTCAGTTCCCGGTCGAGCGGCGCCTCCCGGCGCAGATCCAGTGGCTCCTTGGCGGCGTGGGCCGCACCCGACATGCCGTGGGCCATCAGGAGCAGGAAAGTGGATATGGAATTTCCCCAATGCATAAATCGATTCATTTCTCGGATTACGTTCACCGCGACCCTGACCTCATGGCCGCAAGGATCGCATCGGCGAGGGCCCTCATGCCGCGGTCACCCGGATGACCCGCCACCCCGGCATGCGCAATCTTCCGCTCGGATCCCGCCGCGTGCGCCGCATTCCGCCCGACCGCGGCGACATCCACAAAGACAGCCCCGGCAGCGCGGCTGACCCGCTCCATGATGCCGTCCTTCACTTCATCCGGCCAGAAACAGCTGCGCACGTAAACCTTCGCGCCACTGCCGCCCGCCAGCTCCAGCAGTTTCCGGAAACTCTCCGCAAAGGCAGTCTCGTCTTCCGCATTCGAGAGTGGCGGCACATTCTCTCCCACCGCCACCACCACGTCCGCCGCGCCCCACGACAGTTCTCCCACAAGCTCCTCCGCCGCCTTCCAGGAACGATAGCCCCGCTCGAAACCGGCGATATTCTTCACCATGGCCACCGGAGCCCGTCGTCCTTTCTCGGTCAATCCACGCACCACAAGGTGCACATAGTCCTTCTCCGGCACCGAGGCCGCCATCCCATGGTTCCCGTCCCAGCCAATCTCCGGAGCGGGTCCATGCAGCGTGATGCTGTTCCCCAGAAACAGAATCTTCCGCGGATTCTCCATCCTCCGCTGCATCCTGGTCATCACCGACGCCAGCTCCCCATCGTCCAGCGGCCGGGCAAAAATCAGCAGTCCCGCCAGTTCCCCGTCGAACGATTCCTGCCCCGGATGCTCCACCGCATCGCGTTCCTGACCAATCGCCAGCTTCGACGCATTCGCACCAGCATGAATCCCGACATCGGCACTGGCCACGGGCTCGGGTCCACCCACGAATAATTCGCAGGCCACTTTGCCGGTCCCCGACCCCATCCGTCCGGCCACCACGGAAAACCGGTCTCCGGGAAGCTGCGGCCCCAGAAGCTGAGGATTGTTGGCATCAAAACGCCCGAACGACTGCCCGTTGCGCGGCCCCCACCAGATCCGGTTGTCATCGGTCAGACAGCCCCACACGCCCTCGAAAAACCCTCCGTTGCGCAGATTCCCGAAAAACGAATTCACATCCTTCAGACCTTCACGCTGCGCATACGGCCGCAGCAGCGCGACCCACGTGCAGCCCGACCCCTGCGTCAGCTGATCAAACGCATCTTCCTCCAGACACACCAGTTCCTGCTGACGGAATTCCACGGAGGCCCGACCCTCCGCGTCCCGCACCAGATCCGGCCGACCCGACCCGGCTGCGGCCCGGCCTTCATCCCGCGCCACAAAATCCCGCGCAGTCTGCCCAGGCACCACGCTGCGCCACGCCACCACCCGGCCCGCATCGTCCCGCGTGACTCCCTTCCCGGCATCGAGATCGAGTACGAGTCCCCCAGGCAGAACCCCAGGCTGACGCCGCATCCAGGGCACCACCTTCGCTGCCCAGCGCGCCCCATGCTCACGCAGCCCGGCACCGCTGAAATGCACTCCCTTCCCCCCGGAATCCCGGAACTCTCCCCGCATGGCATCACTGTCCGGACCCTCCAACGCCAGACCGTCCTTCCAAAGCGACGCCTGCGCCGCCCGGATGTCGTCCGACCCCTCGTCGCCAGGCACATGATAACTGACCTGCGCCACAAACCATGGCACTTCCCAGCCCGCCGCACGCCGGGATTCGTCTATCAGTCTACCCAGATACTCCCGGTAAAGCTTCCCCGGCAAAGTCCGGCTGGCATCAGCCTGGTTGGCATCGCTCTCTCCCTGATGCCAAAGTACCGCGCGGAAGCCATCCGGACCAAACCGCTGCAGCCGACCCCTGAACATTTCCCACGCTTCCCCGCGGCTCTCCCATTGCCCATCCGCACGCTTCGCGACCCGACCCTCAATCGTCGGTGGATTCGGAAAAACCGACCCGGCCGGCAGCCACTCGCGCACACTGGTCGCCCCGATGCCACAGGCCACCAGACCAACCGGAACGCCGCACTCCGCAGCCACCGCATCGCCGAACACGGGCAGAAAACTCCCGCCGCCACCGCTCGCCCCAGGCTGCGGATCCCGGCTCAGACGCCAGCCATCTCCATCAAAAGCTGACACCTTCCCAGTCTTCGTTTCCTGCCGTTCCTCGCCATGATTCGCGGAATTCGACTGCCCTGCCACCACGAACACTTCTCCCACACCCACATGCGGCACCTCCGCCGCACCCGCCGCACTGCGCACTTCCAGACGATACCAGCCTCCAGCCGGCATCCGCAGTTCCGCAGAGACTTCCTGACCGGAAACCTCCACCGATTTCCGCATCCAGCCCCCGGCTCCGGTACCGTCCTCCACGAGACGCCACTCGACTTCCTCCAGGCTTTCCCCGGCATCGATCCGCCCGGCCAACCGCACCGCAGCCCAGCCATCGGCTCCCTGCTGCACCACCTCATAATCCCCGGGCGACCGGAGCACTAGGCCAGCAGCAGCCACCGCCGGAAGCAGACCCAGTGAACTCAGCAGCAGAGCGCGGAAGTTCATGATCGGTACGCTCTGATGGACCGGCTTCGCCGCCCCGCCAGTCTTCCTGCACGGAGCAGGGAAACCGGACGCACAGGGGGCGGATGGCCTCACTTGCCCGACGTCCACTGCACGGCATTCAGCAGAAGCGTCTTGTACTGCGGCAACTCATGCGCCCGGCCATCATGCCCCAGCGTCAGCCCGGCAATGCGCGTCGCCGGGTGCTTCACCACAAATACCTGAGGGTAATCGCCGGCCTTCTGACGGCTCGATGCCGATGCCAGCACCTCGACAGGAGTGCCTGCTGGATCGGGCTGATAGTAATACAGCTCATCCGTGATCCGGAACCCGCCACTCACCCCCTTCAGCAGGGGATGCTGCGCATTGAGCACCTTCACCTCGAACTCACCCAGCGCATCGTGCCCACGGCTGCCGCCACCAGCGATCGTCTTGTTGTACTCCGCCCAGTCGCCCCAGTTGTACCACAGCCCGGGATGCAGCAGCACCAGGCCCTTCTTCGCCTCGATGAACTTCATGAGCGCATCACGGAAGGCAATCCCGCTGAAACTCCCATGGTTCGCACTGATCACCGCCACGTCGGCATTCGCCAGTTCCTTCGCCGCCACCGCCGCATCTTCCGTGTAGTTCACAGAATATCCGGCTCCGGCCAGCACCTTCGTGTCGTGCTCATTGAACCACTTCTGATAATCATGCGACGCCCCGCCGCCAATCAGCAGCACCTTCGTCCCCGGCTTCCACTCCACGGACGATGTCTTCGGCGCAGCGTCCGGAGCCTTCTCGGGGGCTGCCGGCGCAGGCTTGTCGGACAACTCGGCCGTGATCGCCACAATGGTCGGGGCAGCCTCGAAGCCCACCGATTCCAGGGTGATCCGTTCAATCTCATGCGCGGCGGTCAGGGCCTTCGTGAACCAGCGCACCTGATGAGGCTGCACAAGCCCAGGCACAAACTTCGATCCCGGAACATCAAAGCGCCCGATGTAATCGGAGAATTCCACACCGTTCTTGCACAGATAGGTCTCGCGCTGACCCTGGGTGGTGTGCACCGTGATCTTCATCACCGGAGTTTCCTCGCGGCCCGGTTGCCAGCCCCATCCAGTCACCCCGCCAAGGAAGTGAATGCGGTTGGCCTTGAAGCCACCCACCTTGATGTCGATTTTCGCCGGAAGGCCCGCGGCATGAGTGCCTCCCGGTCCCCCGCGCAGCACAATGACATTGTTCGGCGATTTCTCAGGTCCCACCACGTTGAACGGAATCCCCTCCACGGGAACCGTGCCCGTTTTCCGGAAACGCAGGGTCTGCTCCTTCTGGTCCTGACTCTCATAAAGCCCGAGCGACGTCGTCGTTGTGAAGGCCTGGCGCAGATCGAGGGTCCGGAACTTCCCGCCGTCGACACTCTGCATGTACGTGATGATGTCGCGGAGTGCCTCGGGGCCCAGCCCATCGAAGCCTTCCGGCATGAGGGATCGTCCTGTATTGCTGCGCGCCTTGATGTCGGCGGTCTTGAGATCCTGCTCACCTCCCTGGAACTTCAGGAAGATGTTCGCCGGATTCTCCCGCGCAATCACCCCCGCAAAGGTCCGGCCATCCTTCGTTTCAACATTCCAGGCTGTGTAGGAAGGATCCACCTCGGCATTCGGATCGACAATGGCCGCGAGCAGCTCGCCAGCCCCATGCGCTCCCATTCCGGTCAGATTCGGTCCCACCTCCATCCCAGCTTCACCGAACTTGTGGCAGGTCGCACAGGTGGAGGTGAAGAGCAGCTTCCCATTCTCCACACTTCCCTTCTTCTCCACTTCCGGAGCCAGCCGCGCAATCACTTCGGCCTTGGCCTTCGCTCCGGGCATCAGTTCATCCATCATCTCGTTGGCCCGCTTCGCCACGGCCTTGTCCGGATGCGTCCGCAGCCGGTAAATATTGGCCGGCCCAAGCAGCACCGGATCAACCTGCTTCGCCTTCACCGCATCCAGCAGCCCCAGGGACCACTCGGCACGCTTCAGCATGGTGGTGAAAGCCACCGTCTGCACATCCGCCGGTACCGCGCTGAAGACCGACGCCAGCTTCCCGCCAAGCGCCGCATCGTCTGTCTCCCCAAGTGCATTGATCAGCCGGACCTTGAAACCAGCGGACCCTTCTCCGCTCAGCAGCCCGAGCAGCGCCGGATCCGCTTCAGCCACTGCCTTGCGCAGTCCAATGAGGGTCTGCGCCGCGCTGAAACGCTCGTCCTCGCTGCTCGCTGCATCCTTGACCTTCGCAAGCATTCCCGCTGTGATCCCGGCCATCGCTTCACGGAGAGCGCCCTCCTTGTCCCAGGCCGCCGCCAGCGGCAGCGCACTGCCCGCCGCGCCGCCTGACAGCAGCGCCTTGAAGGCTCCCGCCAGCTGGGGCGTCATCGCCGGTGCCGACTTCAGACTCTTCGCCAGCGTATCCAGAATCCCCCGCTTGAGCGCATCGGCCGACGCAGGCTTGGCCGCAAGAGCCTCCACAAGGGCCGCCGCCGCCGCCGTGTCATTCTTTTCACCCATCGACTGGGCGAGAACCGACGCCAGCGGAGCCAAGGGCTCACTGCCGCTGTCCAGAATCGCGGCAATCGCCACCGCACTGTTCGCCGACAGCACACCAACCGCCGCAGAACGCTCATAGTCGTCCACAAAACGCGGCCACGCCTTCACTACCGCGGCAAGCGCCGGAGCCGACGGCTCGGCTGAAGCCAGCGCGATCATGGCCGCAGTCCGCACCCGGGCGTCGTCATCTCCAATCCGCTTCTCCAGATCCGCCACCGCATCCTTCGCCGCAAACACTTCAGCCGCCTGCGCCGCGTTCCGACGCACCGCCGGATCCGCATCGCCCAGTGCCGCCGAGACCTGTTCCGGTGCCAGCAGGCCCATGCTGCCCATCGTCCACAGCGCAGCCATCCGCGTGCCCGCTTCCCCGCTGCGCAGCGCTCCGGAAACCTCGCGCACTGCCTCTGCCGCAATGCCCCCTGGCCCTCCAGCCTCGGAGACCCCCTTCGCTTCCACCATCTCCCGCAGCAGTCGCTGCGCATTCATCCGCACGTGGCGGTTGGGGTGCGACAGGGCCTTCGCAATCTGCACTTCCCCACCCTTCGACAGATCAGGGACCGTCAGCTTCTTCGCCTGCTTGTGATCAAGCTTCCAGATGCGCCCGAAATAATGATCCCGGTCCGGCCGCACAGCCGCATTCACCTGATTGTGATCCGGACCCCGCGTGTCGTTGTGAATGACCGCCTGATTGTAGAAATCTCCCACGTAGACCGCCCCGTCGGGACCAACCCGCACCTCGATCGGCCGCCACCACATGTCCTTGCTCCGGATGAACTCGGTTTCCTCACGGCCCGGAACCTTCTGACCTTCATAGGAACTGCCCTTCGGCTTAAGCCGCTCATGGTGCACAATGTTGATGGTTGGTTCGGTCGTGAAGTAGTCGCCATGGTACTCCGCCGGCCACGACCCGCCGTCGTAGATCACGGTGCCCGCCGCAGCCGTGAACGACCCCACAAGGTCGATCTGCACGTACGCCAGCTGCTCCCACGGAATCATCGGGTAACTCTTCGGTGAACCAATCACCACATTGAAACTCGGGGTATTCGCCCACTTGCCGCGCGCCAGCGCATATTCGGGCACCACCACATGCTCGAGAATGGTCCCACTCGTCGGCTGGGTCCACATCACCCGGTTGTCATCGGTAATCTGCAGACCCCAGGTGTTGCCACCTTTGGAGGAATACTGCTCGATCCAGCTTCCGTCAGGCTTGAAGCGGATCACTCCGCTGCCGATGTTCGGCATCTTCTCACCCTTGGCGTTCACCACGTTGCCGGACCCGCTGTACCCGTGCGTCGCATAGATCCAGCCGTCCCAGCCCCAGCGCGGGTTGTTGATGACGGCATGCGTGTCTCCAGTCCCCAGATTGCCGTAGAGCTTCTCGACCTTGTCGGCCTTCCCATCCTTGTCCGTATCCCGCAGCCAGAGAATGTCCGGGGCCTGCGTCACAATCACGCCGTCCTTGTGGAAAACCAGGCCCGTCACCAGATCGAGGCCCTCGTGGAACACTTCCTTGCGGTCCATCACCCCGTCGCCGTCGCTGTCGGTCAACCGGCTGATCTTGTCCTGTGCCGGTCTCCGCTGCTCACCCGGTGTTGGATCAATGCCCCCATGGTCCTTCCATTCACGTCCCCGGTAGTCGGGACGCATGCCGCGCCGCCCGTTCGGATACTCGGGCGTCTCAGCCACCCAGAGGCTGCCGTCGGGAGCCCAGTCGAAATTCATCGGCTTCGTGATGAGCGGCTCGGTCGCCACCAGCTTGAGATCGAAATCCGGATGCACCTCGAGATTCTTCAGAGTGTCCTCGGGCTTCATCGGCCCACCTTCCGGATACCGCAGACTCGAAAGCTCTTCGGGCCGGCAGAACTCATCGGTATTCTCCCGCTTTCCGGCCCACGCGATCCCACGCATGAGTATGGCCCGGTAATGGGGCAGGGCGAATGACTTGTACAGGTGTCCGGGAATGCTCACGAATGCCCGGTACGGCTGCGTGCCTCCCTCCATGGTCCGCTCGTAGGTCCACATCTGCGGCTGAATGTCGTAGATGTGAGGCTTGCCACCCTCCGCCTGCCTCCGCCCCTGCGGTACGTTCGGCGTGTAACTCGTCGCCAGCACCTGCACCTCGGGCAACCACTCCAGATCATAGTAGATCTCATCGTCAAAATGAAAATTGCTCGCCGTGCGCGTGATCGGATGACCGCCGCCGACCTGCTGGTTCTCCGTATAGTACAGATCCATCGGCCCCTCCCGCCACTTGGTCGCCCCTGGACGCCACGTCCCTCCCACGATCGCCTTCCAATGGTCGGGTTGCTCACTGACCGCCGCCGTGTGCAGCACCACCAACCCGCCGCCGCGTTTCAGGTAACTCTCCAGCGCCATCCATCTCGACGGCGGCCACGTGCCGCCTTCCTGCGCATGCATCACCACCACATCCGTTCGGGCCAACTGCTCATCCGTCGGCAGCTCCGTCCCACCTTCGGCCTTCATTCCGCGCTCCGTCAGCAAGGCCGGCCACTCCCGGGCAAAACGGGTGTGCGCATGCACTTCCTCACCGCGGTTCGCCGTGCCCCCGCGCACATACACCCGCAGAGGTTCAGCCGTGGCTGCATGCGCTCCGGCAAGCGTCAGAATCAGTAGGAGAGATTTGTTCATGTTCTCGGGGGATTAAGAATTCCCTCCCCCATACGCTCCGGAATCCCCTCGGTTTACAGACCCTGTCCTATAAAATCACGGCGGCCAACTTACGGCTATCGTCCCCCAGGTCACCGCCACCCCGCAAACCTGCCACCCACGGGACGCACCTCCCCATTCCTGCGCAATTTCGCGGGAACGATTGACAAATCGGATAAAAATGCCAAAAGTATGGGATAACTTTCCGGATTTAATGGCGCGTCAGAAGAACAATGTGGACACAGTGCAGATCACCCTCTCGGTGACGCAGTCGGTTCGTGATTTTCTGGAACAGTTGAGCATGAGCGGGTTCTACGGAAAAAATGCCGCCGAGACAGCAGCGGTCCTCCTCAAGGAAAAGCTGCGGGAACTTTCCACCCGCAGAGACATGGTCGGCGTCTCCCCATTCACGACACCTGCCCGTCCACCGGAAACTGGCACGGATTTCTGAAATTTACAATTACCTTTACCCTCAACAAAAACCATGAACTCAACGCACGTCTGCTACACGATCCCTCCCCGCCCCCGCCGTCAGTCTTTTTCCCTCCCGGAACCGGATCCGGTGACCACGACCCGTCCCCAGCCGTCCTCGGGCGATGACCTCCGCCGCCTTGCCCTTGAACTCGTGCAGCACGATCCGGTCCTCGCCCACCTCCTCGTGCGCGCCGGTCTCCGCCGCGCCTCGGCCTGAACGGCAGGGCAAACCCGGAACGCGTCCCACGATACCGCTGAGCGGGCCGCCCCTGCCCCGGCAGGTCATGCCACACCAGGGCCTCTTCCCAAGGGCGGTGCCACGCGTCTGTGGGCCGATGGCTGAGCACGCATTGGCGAGACAGGGCGGAATCCGCCCCCACACCCTCATTCCTTCTTCCGCAGGCGGTCAAAGAATCCCCTGAGACCTCCACGCCGCTGCTGCGCCGGTGCCGGAGTCGGGGCGGGCTGCGGCGCAGCCGCTGGCCGTCGTGTCGAAGCCGTAGCCACTGCCCCGCTCCCTTCGGTTCGCCGCCGGGGCTTGCGCACCTTCGTAACCTGCTCCCCTCCGGATTCCTCCCCGCTGGCTTCCTCCTCCCGTTTCCGTTCCTCACCCCGTCGGCCAAGGGTCCGGTAAACGGACCGGAAAACTTCGCCCACAATCGGAGCTACCTTGCGCCCACCGGAAATCTCAGCCTCGCCGGGATCCCCCTCGTAAAGACAGGCATAGGCATACTCGGGTTTGCCCGCCGGAACAAAGCCTGCAAACCACGCCACATACTGGCGTTTCGATGGCTGCCATTGGCCTGTTCCCGTCTTGCCCGCCATGGCCACCGCAGATATCGCCGCCCGCGTTCCCGTGCCATCCCCATCCGCCACCACCGCGCGCATCCCCCGCCGCACCGCATCCAGATTCTCCTTGGAAAGATTCAGTGTCGTCCGGATCGACGGCGGAAAATGCTGCACAATCCGCCCATCCACATCCTGAATCTGCTTCACCAGCCGCGGCCGCGGCACCGCGTCCCCCCGCGCCACCCCAGCCATCATCTGACAGACCTGCAGCGGCGTCGACTCCACATCCCCCTGCCCAATCGACACATTCGCCAGATTGCCCCCCACCATCGAACCCTTTTTCGCTGTCACGTAATACTCCGGCGTAGGCATCCGACCCGCCACTTCCATTTCGTCCAGACAGATCCCGGTTTTGTCGCCAAACCCAAACAGACTCCCCATGCTGCTGAGCGCATCCCCGCCACAGGCCTTCGCTGCCTGGAAAAACCAGGTGTTGCAGGAACGCTTGATCGCCCGCACCACGGTCATCGATCCTTCATCCCGGTGGGAATGGTTCCACATCCAGATTTTTCCAAAGTACATCCCCTTGTAACAACGGTACTCTGTCTCCGGGTCGACCTTCGGGGTCTCCAGCGCCGCCAGGGCCGTGACAATCTTGAAGGTCGATGCCGGTGGATACACGCCCTGGGTCGCACGGCAGTACAGAACCTTGTCGGGATGATTGATGAGCTTTTTGTATTCCTCATCCCCAATGCCGTAGACCCAGTCGTTCGGATCCGGCGCCGGGGTCGACGCCATCGCCAGAATGTCTCCCGTCCGCACATCCATGATCACAAAAGCCCCGCGGATTCCGCGTGACCGCAGACCGCGCTCGGCACTGGCCTGCATTTCCAGATCAATGGATGTCACCACGGTATGACCCGCCCGCGGCGACTCCCGCCACTCCTCGGCCAACCGCTCGCCCTTCGCGTCATACAAGGCCGTGTAGAGACCCGGCTTTCCGGTGAGTTCCCGGTCGAATTTCTTCTCGAGCCCAGCCCGGCCCACCGTCGGGGGCCACATCGTCTCCTCGGGCTTCAGTTCGCCCGTGGAAAATCCACCGCTCTTCCCCATCTGCCCCAGCAGATGCCCGGCATACGAATTCTCCGGATAGTGCCTCAGGAAAAATGGACGGAACACCACGCCGCCCGGTGCTTTCTTCTTCGCCGCCTCCGCCTTCTCCTGCGCGATGACCACGTTGCAGTACATCGGCACCCAGCGGCGCTTCCGGTAGTGCTCGAGAATGTCTTCATCCGTAACCTCCCACGTCACTCCCAGCGCCGTCGCGCAGTATTCGATGCCCGGTCGGACGGCCGCAATCACCTCCGCATCCGCCACGCCGTCAGGCAGAGGAAATTCCACCCCGGGATAGCAGGACACCCGATTCTGAGCGAAGGGCTTCCCGTACCGGTCCACAATCAGTCCCCGGGGAGCCGGGATCCGCAGCGATACCGGGCGCGCATTCGGATCCGTATTCAGGGCAATGTCGATCTTTGATGGGTCGGGAGCACTGGGCCTCGGAGCGGCCGGCCGCACCAGCGGAGGGGGCGTCGGCACCGCCGGCGCCTTCACGGCCGGTTCCGCTTCCTCGCCGGAATTCTCCTGAACCGGGACCGCCCTCGGCGGCACCGCTTCTCCCGCCGTTTCCCCATCCATCGCCGGATCGCTCTCTTCCCCGGCGGACTCCTGCTCACCCGCAGGAACCGCACGCGGCGGAACTTCCTCTCCCTCCCCCTCCACATCCTCCACCATGGCGGCTTCCCCGGCTGCGTCTCCCTCCACAGCAGTCTCTTCCACCGGACGAGCCCGCGGCGGGACCTCGGCATCCTGTGTCCAGCCCATCACGGGCAGTCCACAGACCAGCATCACCGGAACCGTCAGGGAAATTCGCATGGTTTGGAAAATAAATGCTCCGCTCCGGCTCTAAAAGAACCGCACGGCAATTGCCAGCGCGACTTGCAATTCTTCACCGCATCCCTCACTCCGCATTCTGCACCTGCTCCCGGATCCGCTCAACCTCGGTCTTCCCTGCGACGACGGCATGCGCAATCCCCAGATGCCCAGCCTTGGACCCGATGGTGTTGAGCTCACGGTGCAGTTCCTGGCAGAGAAAATCCATGGCCCGCCCCGCCGGTTCGGCAGCCCGGCACAGCCTCCGGAATTCCTCAAGATGCCCCCCCAGCCGGGACAACTCCTCGGAAATGTCGCAGCGGTCCGCAAACAATGCCACCTCCCGCACCAACCTCTCATCCGCCAGATCCACCGTCAGCCCTGCCTCGCCCAGCCGCTTCATGAGCCCCTCCCGGTACGCCTTCGGCACCGCGGGAGCCTCCCGGCGGATCCCCTTCGCAAGCTTCGCAACCACGCCCAGACGCGTCTCGAGGTCCCGCCGCAGATGCCGACCCTCCCGCTCCCTCGCCCGATCCCAATCCAGCAGCGCCTTCTCAAAGGACGCCATCACCAGCACCGCCACCGCTTCCGCCGACCCGCTCACCTGCTCGCTCACCACAAAAACTCCCGGTGCCCGCAGCAACGCCTCCGCCCCCACACGCCCCATTCCTCCAAAATGCTCCCGGTCCAGTTCCATCAGGGCCGCCGCATACTGCGCCGCCAACCCACGGTCGACCCGCAACTCGGCCCCGGTTCCTCCCATGCGCTCCACCACCACGGCCACGGCCAGGCGACCCCGCGAAAGCACCCCTGCCGCCCGCCGCCGGATTTCCGCCTCCAGCCCGCTGTGTTCCCGGGGCAGCCGCACCTCGATGTCACCCTGCTTCCGATTCACCGACGACAACTCCACCCGGCACCGCAGCGCTCCGTCGGATGCCTCTCCCCGGCCAAATCCTGTCATGCTCTTCATCGAGCCAAGCTGACGCCCACAGCCCACCCTGACAATCGCAATTGCTTCTCTCCGCCCCTCGCCCGTCACGTCCCACCCGCTTGCGGCTCCGGGAGAAACCGATTAGCTGATCTTCCATGTCCCCTTTCCCCGCAGGAAGCGATTTCCGCCCCCTCTTTCACTTCCGCGGCCACCCCGTGAGGCTCCACGCGCTCCTCGTGGTGATCCACTGCACAGCCCTGATCGCCGGTGCCATCCTCGCCCCCTCGACATGGTCCTCATGGATGTCCTTTTCGTCGGCAGGATCGCCCCCGGGATTCCTCTCCGCCCCATGGACTTTCCTCACCCACGTCCTCGTCCACTCCGCCAGCATCTGGTTCCTCCTCGAAATGCTCTGGCTGTGGCAATGGTCCCGCATCATCGAAGACCACTTCGGTCCCGCGGCACTCCTCAAGCTCTACCTCGCCCTCACCCTTGCCCCCGCCCTGATCCTTGTGCTCCTCGGCCTCCTCCCCGGGTCCGCAGGAACCCTCCTGAACAACCCGTCCCTCGTCCACTTCCCTCTGTTCCTCGCGGTCGCCTTCCTCCTGCCCGACGCCGACTGGATCTTCGGCTGGAAATTCAAATACTGGGCCGCTGCCCTCACCACCATCTTCCTCCTCCAGTTCCTCGGCAGCCGCAATCTCACCGGGGCCATCCTCCTGATCACCAACGCCGCCGTCACCTACCTTTACCTCCGCCGCATCGGGCTGTCGCCTCGCTTCGCCACCCTCTCGGACCAGTTCCGCCGCGCCCTCCCACGGAAATCCACCCCCTCCCCCGCCCGCAACCCCGCCCACCCCACCCAACCGAGTACCACGGGCACCAATCCGAAAATCACGCCAAGACCCACGCTGCCACGCGAAAGCCCCAACGCGGAACGCATCAACGCCATTCTCGACAAGATCGCCGATCACGGCATCGAAAGCCTCTCCCCACAGGAACGCAGAGCCCTCAACGACGCCAGCGAACAGCTCCGGAAACCCTCATGACGCCCGCCGCGTCTCCCCCGGCCGCCGCGTCAGCACAAAGTAAACCACGTAGAACCAGTTGAACAATCCGGCAACGGTCGCCAGCAGGACGGAACGGTTCCGCTCCCACGAACACACCACCGCCAGAACCGCACCCAGGCCCACCCCGGACTGCACCACGGGAGACAGCGACCCCTGCACGGAAGCAAGATTGAGCACATTCATAAGCGCAACTTAGCCGGACAAGCCCTCCTGTCCACCTTCAGTACCATCACTCGCCCATGCCTCCATACCCATCCATCGGCTCCCAGGCGCCGGACTTCACCGCCTCAGTCACGGGTCCTGGCTACCCGGAGCAGGCCACCATCCGCCTCGGTGACCTCCGCGGCCAGCGCGTCATTCTCTACTTCTACCCGAAGGACGATACCCCCGGCTGCACCACCCAGGCATGCAGCCTGCGCGACGCATGGCCGGAAATCCCCTCTCCCACTGCGGTTTTCGGCATCAGCCCGGACACCCTCACGAACCACTCCCGCTTCATCACGAAATACCAACTCCCGTTCCCCCTCATCAGCGACACGGACCACGCGATCGCCACCGCCTACGGCGTCTGGGTCGAGAAGAACCTCTACGGACGCAAATCCATGGGAACCGAGCGCACCTCGTTTCTCATCAGCCCCTCCGGATCCATCGAAGCCGTTTTCGCGAAAGTCTCGCCGGTCAGACATGCCTCCCTGCTCCTTTCCGCCCTCGGCACCGCTCGTCCCTGAACCACAGACCGCACTTTCCGCATTCCTCACCGCCACGGCGCTTGCCCTGTCCCCGCTCCGGAGATAAAGGTAAGTTCCATGAATGCCGCCGCCCTCCTCGCCGCCGCCCTCGCTCTGTCCGGCACACTCTGCCCTGCATCGGACTGGCTCCAGTTCCGCGGCCCCCTCGCCAGCGGCATTGCCCCCGCCACCGCTGGCTCCGGAAACCTCTCCGTCGCCTGGAGATCGCCACTCCCGGGACGCGGACTCTCCTCCCCACTGATCGCCGGAAACCGCGTCTTCCTCTCCGCAGCCAGCGGCCCAAAACAGGAAACCCTGCACGTGCTCTGCTTCGACGCCACCACAGGTAAACCCCTCTGGGAACGTACCTTCCGCGCCACCGGACGGACGATGTGCCACGAAAAAACCTGCAACGCCGCCCCAACCCCCTGCTCTGACGGATCCCGGATCTTTGCGCTCTTTTCCTCAAACGACCTCCTCTGCCTCGACTTCGATGGCAATCTCGTCTGGCTCCGCGGCCTCATGGTCGACTACCCCAACGCCGCCAACAGCCTCGGCCTCGCCTCGTCCCCGGTCATCGCCGGAAATACCCTCATCACTCAGATCGAAAACGACTCGGAAAGCTTCACCGCCGGCCTCAGCCGCGACTCGGGAACCACCCTCTGGATCCGCCCCGGTCCCAAGGACGCCAACTGGACGTCTCCCGCCATCCAGCGCGACCCCGATGGCTCGGAATCCGTCATCATCGCCTCCCGCGAGGGTGCCGCCGCCCTCGATCCCGCCACCGGCCGGGAACGCTGGAAACTCCAGGGCCCCGGAAGCTCCGTCCCCTCCATCACCGTCAACTCCCCATGGCTGGCCCAACCCCGCCCCGGCAAGGGCCACGCCCTCTGGAAACTCGGGACAGGCACCACCCCACCCCAGCTCGCATGGGAATCCCCCCAGGTCCCCGCAGACACCGCCAGCCCGGTCATTCACGGCAAACACCTCTTCTCCGTCAGCAGCGCCGGGGTGCTCACCTGCGCCAGTCTCGACGATGGTTCCCGTCCATGGAAACTCAGACTCGACGGCAAATTCAGCGGAAGCCCAGTCATGGCTGGTCCCATTCTCTTCATCGGCAGTGAACTGGGTACGCTCATCGCTGCCGACACCAGTGCCCCCGAAGGCCGCATCACTTCCCGCCTCGACCTCGGGGAACCCATCCTCTGCACCCCCTCCCTCGCCAGTCAGGCGGTCTTCGTCCGCAGCGACAGCTCCCTCTGGAAAATCGAAAGCCGCTGAGCCCGCCCCACCCATGAGCACCGCTCAGCCATCGGCCCCCCCTCAGCAGCGCTCCACCCGCGAGGACCCGCCAGACCCCGTCCCGACCATTGCCGTCGACGCCGCGGGACGCATCACGGAATGCTCCGCTCAGGCCCTCCTTGCCTGCCCGGCCATCACCCACGGCCAAACCTTTCTCTGGCATGCCCTCGTACCCCCGGAACGACGGGACGCCGCCAGATCCCGTCTCCAGGAACTCCTCAGCGCCGCCCACGATCCTCTCACCCCAAAGTCCCTCTGGCCCTGCGACGCCGGTTCCGCACTCCTCCCCGCCAATCCTCCCCAGCGATCCTTCCGGTGGCTCGCGTCTCCCCTCCCATCCACCGTTCCCGAGGGCACTGGACTGCTCCTTTCCGCCTCCACGGCATCTACCTCCCTGTCGCCCCCCATCCCCTCAAGCCCACCCTCCTTCGAGGCCATCGCCGAAGCCACTCCCTTCGGCATCATCGTCCTCAGCGAAATGGCTGACCTGCTCTACGCCAATCCGCAGCATCGCCTCGTGCTCGGATTCAGCGCCGCCGAATGCGGATCCATGAACGCATGGCTCCAGCGCGCGCTCGCTTCTCCTCAGCACCAGCCTGACCAGCTCCTCGACGAATGGTGGGAACGCGTCTGGCGACGACGCCAGCCGTGGACCTGCTCCATGCGCACCAGCGAGGGCATTCTCAAGGAGATTGAATTCCGCCCCTCCCCACTCCCCTCGCACCACCTCCTCGTCACCATCCTCGACGTCACCGACGCCCGTCTCGAGGAACAGTCCCTGCGCGCCAGCGAAGCCCGTTACCGCGGCCTCTTCCAGAACTGTGCCGCCGCCGTCGCCATCCTCAACGCTTCAGGCAGCATCACCGAGGTCAACCCCACCTTCATCAGCCTCACCGGCTTCTCGAGGCTCGAAATCCGCCGCTCCGGCATCAGCACCATCCTACCCGCCGCCGAATCCGAACTCATCCGCCGCATCGCCAGCTCGGCGTCCCTCGAAACCGATTTCAGCTCGCCCCTCGAGACGTCCATCACCGCCCGCGACGGATCCGTCACCCCGGCCAGCCTCAGCCTCTCCGTCACCAGAAACTCCGACGGCTCCCCCATCTACACCGCTCTCTTTCTCCACCCCCTCCCCGCCTCCCGGCCACCCGCGCCCCCTCCTGCCGGCTCCTCTTCCCTCACCAGAATCGTCCCGGACCTCGTCCTCCAGCTCGACTCCTCCGGACGCATCCTCGCCTGCTCCCAGTCGCGCGATTTCCCCTCTCCACTGCCCTCTGGAGAATCACTGGAAGGCCGCTCCCTCGACGCTTTCCTGCCCACCATCGCGGAACAACTCCCCCTCGACACCATGATGGATCGGCTCCGCTCGCACCCGAACGCCGAAACCCGCTGCTCCTTCGCCACTCCCTTCCAACCGGCCTCCCCGCCCCGCACCATCGAAGCCCGCATGGTGCTCCTCCCGAAACCCGCAGGCACCGCTCCGGAATTCGGCCTCGTCATCCGCGACGTCACCGCCGTCGCCGCCAGCGCCGCCACCTCTTCCAGCCCAGGTCCCTGGCTCCAGAATCTCTCCCTTCCTGCCATCCTTCTCAACGACCGCGGCCGCATCACCAGCATCAACCCCGCCGCCGAACAGTTTCTCGGATACCCGACCCGCGAACTGGCAGGCCACGGACTCTACCAACTCTTCCAGCCGGAAAACCCCAGCGGCTTCAGCGCGGAAATCAGCCGCCACCTCAACTCCCAGCGGCGGTGGCAAACCACCACCACCGCCCGCCATGCGGACGGCACGCCGCTGCCCGTCTCCGTCGAACTGGTCCCCTCAGCCGACGATGGCTCGGGCGCACGGGGCTTTTTCACCCTCCTCACCCCGACCCCCACGGAAACCACAGAGGACCACCGCCCGGCCATCACGCTCCACCGCGCCCGCAACGACGTCCAGCTCCTCTCCAGCCTTTTCGCCCTCCACTCCGACCAGTCCGACGGCCCGGTCCGCGACGCCATCAACGCCAGCCGCGACCGCCTCTCCTGCATCGCTCTCATCTACCGCCTCATCTCCAGCGAAGCCGATCCCGTAGACTTTGCACGCTATACCTCGGAACTCTGCCACTCGTTCGCCGAATCACGCCGGACCACCGCCGCAGCCCTCCGCATCTCCGTCACTGCCGATCCGCTCGCCCTGCCCCAGAAATCCGCCATCACACTCGGAGTCATTCTCGGTGAACTCCTCAGCACCGCCATCCGCGCCTGCGGCACCGCCACCGGCAGCCTCATCGCCGTGGCCCTGCGTGTATCACCCCGGACAGCTTCCCTCTCGGTCTCGGACAACAGCCCCAGACTCAGCGAAACCAGCCGCCGCATCCGCACGGAATCCCTCCCGTGGCGCATCGTCGAAACTCTCGCAGCCCAGTCCGGTGCCTCCGTCTCCCTCACCAGCACCTCCGAAAACGAAGCCCTCATCTCCTTCCCCCTCGCTGCCCTCGCACCACTCCATCCCTCCAACGAGGCCACGGAACCATCACGCATCACTCCCGGCCGGCGCGACTGACCCCCGCCAGCCCTCCTCATGAGCCGCATCGCAGAGGAATCCATCCGGCAGGTCATCGATACCGTAAGCATCGTCGACCTGATCTCGTCGTACTTTCCGCTCAAACGCGCCGGTACCTCGTGGAAAGCCTGCTGCCCCTTCCACTCGGAGCGCACCCCCTCCTTCACGGTCTCTCCCACCCGCAACGCGTTCCACTGCTTCGGCTGCGGCAAAGGCGGCAACGCCATCCGCTTCGTGATGGATTACGAGAACCTTCCCTTCGCGGAAGCCGTCCGCAAACTCGCGCAGAAATACGCAGTCTCTCTCATCGAGGAATCCTCCTCGCCGGAATCCGCCGCCGCCTCCGCCACGCGCGTCCGCCTGCTCGCCATGCACCGCGAAGCCTGCTCGTGGATGCACCAGCTTCTCCTCCGCTCGGCATCCGCCGCCGACGCCCGCGCCTACCTCAAATCCAGAAACATCTCCGCCGACATCGCCAAACGATGGCACATCGGATACGCCCCCGCAGAACCTTCCGCATGGCGGCAATGGGCCCGCTCCGCCGGCTATGACGAGGCCCTCCTCACCGAAGGCGGCCTCTTCTCGCCCGCCGGCGATGACCAGCCACGCCGGTCCGCCTACCCCAGATTCCGGCACCGCGTCATGTTCCCCATCCGCAACGACCACGGCGATGTCATCGCCTTCAGCGGCCGTATCCTCGCGGCCGACGCCTCCCCGGCAAAATACATCAACTCCCCAGCCACCCCCCTCTTCTCCAAAAGCCATACTTTCTTCGGCCTCGACAAAAGCAAACGCGCCATCCTCAAGGCCCAGTCCGCCATCATCTGCGAAGGCCAGATCGACATGATCATGTGCTTCGAAAACGGCATCGAGAATATTGTCGCCCCACTCGGAACCGCCTTCACGCCCGAACACGCCCGACTCCTCAAACGCCATACCGACAAGGTCATTCTCTGCTTCGATTCCGATAACGCCGGACGCAAGGCCGCTCACTCCTGCTTCTCCGAACTCGCCAGCCAGGATATGTTCGTCAGTGTCGCTGCCCTCCCTCAGGGCGAAGACCCCGATTCTCTCCTCCGCTCCGGCGGTCCCTCCCTGCTCAGGTCTCTGCTCGACTCCGCCCGCGACTACGTGGAGTTCCTCATCGACTTCAAGGCCCCTTCCGGCCTCCCCGACGATCCCAGGGACCGCATGCGCCTCCTCAGCGAAATCACCGGTGCCATCGCCCGCACCAGAAACCGCATCTCTCAGGAGTCCGCCATCCAGAGAACCGCCCTGCGCCTCGCCATCCCATCGGACGAACTGCGGCGCATGGTCTCCGCACACGCCCGTCACCTCCTCCGCCAGAAGGAATCTGCCTCAGCGTTCCAGACTCCGGAGTCCCCGCCGGAGCCCGGCTCCACTCCCCTCGCCATCGACTCCCCTGCCCTGCGGCTGCTCGTCCAACTCTCCCTGACCGACCCCGCAGCCCGCGACTTCCTCCTGTCCCAGCCGCAGCCCTACCCCTGGGAAGACCTCTCCGGCGGGGCCCTCCTCTCCCGGTCCCTCGCTGCCAGCATCTCCGCAGAATCACCGGAATCCGCCGCCGCATGGCTCTCTTCCCTTCCCCCGGAAGAGGAAATCGCCGCCTCCGCCCTGCTGCTCTCCAAACCCCCCGGACAAGGCAGAGACGCGGCCCAGCACGCCGTCATCAGCATCCAGTTCCTCCGCAACCGCCGCTCCATCGATCTCCTCCAACTCCGTCAGCGCCAGCCGCAGCTCCCAAAAGATGAAATATTAATCATCATGCAGGAGGTGGCCCGCCTTCAGAAGGAAAACCTTGACCTCGCGGAGACCATGAGGAATATTCCCATGTTAAGTTAGGGTTAGAGGCCCTCCCCAACGCCTTCTGCACGATGCCCCAGCGAGCCAAGCCCCCGACCCCCAGCCGGAAACTTTCCTCTCCCGCAGACGGCTCCCACCAGCCCCGCGCGGCCCAGCCCGCGGATCGCACGGACGTTCCGCCGTCCTCCCTCCCGGAATCACCGGTGAAACGCGGACGCGGACGCCCCCGGAAAAATCCCCCGCAGGCGGCTCCGCCATCCGGACCCTCGCCCGATACCACCATCGAAAGCCCGGAAATCCAATCGAAGGTCCGGGAACTCATCCGCCTCGCCAAGGAACAGGGCTACGTCACCTACGACGACCTCAACGAACAGCTTCCCAACGAGGTCATTCACCCGGACCTCGTCGAGGAAATCATCCTCCGCCTCCGTAACCTGGAAATCGACATCATCGACGCGTCCGAGGTCGACCGCGTCAAAACGCCCTCTCCCATCGCCTCTCCCGTGCGGGAAATCGATGACCGTCCCCCGGACCGCCCCGACGCCCTCGACGACCCCGTCCGCCAGTACCTCAAGCAGATGGGCCAGGTTCCCCTGCTGACCCGCGAACAGGAAGTCGAAATCTCCATCCGCATCGAAAAAGCCGAGGAATCCGTCTCCCGCGTGCTCAATACCTTCGGCTTCATCACGAACGCCTACCTCGATCTCGCGGCCAGCCTCATCGACGGATCAGAACGCTGCGACAAGGTCGTCATCGACAAAAAAATCGAAGGCCGCGAGCGCTACCTGAAGGCCGCCGCCCGGCTCTGCCAGCAGATCCGCGAACACCACAAGGCGGCTCAGGAATCCTGGAACAAGGTGCTGGAATGCCGAAACCCTTCCCGCCGCGAGGCCCTCGCCACCACCTTCCGCAAAGCCCTCGCCACCGTCCAGCGCGCCTGCGGCCGCTTCCACTTCAAACAGAAAACCATCGAGGAATTCGAATCCCTCGCCGAGGCGTTCATGCTGGAACTTGTCGATGCCGAACAACGGCTGCGCGTAAGTCCGGACGACCACGCCGCCAGGCAGCAGGTGCTCGATCTGGAACGCCGCTCGTGGCAGACCAGTGAGGAATTCCATGCCTCTTTCAGCGAGCTCCGCCGTCACCTCCGCGACGCCCACCGCGCCAAGAAGGAAATGGTCGAGGCCAACCTCAGGCTCGTCATCTCCATCGCCAAGAAGTACACCAACCGCGGCATGCCCTTCCTCGACCTCATCCAGGAGGGCAACATGGGCCTCATGAAGGCTGTCGAAAAATTCGAGTACCGCCGCGGCTACAAGTTCTCCACCTACGCCACATGGTGGATCCGCCAGGCCATCACCCGCAGCATCGCCGACCAGGCCCGCACCATCCGGATCCCGGTGCACATGATCGAGACGATCAACAAGCTCATGCGGGTTCAGAAGCAGCTCGTCCAGGAACTGGGCCGCGAACCCACCCCGGAGGAAATCGCCGACGAAATCCACCTTCCAGAAGAACGGGTCCGCGCCGTCCTCAAAATGGCCCAGACCCCCATCTCCCTGCAGGCTCCCGTCGGAGACGGCGACGACACCAGCTTCGGCGACTTCATCGAGGATAAATCCGCTGACAATCCCATGGAACGCACCGGTTTCTCCCTCCTTAAGGATAAACTCAAGGCAGTGCTCGAAACCCTCAACGACCGGGAACGCGCCGTACTGGAACAACGCTTCGGACTCCACGACGGCTTCAGCCGTACGCTTGAAGACGTCGGCCGCCAGTTCCAGGTAACCCGGGAACGCATCCGCCAGATCGAAGCGAAAGCCCTGCGCAAAATGCGCCACCCCACCCGGATCCGCCACCTCGAAGGCTTCATCGACAATCCCTCCCCCTGATCCTCCATGCGCCCTGCCCTGCTCGCCCTCCTCGTCTGCCTCGCCTCAGCCACAGCCCAGACCCCGGAGGAGCGCTTCCGCAAAGGTGTCTCGCTCTTCTTCGACGCCAAAGTCAGGGAGGCCCTCCTGGAATGGGACGCCCAGGTCGCCGCCGACCCCGCAACGCTGCCCTACCACTGGCAGCGCGGCATCGCCCTGTACTATGCCGGACGCTTCGCCGACGGCCGCGCCCAGTTCGAATCCCACCAGAAGGTCAATTCCCAGGACGTCGAGAACGCTGTCTGGCATTACCTCTGCGTCGCCAGACTCGAGTCAACTGCCGCCGCCCGCAAAGCCCTCCTCCCGACCAACGAAGACCCCCGCGTTCCCATGAAAGAGGTCCACGCCCTCTTCGCCGGAACCGGATCGCCGGAGAAAGTCACCGCCGCCGCCGCCAAAGCTGGCGGAGAGGCCAAAGCCTACGCCGACCTGTACCTCGGCCTCTACGCCGAAGCCAACCGCGACACCGACAAGGCCCGCCAGCACCTCACCGCGGCCGCCGCCGCCTTCCCGAAAGAGAGCTACATGGGCGAGGTGGCACGGATCCATTGCCGCCTCCGCAACTGGACCACCGACCCAGCCCCCAAAGACCCAAAGCCGGCAAAATCATCTCCCGAGGCAACACCACGCTGACATGGGCCGTACCCTGGAAACCAGAACCTCAACCGCTCAAGCCATGACTCACCGCCAGTTCCTCGTCCTCACCTCGGCCTTCCTCATTTCCCCGGCCCGTTCCGCCGAACCAGTACCCCCAACCACAACCACGCCCCCCCGGAAAATGGAAACCATCACTCTCGGAGCCGGTTGCTTCTGGTGCATCGAAGTCATTCTCCAGCGAGTCAAAGGCGTCACCAAGGTCGTGAGCGGCTACTCCAATGGTCACGTCAAAAATCCCACGTACCGCCAGATCTGCGAGGGAGATACCGGCCATGCCGAGGTCGTCCAGGTGACCTTCGACCCCTCCACCATGCCCCTCGAAAAACTCCTCGAGGTCTTCTTCGAACTGCACGACCCCACCACCCTCAACCGCCAGGGCAACGATGTCGGCACCCAGTACCGCTCCGGAATCTTCTACCACTCCGAAGAACAGAAAACCATCGCCGAACAGGTCCGCACACGCCTCGGCAAAAGCGGTAAATTCTCCGCCCCCATCGTCACGGAGATCACCAAGCTCGACAACTACTCGGCCGCAGAGGACTACCACCAGGACTACTTCAACGCCAATTACACCAAAGGCACAGGGAATTGGGGCTACTGCAGGGCCACCATCGTCCCCAAACTGAAGAAAATGGGCCTCCTCAAACCAGAGGAATCCAACCGCTGACCCCGCCCGGTCGGCCCCGCCGGTCCCACATCCCTCCCGCGGCCCGGCTTTCCCGCCGCGGACCGCCCCACGCATTCACGGTGCATCCTCCTCCGTGGACCCCCGCGGCCCCCGGAACCACTGCCCGTCGGCCTCCCTGATCCGCCCCGGAAAATCAAGGCCAAGGAGCGCCATGCCTGCGCCAATCCCAGCAGAATCAGACTCCCGCACCACCTCAACCGCAGGAATCCCCCATCCCACAAGGACAGAATGCGAAACTGTTTAATGCAATCAAAATATTCACATTTCGATTCATCCGAAATCAGCTGCCAGGCACACTTTCTGCAATCCCTGCTCTTTACCGAAATTCAGATTTCTTGTTGCTCAACCCACAGAATGTTGTGTACCATCGCCCCCGCCCTTCAATATGTTGGGGTTGATGCCCATAAAGAAGCCTCAGTACCATAATTTCCAGAGACACTGCCACCTTCTCCCTCCCGCGGCTTCCCCCCAGGCCCCGCCCTCTTTCGCAGTACTCCCTCAGCAGACCAAAATCCTCGACATAACAACTAAAACGACCAGAAATATTGCCATGGAAGTCTCGTTCACCATCGGTTCCAAAACCTTCGTCCTCGATCAATCCAAAGCAGAGGAGGCTTTCCACGCGAAAAAAGTCATCAACGGAAGGCCCAGCATGGCTTTCAACCTTCTGCCCCTCAAATACAAATGGGCCTACGACCTCTACCGGACCATGAAGGCCAATCACTGGGAACCGGAAGACATCCAGATGCAGACCGATATCCAGCAGTGGCGCGGCAACGACCTCAATGACGTCGAACGCTGGATCATCCGCATGGGCATCGGCTATTTCTCCGCTGCTGAAGGCATCGTCGGTGACAACATCCAGCACGTCGTCCGCGAACTCGTCACGGCTCCAGAACTGAAACTCGTCCTCGGCCGCCACGCCCACGAGGAGAATATCCACGCCGATAGTCTCCTCTACATGATCTCAAGCCTCGGCATCAACCCCCACGAGTGCGAGGCCATGTTCGAACAAATCGACTCCATCCGGAAGAAGAACGAGTTTGTCTCCCGCATCAGCCGCTCCCTCCGGCGCGATCTCGACCTCACCCTCCCGGACCACAAGAAACTCCTCGCCCGCAACATCTTCCTCTTCGGACAGGTCATGGAAGGAACCCAGTTCTACGGTCTCTTCGGCATGATCCTGAGCCTCTACCGCCAGAAGAAATTCCCGGGTATCGGCCAGATGTTCCGCTACACCCTGCGCGACGAAAGCAACCACATCGAAGTCTTCCGCAACCTCTTCATGGACCTCATCGAGGAAAACAAGGAAATCTGGACCGATGACTTCCGTGAGGAACTCCGCGACCTCATGAAAGAAGGCGTGGCCCTCGAGAAAACCTTCATCCGCGACTGCCTGCCCGAGAACTCCATCGGCCTCAGCTGCGACGAATTCTGCCGGTACATCGATTACATCGCCGACCGCCGCCTCGAAGGTGTCGGCCTCAGGACTCTCAACGGAGACCTCCAGAACCCGCTGCCATGGCTCGCGGAACTCATGGACATCCGCATCGAGCAGAACTTCTTCGAAGGGAAAGTCACCGACTACCAGAAAAGCGGGGCCCTCCAGCTCGCCAGCGACGACGAACTCTAAACCGTCGCCCCTGCCAACCCCTCCATCCCAAGGTCCCCGAGCTTCCCATCTCCAAGGCCCTGTCCAATGTTAATTTAATTCCCGCCAACGACCAGACCCATGATCGCCAAATCCTTCATCGAGGAAGACATCGCTCTCAAGAAACAAGCCCTCAGCCAGTCCTCCGACCTGAAACCCAGATTCAACTGGGCCGATACCGCCCCCTCCCATCAGCCCCACCCCATCCAGATTCTCAACCAGGGCGAACCGAAACTCTTCACCCAGGCCGATATCGCCACCCTCATCGGCGAGGCGCTCACCGACCTCATGCTGGTGCGCCGGGAACAGGAAATCTTCACGGACAAGAACCGCAAACTCGTCGCGCGCATTGCCGCCGCAGTCTCTCTGGAACTGGCTTCCCGCTGCCGCGGCACCGGCAGCGATGACGACATCCCCATCAGCGCCTCCCAGGCGGGCCACATCCTTCAGGAAACCCTCGTCCGCGAACAAGCCCACGACATCGCACGCTCCGTCCTCGCCCGCTACCAGCACGTGCTCCCCCTTCACGAGGAAGAGTCCCATCAAACCCCGTCCGCCAAACCTATGCAGTGCCGAGTCATCCGCCGAAATGGCCATGTGGTTAACTGGAACCAGAACAAAATCGAACTCGCCATCCGCAAGGCTTTCCTTTCCCTCCAGATGGATGGTGCCCCGGCCGTCTCCATCGCCGCCACCATCACCGAACGCATCGCTTCCGAAAACCGCCAGATGATCGGCATCGAGGACCTCCAGGATATCGTTCAGGAGGAACTCATGAAAAGCGGCCATTATAAAGTCGCCGCCTCCTACGTCCTCTACCGGGCCCACCGCGCCGAGGTGCGCACCCTGTCGGAGGAAGAACTCCGCCGCGTCGCCATCGACCGCCAGGAAAGCATGATCCTCGTCAAACTCGAGGACGGCTCCACCATCCTCTGGGACGGACTCGACCTGCGCAAACGCATCGACTTTGCCTCCATCGGCCTCGATCTCTGCCTCTCGCGCGACGCCATCGAATCAGAACTCCGCAGATCGCTCTTCCCGGAAATGTCCCGAGAAGCCCTCGACCGCACCATCATCCTCAATGCCAAGACTCTGATCGAACGCGACGCGGACTTCGCCCGCTTCGCGGCCCGCATCTTCCTCACTTACCTCTACGAGGAAGCCCTCGGCTGGGACATCGTCAACGATGGCGTCCACGCCCTCGGCGACTTCCATCGGCGCGCCTTCAAGGCGGCTCTCCAGCGCGGTGTCGCCATCGACCGCTACAACCCGGTACTCCTCGAATTCAATATCGACCGCCTCGCCCAGGCTCTCGATCCCACTGCCGACCTCGACTTCGACTTCCTCGGAATCCAGACCCTCTACGACCGTTACCTCATCGTCGACAAAACCCAGCGCCGCCACCGCCGCCTCGAAACCCCCCAGTTCTTCTGGATGCGGGTCGCCATGGGACTGTTCATCGGAGAGACCACCGAATCGCGGACCGACCACATCATCGGCCTGTACAACCTCTACAAGAGCCGCCGCTTCTGCTCGTCCACACCCACGCTCTTCAACAGCGGCACCAACCACAGCCAACTCTCGTCCTGCTACCTCTACAAGGTCGATGACAGCATCGAAAGCATCATGGTCCGCGGCATCGCGGAAAACGCCTTCCTCTCCAAATGGGCCGGTGGTCTCGGCGGCTCGTGGACCGCAGTCCGCGGCACCGGCGGCTACATCAAGGGCACCAATGGTGAAAGTCAGGGTGTCATTCCCTTCCTGAAACTCCACAACGACCAGCTCATCGCCGTCAATCAGGGTGGCAAACGCCGAGGATCAGGCTGCGCCTACCTCGAGACATGGCACAACGACATCGAGGACTTCCTCCAGTTGCGCGTCAACACCGGCGACGACCGCCGCCGCGCCCATGACATGAACACCGCCAACTGGATTCCAGATCTGTTCATGAAACGGATGGAAACCAGATCCACATGGACGCTCTTCCGCTCCAACGAAACACCAGACCTTCACGATCTCTACGGCCGCGCGTTTGAAAAGCGCTACCTCGAATACGAGGACATGGCCCGCCGCGGCGAAATCTTCGGCCGCGAAATGCCGGCCCTCGACCTCTGGAAGCAGATGCTCAAAATGCTCTTCGAGACGGGCCACCCGTGGATCACCTTCAAGGACCCCTGCAACCTCCGCAGCCCCCAGGACCACTGCGGCGTCATTCACAGCAGCAACCTCTGCACGGAAATCACGCTCAACACGAGCGCCGACGAGACCGCTGTCTGCAACCTCGGCTCCATCATCCTCGAAAATCACCTCCTCCCGGATGGTGCCATCGACCACGAGAAACTCCGCGCCTCCGTGCGCATGGCCGTCCGCGCCCTCGACAACGTCATCGACATCAACTTCTATCCCACCGAGGCCGCCAAACGCGCCAATCTCCGCCACCGCCCGATCGGGCTCGGTGTCATGGGCCTCGCCAACTGCCTGTATCTCAAGGGCATTGCCTTCGCCAGCGAAACGGCCGTCGCCTTCAATGACGAAATCATGGAGGCCGTTGCCTTCTACGCCTACGAAGCCTCCAGCGACCTCGCGGCTGAACGCGGCACGTATCAGACCTACAAGGGATCGAAGTGGGATCGTGGCCTGCTCCCCCACGACACCATCGACCTCCTCGAACGCGAGCGCGATCTGCCCATCGACGTTCCCAGAGGCGGCCGCATGGACTGGGAACCGCTCCGCAGGAAAATCGCCACTCAGGGCATGCGCAATTCCAACGTCCTCGCCATCGCCCCCACGGCCACCATCTCGAACATCATGGGTTCCACTCCGTGCATCGAACCGGTCTTCAAGAACCTCTTCGTGAAGAGCAATCTCAGCGGCGACTTCACCATGCTCAACCCCCACCTCGTCCGCGATCTCAAGAAACGGGACCTCTGGAGCCAGGAAATGCTCGACCGCATCAAGTACTACGACGGCGAACTCTCGGAAATCGAGGAGATCCCCTCTGACCTCCGGGACATGTACCGCACCGCCTTCGGAATCGACTACCAGTGGATCATCGCCGCCGCCGCCCGACGCCAGAAGTGGATCGACCAAAGCCAGAGCGTCAATCTCTGGCTCGCGGTCCCGGACCTCAAAGTCCTCAGCCACATGTACCGGGCCGCATGGCACGCCGGACTCAAGACGACCTACTACCTCCGCACCACCAGCGCTTCCAATATCGAAAAAACCACTGTCAAACTCGATAAGCAGGTCCGCATCTCCAACGATGACGAGGCGTCGGCCTGCAGCCTCGAAGCCCGCGCCCGCGGCGAAATCTGCGAGGCCTGTCAGTGACATCCTGAACGGGAAAACCGCCGTCGGCATCAGCCACGCCGTCCCGCCTGATCCCTGAAACCCGCCCGTCCCGACAAGGGGCCGGCGGGTTTCTCGTCCCTGCCGTCGCATCGGCAGCCCGGGACCCGTGCGAAGGATCGCTCAGGAATCCGGCCCAGGCGGCGCATCCGGTGATGGGGGCCGGACACCACGAACGCCCCCTCCTTCCGCATAGTCCTCGAGCAGCCGCTGCGTCCGCTCCAGATACGCTACCCCCCTCGGCAGATCATGCACAAGGTAATCACTCATGCTGTCCAGCCGGCGCAGATGCCCCGCAAACAACTGATCGAATTCCCGCAGCCAGTGCCGGATCCGCTTCAGCTTCTCCGTCGCCTCCTCCACCGCGCGCTTCGCCTTCCTCACCTCCATCTCCTGCATCGTCACCGAATCCTTGAACGAGGACAGCTTCGCCGTCATCAGTTCGGCCTGTGCCTGCTCCAGTGCCCGCGTCGCCCGCCGCAACCGCCCCTCCCAGAAGGTCCGTTGCTCTGTCTCCAGCCACAACCTCGCCCGCTTCACCTCATCCGTCACCTTCGCCACCGCCCCAGACGACCGCGCAAGAAAGACAATCAGATGCGACCGGAAATCACCCAGCGCTTCGACAGACCGCACCCGGGCCTCGGAACTCATCGCTGACCTCCCCGCTTCATCGCTGATCGAGGTATTCCTCAATCCGCTGCGCCTTGCGCAGCAGGTAGGGAGTGTGCTTTTCGGAGGTCTCCACGAACTTGCGCAGCACCTTCATCGTCGCCACGAATTCCTCCGCAAACTTCTCGGCCTCCTGGTCCTGCCAGGTAGCCCCCAGGGCCGCAAAACGAGCCTGCAGCGACGACGCCCGCACCTGCACGTCGTCGTTGAACCGCTTCAATTCCTTCGCGAAGCGACGGACTTCCTCGGGATCCATGATTGCCTGTGCCATAAAGGTATGCGGATGAGATTGACCTGCCTGTGGGGTACACGAACCACCCTCCGGGCGCAATTCCTCAGTTCCGGAATCACACGGCAGCCGCCGAATCGTTTCACGATGCCCTCGTTGCGGGTCATTTTTCCCAGAACGCGCAGATGTTGCGCGGAATCCCCGCCGCCTTCCCCGAGGTCCAGGGATCCCGTCAGCCATCAGCGCAGCGCCGAGGCCATCGCTGCCTTGGAACGCTTTCTCGGAACCACGGGCTTCGACGATTTCCTGAATGGCGACGACAAGGCACTCCCGGCCGAGGAACGCGCGGCCCCATCCCCCGAAAGGCAGACGGCCGCCCGCTGAGTTGCGCTTCACCGGAAAAACCGAGGCCCGGACCGCCCCGTGTCGCTTCCAAAAGCGGACCGCAGCCACGTCACTTCGGGAGCCTTCCCCGGCAGCAGCAGCACTTCGACAATGTCGTAGCGCCAGCGGATGTCCGGGCAACCCAGCAACCGCAGCCAACTCTCCGCTCCCCGTCGGATGAGTCGCTGCTTGGCTTCGTCAACCGCCAGACCCGGTCGGCCAAATGCCACGCTGGTTCTGGTCTTCACCTCGGCAAAGCAAAGGTCCTGTCCATGCCGGCAAACCAGATCGACTTCACCGCCATCCGGCCCGCGGTAGTTCCGGTACAGGATCCGACAACCCCGCGTCCAGAGCCAGCGCGCCGCAATCGCTTCACCCCTTCGTCCCACCCACTGCGGATCCACCGCTCCCGCCCCTTCAGAA
>JBIICE010000172.1:0-8713 GCA_044239025.1 Verrucomicrobiales bacterium
GGCCATCAGCTTCTGCGCATCCAGGCGCCGAGAGGCAATGGTTTCGGCGGAGGCATTCATGGAAGGAAAAATGGTCAGAACTGCGACGAGCAGGCAGAGGAGGTATCGCATAACAGTGATCACGATTCTGCCCCGCCAACCCTGGAGGAATCCAGCGGTTTTTTTCCCGCCACCCGCGAAGCCACGATGCCAATGGAACGGGCCTTCAGGTTCCTGGGCCAGCCCTGTCCGAGCGCCAACGGCGCGTCGATCCATATTGACGGCACTTGGCCCTCCTGTCCGGCCCTGTCCGAGCGCCAACGGCGCGACCAATACCAGCCTGGGCCAACGGCCCAGGTGGAAGGCATCCATCACCCGCGAGGGCTGTAGGCCCGTACCATCTCCTTGATTCCCCCGGGCGCGGCCGATCCATATTGACGGCACTTGGCCCTCCTGTCCGGCCCTGTCCGAGCGCCAACGGCGCGACCGATCCATATTGACGGCCCTTGGCCCTCCTGTCCGGCCCTGTCCGAGCGCCAACGGCGCGACCAATACCAGCCTGGGCCAACGGCCCAGGTGGAAGGCATCAATCACCCGCGAGGGCTGTAGGCCCGTACCATTAAAAACCAAAATCATGCCTCAATCGCTCTCCTATCTTCTCACGCACATCGTCTTCAGCACGAGAGACCGTGATCCTCTGCTCAACGCCACCGTTCGCCCAGCGCTTCACGCCTATCTCGCGACGGTCGCCCGCAACATGGATTGCGAATGCTTCCGCGTTGGAGGCATGGCGGATCATGTTCATCTCGCGATCCGGCTTTCGCGGACCATCAGCGTGGCGCAACTGATCTCGGAGCTGAAAACCACTTCTTCCCGATGGCTCAAGGACCAATCTCCGGCATTGGCCGCCTTTGCGTGGCAACGAGGCTACGGCGCCTTTTCCGTCGGACCGTCAGACTTGCCTTCCCTCCTCCACTACATCGATACCCAGGAAGAACACCACAGAACCCGCTCGTTCGAGGAAGAATACCGCGCTTTCCTCACAAAATACGGTATCGCCTATGATGAAAGGCATGTCTGGGATTGATTCACGGTCATGTTCCGCTCCCTGCCGGTTGGATGGGACGGGCCTTCAGCCCTTCTGAAATAATTCAATCCGGTTACCTGGGCCGCTGGCCCAGGCTGGTATAGCTCCGGGCCCTTGGCCCTCCTGTTGCGGTCCTGTCCGAGCGCCAACGGCGCGATCCACCGATATCGACGGCACTTGGGCCCTTCTGTACCGGCCTTGTCCGAGCGCCAACGGCGCGATCGATCGATATCGACGGCACTTGGCCCTTCGGTACCGGCCTTATCCGAGCGCCAACGGCGCGATCCACCGATATCGACGGCACTTGGGCCCTTCTGTACCGGCCTTGTCCGAGCGCCAACGGCGCGATCGATCGATATCGACGGCCCTTGGCCCTTCGGTACCGGCCTTATCCGAGCGCCAACGGCGCGATCGATCGATATCGACGGCCCTTGGCCCTCCAGTTCCGGCCTTTTCCGAGCGCCAACGGCGCGGCCAATACCAGCCTGGGCCAACGGCCCAGGTGGATGGCATCCATCACCCGCGAGGGCTGTAGGCCCGTCCCATCTCCTTGATTCCCCCGGGCGCGACGATCGATATCGACGGCCTTGGGCCCTTCTGTACCGGCCTTGTCCGAGCGCCAACGGCGCGATCGATCCATATTGACGGCACTTGGCCCTCCCGTCCGGCCCTGTCCGAGCGCCAACGGCGCGATCGATCGATATCGACGGCCCTCGGCCTCCAGTTCCGGTCTTGTCCGAGCGCCAACGGCGCGACCAATACCAGCCTGGGCCAACGGCCCAGGTGGAAGGCATCCATCACCCGCGAAGGCTGTAGGCCCGTCCCATCTCCTTGATTCCCCCGGGCGCGACGATCGATATCGACGGCCTTGGGCCCTCCTGTACCGGCCCTGTCCGAACGCCAACGGCGCGGCCGATCGATATCGACGGCACTTGGCCCTCCTGTCCGGCCTTGTCCGAGCGCCGACGGCGCGGCCAATACCAGCCTGGGCCAACGGCCCAGGTGGAAGGCATCAATCACCCGCGAGGGCTGTAGGCCCGCACCATCTCCTTGATTCCCCCGGGCGCGACGATCAATATCGACGGCCTTTGGGCCATGCCCGTGTACGCGCACGGTTTTTTCTGGCAATTAGGATCCTGGAACGCTAAGCGTCCGATTTCCACCCCGCCCGCAGTATCCATGGCATGAAACGCGACCTCAAGGACAAGAGTTACAATCAGGTGATGAACGAATGGGCCGCCCAGAAGGATTTCCTGAAGCGCTCGCGCAGTTCCATTTTTCTGCCTGGTGGTGGGGCGCATGGCATGGACGCCGTCCGCGGATGGCTTGTTCGCATCGTTGGATTTCTGATTCTGCCGCTGGCGGCCTATGCACTGCTGCTTCGTTCCCATCTGGGTGGCGACGCCTTCAACAAAGAAATGGAAGAACAGACGGCGGCATGGCTGGAGAGTCCGAAGGTTGAGACGACCGGAGCCAGTCTTGACCTCAGCGGCGAACTGAGGATCAAGGAAATCGCGGGACCCGGTGGCTCCTCGGCACCGTTCTCCGAGATCAAGGCAGAGAAACTGACGGCCTCGCTTGGGCCGGGCGGCTTCTTCCGGAGCCACTGGAAATTCCCATCGCTATCGGCGTTTTCCCTGACGGCGCAGTTGCGATCGGGGATGAGCGGCAGCAGCGCCGGAGCGCTGAAAACCGCGGCGCATTCCGGGGAATCCATGGTCTATACGGCTGGATTCGGAGTCTCGCCGGACTACCGCCACATCAGCTTCGACCGCTTTTCCACAGGCAGCCTGAACCTTGCGTGGGGGACCCATCCGGCCACGACCGGCCATCTTACCGGTGCGGTCGCCTTCGCCCAGCGCGCCGCGAAAGGCTGGGACATCACGGCCCGGAGCGGTCAGTTTGGTCTTGGCTGGCTTGACGGCGTGAAGCTTGCCAATGCTTCTCTGCAGATTGCGGACGGCCGCGCCAGTCTTCAGAAAGCGGAGATCGCGCCGCCTTCCGGTGGTTCCGGCACCATCGAGGGATCGGTGAGTTTCGGTGAGTTCCCGGACATTGCCGCCACGGTGACCCTGAGTGAAGTCCGCATCGACGACTTCCTTCCGAAGCCATTTGCGGATTTCGGCGAAGCCATCTGCAGTGGCACCGTGACCTTCAAGGGATCGACCAACCGGGCAGAAGGCATCCAGAGCACGGCCGAACTGAAGCCGCTTTCCGGTGCCCTGCAAGGTCTTCCGATTTTCCGCGCCCTTGAAGTTGTCACGGGTGGCCAGCCACTGCTCCAGCCGCGCATCACGGGTGGCCAGATCCGCTTCCAATCCGGCGGCACCGGCGAGAACAATGGCTACTTCCTTGATACCAAAGGCACCGAACTGATCTGCGGCCCGGCGCTGAAAGTCGTGATCAATGCCCGGCATGAACGTTCCCTTGCGCCGGCCGATCTTGAGAATCCCACGGCCGAGCGCCCGGTCATCACCGTCAACTCCGGTTTGCTTCTGGTCGGCCTCTCGCCAGCGACAGCAGCCAGTCTCAAACCATCGGTGCGCCAGACATTCTTTGCCCGCGAAGCCGATGGCATGGTGTGGACCGAGATCCCCTTCAGCGGAAACGGCAGCGACCTCACCCGCCAAGCCGCCGAAGCCATCATGGCAGCGCATCATGCCGACAATTCCTGACGGCACCGTCGCGGTCAAAGTCGTCCCATCCGCCAGCCGCGACGCCTGCGCGGGACTCATGGACGACGGCTGCACGTGGCGTCTCCGCATTGCGGCCCCGCCGGTGGATGGCAAAGCCAACGAAGCGGTCGTGCGTTTTCTTGCTGCCCTCCTCAGGCTACCGGCTTCCGCCATCAGCATCCAGCGTGGTCAGACCAGCCGCCGCAAAGTGCTCCGCATCGCAGGCGTCACGGAACAGCAGGTGCACGACTGCCTCGCGAAGGCATCGGAGTGAAAACGACAGGCTAACCGGAACCGGTGGAAGCGGCGGGCCAACATCCCGGAGGCCTCGTTGCGCCGCAGTCGAAGGCTCAGACTGAACCACCCGCATCGCCTGCGAGTGGCAGCAGCAATTGCCGCACGCGCATTTCGCGCAGTCCGGAAACCCCGACGCCGACGAGCCGCAGGGGCCGCTGCACGAGACGATGCCGGGCGAGCAGCCAGCAGGCCAGACGATAGATGACTTTCTCATCCTCAATTGGTTCCTCGATGCTGTACTGCCTCGTGAGGGTTGTGAAATCACTGTAGCGCACCTTCACCTGAACAGTCGCCGCCCCCAGATTCCGCTTGCGCAGCTTTCCGGCAATTTCGGCCGACTGCTCCCGCAGGCAGGCACGCAGCAGGGCGCGGTCGATGGTGTCGCGCAGGAAGGTATTCTCGCTGCTGATGCTGCGCACCTCATCGGAGAAATCCAGCGGTCGGTCATCTTCGCCGTGCGCCATCCTCCGCAGTTCAGGCCACCACGAACCGATGACGAAACGCAGGTCCTCGGTGCAATCCTGAATGTCGGCCACGGTGAGCAGACCTGCGCGGCGCAGTGCTTCCTCCGTCACTTTCCCCACCCCATGGATGGCCCCGGCCGGCAGTGGCCGCAGAAAGTCGGCTTTCCCGCTCTCGGTGACCACGGTCAATCCATCGGGTTTGAATGACGACGACGCGATTTTTGCGGTGAGCTTGTTCGGCCCGATCCCGATGGTGGCGGTGAGACCGCGCTCCCGCCGCACCACGGCTTTGATGGCCCGGGCCAGCGGTTCCGCGCTCCGGATCAGTTCGTCAGGCGACGCCACGGGGTCGAGTCGTCCGGTGACGTCGATATACGCTTCGTCTACCGAGACCTGCTCGATCAGTTCTCCGGCTGTCTCCCGGACAATCGTCATGATGGCCCGGCTTTCGTCGCGGTAGACTTCCATCCGTGGGCGTACGAACACGCCATCGGGACAGAGCCGCCCGGCGGTCACGCTTGGCATGGCGGAGCGCACTCCGAAGGTGCGCGCCTCGTAACTGGCGGCGCAGACCACGCCGCGGCGATCGGGTGGCGACCCCACAATGACGGGTCGTCCCTGCCATTCCGGACGATCCCGCTGTTCGACCGACGCGTAGAAGGCGTCCATATCGAGATGAAAGATCACACGGGGCTGCCCCATGGCAGGATCTTCCACGAAGCTTCCGCTCCGTCCACAAGGAATCCCGGGCTCCGGCTTTCGCGGGTTGCGTGCGCCCGCGATCCGCCTAGAGAAAACGGGCGTTCTCATGCCATCCATTCACCCCACCGCCATCATCTCTCCGAAAGCCGAAATCGGCAGCGGCACCGAAATCGGTCCCTACTGCGTGATCGGCGACGGGGTGATTCTCGGGGAAAACTGCTGGCTTCAGAACCACGTCACCCTCATGGGTCCGGCGCGCATCGGTCCCCGCAACCGTTTCTTCTCGTTCGGCTCGATCGGCCAGCAGACGCAGGACCTCAAATACCAGGGCGAACCCACCTTCCTCGAAATCGGGAGCGACAATGTCTTCCGCGAATTCTGCACGGTGAACCGCGGCACCCTTCCCGGCGAGAAAACCATCATTGGCAGTCACGGGAATTTCCTCGCCTACTGCCACATTGCGCACGACTGCATCGTTGGCGACCACGTCATTTTCTCGAACAATGGAACGCTGGCGGGCCACGTCACGGTGGAAGACCATGCCATCCTCGGCGGACTCACCGCGGTCCACCAGTTCTGCCGCATCGGCCGCCATGGCATCACGGGAGGATGCTCGAAAATCGTCAAGGACGTCGCTCCCTTCATGATCGCCGATGGCAATCCGGCCGAAACGCGCGGGGTCAACCTCGTTGGTCTCCAGCGCCACGGTTTTCCGGAGGAAGAAATCCGGGCCCTCAAGGAGGCCTACAAAGTCATTTTCATGCGTCCGAACAACACCAGCGACGCGCTGGCGGAACTCGAATCCGGACCACTGGCGTCCAGCACGCATGTCCAGCACCTCATTGAATTCATCCGCAGCAGTCCCCGCGGCGTCACCCGCTGAGCGCCCACCCCCAAACAACCCTCATGCAGACAGTTTCCCCAGCCGCGGTCGAGGACGCATGGAACGAACTCTACAATACCACCGAAGCACACGCCGGCGAACTCGTGGATGAATTCGTCCGCGAACAACCGCACCTCGCGGAGTCGCTCGCGGATGCGGAAGAACAGATCAATGCCGTCGACGACCGCGGCTTCCTGCTGCTGTACGGCGTCTGGGCATGGCTCGCCTTCCGCAAGGCAGGCCGCTCGGATCACGCCGTCAGTTCCGTGGTGACCGAAGCGACGCTCGCCCGCAATCAGCGGGATGCCTCCTGGCTGGAAGGAGCCGCGGACAAACCGGTCCTTGATGCGGCCACTGCATTCACCCGTGATTACCGCCAGTGGCCGCTCTTCAGCGCCCTCATCAGTGACATCATGCAGGGCGAGCTGGAACGCGAGGAAAGCGCGGACGACATCACCGGCATCCTCCTGATGCACGCCAAATCGGTCATCGATGCCCTCGATGCCTGAGCCCGGCTGCCGATTGAGATTGCAGCGCCACCCTGGCTGTCCCATGCTCGCCCCACTGCTCTGACACATGGATGCCAACCCATGGATCGCTTTTTTCTGCCGCGGCTGCCGGGAACCCATCCGCATTTCCCGCGGCATGGCGGGACGACCCGTGATCTGCACGCTGTGCCGCACGAAGGTGACGGCTCCGCACGAGAATCAGCCGGGAGCTGCAGGCATTCTCGCGGAACGGGAAGCTGCGGGCGGCCGCACCATTCTGCCCGCCGGACGCCAGTCGGATCCTGCGTCCCCGGAATTTGCGCCGTCCACCCTGCCGGATCCCGCGCCCCGAACGCAGCCCACCGCGGCCGCCTCGAACCCGGGTCCGGCCCTGCCCTTGCCAGCCACTGACACTGCGGCCAAACCACCTCCGCCAGCCATCGGAGCCGTCCAGACCACCCGGTCGCTTCAGGAAGGACCATCGGAAATGCCCGATCTCGCCCGCGAGCACCTGCGCGAGCTGCGCAAGGCCAAGGAACGGGCGGGACGCAAGCACCGCAAGCACCAGCGGCAGCCGAATTCGTTCGACAATCCGGGCGCATCGCGACGAACGACGGGCACGCACCGCTGGATCCTCAACGTGGCCGGTCTCGGCATGGCGGCGCTCACCGCAGCGGTCGCATGGTTCGCGTGGAAATCCCTGCGCACTCCGCCGATTTCCGCCATGCCCCCCCTGCCCAGCCGTCCCCGCGGACTGGAGGTCACTCCGCAGGAATCGTACGCTCCGGAACTCCTCCGCACGATCCGTCAGTTCCTCACGGCACCCGACATCGATGCCGCCCTTGTATTCGTGCGCGACCGCGAGCGCGTCGCACCCGCCCTGCGCCGATTCTACTCCGCGGAGCGGCCATGGAAACCGATGGCTCCCCGCAGCGTCGATCCCTCGGAAGTGGCCATCACGCCCATGGGGCGATTCGCCGTCGCCCGCATTCCGCTCGAGGACTTCAGCACGACCCTTGTCGCCGCGGAGCAAACCGACGACGGCTTCCGCATCGACTGGGAAAGCTTCGCGGGCTACGGAGAGATGCCGTGGAGCGATTTCATGAGCAAACGGCCGAGCCAGCCGGTTCTCATGCGCGTGGTCATCCGCCGCGCCGCGGACACCATCACTTACGGCGACGATTTCCCGGACCGCAGCCAGTGGGAAAGCTATCAGATCAATGATGGTTCCGGCGGCAGCATACTGTCGGGCTATGCCGTCAAGAATGGCCCGACCGATGTCCTCCTCCAGCAGGCCCTCCTTGTTCCGGGCGGGGGCGATCGCCGTGCCCTCGAATGCCTCGCCATTGTACGGCTGCGCTATCCGGAAAACAGCAGCAATCCCCGCCAGGTCGAAATCGCCGAATTCATCGAACGCGGCTGGATCGTGCGCGGCGGAAATCCCATCACCGGTGCGCCGCTGCAGGAATCGGATTCCTCAGCGAAACCGCAGTGAACTGACGGACCACGCCGTCGTGTGGTCCGGATGAGGTCCTGTCATCGCGTGACCCTTACCGGAAGCAGTGCCTTGTTCGCCGTGCCTTGTTCGGCGCGCCTCGCCTCTCCGCTGCTCACGCCGCTGCCGGGCTTGCTCAGGCAAAGAGTTCCTTCACGGGCACCCCCTTGCCATCGATGGTCGCATAAAACGGCCGCTGCTCGATGTCGTAGGCGGTCTTTGGGCTGATGCCCATGGCTGTGAAAATCGTGGCGTGGAGATCGGGAATGGTCACGGGATTCTTCACGGCGACGAGCGGTCGTTCCTCGGCGGTCTCGCCATAGACGAAGCCCTTTCTGAGGCCACCGCCGAACATGACGACGCTGGTCCCGCCGGTGAAATGGCGGTGCAGTCCGTAATGCTGCGGCGTCTCCAGTTTGTCTCCCCCCACCGTGACCTGATCGGTCGCGCTGGAACCCGGCACGCCTTCAATCATGGCATCCCGGCTGAATTCCGACGCGAGCACCACGAGGGTGCGGTCGAGCAGGCCCCGTTCCTCCAGGTCCCGCACCAACTGGGCAATGGGCGCATCGATTTCCCGATGCATCCGCGCCACCGTGCTGTGTCCGTCCGCATGGGTATCCCAATGCAGGAACGGTACGTA
>JBIICE010000173.1:0-8680 GCA_044239025.1 Verrucomicrobiales bacterium
CCGTCGAATGTTTCGATGACCGCGGTGTGAGTTGGTTTGTCGAGGGCTGCCTTTTCACGGTCGGCGGTCGGGGCGATGTCCTCGAAGGCAGCGTAGGCGAAAGCACCGCCCGGAGCAGCCGCCTTGGTGGCGTCGAATTCCTCGCCCGCTTTGGGCGCGTCGAGCTTGAGTTCGCCGCCTTCGGTTTCGCGGAAGATCTTCCATGATTCCTCCGGCGTGGGGCCTGTCACCGCAATGGATCTGAGCTTTTCGACCTTGAAGAAGCTTTCCTTGTCGAGCCAGAGTTTGGCCGAGGCGTTGAGGGTGGTGAAGCCCTGAGCGGTCTGGTAGACCGTGCCGTCGACGCCTTTGACGCGGATGAACTGCGGGCGGGGACCGGCATTGAAGCTGAAGCCGCCATCGCTTTTCGGTTCCATGGTTTTCCCGGCGAACAGCGTGAGGGATTCCTTGCCCGAGGCGTCGCGGAATGTGATCATTTTGCCGCGTTCTTCATCCGGTGTATCCGCAGCGGGATCGCGCAGCTGGAGTCGGCCCAGCTGGCTTTCGCCGACGTTCTGGACAGAGAGAACCTTGAGTTGCTGGGCGGTGTCGCGCAGTTCATTGACGGCCGTGAGGCTGGCGGGGAAGCCATCGCGGGCTGGGAGAATCCATTTGCCGTCCTTGAAGGCGACTTCCACGGATTCCTTGCCGTCGCTGACAGTGAACCCGCCGACGTTTTCGGGTTCGAACGAGCCGAGGATGGGTTTGCCGACCTCCTGGGGCTTGCCGCCGATGGCAGCGCTCCGGCTGCGCATTTTGAGGGCAGCCGTGACGCCTGCGGCGGCGAGGATGGCGAGGAGAGTAATGAGTTGCTTGCTCTTCATGGCGTTGAATCAATGAGCGGCGGTACGGGTTTTACGGACAAAGAAGACCGCGAGGCCGGCGATGAGCCAGAGGAGAGGCGGGATGAGAAGGTTCCGCCACTTGATGCCGAAGATCACCTGGTCGTATTCCTTCCGGGCTTCCTTCTGCTTCTGGTAGATATTCTTGTTCAGGTCCCGCTGTTTCTGCTGGAGTTCGACCATGCCCTTGTAGAGGGCGGCGTTGCGTTCCTTGCCGGTTTTCTTGGAACTGATGTCCTCCTGGATCTTCGCAAGTTCGCCCTGCATCTGCTCGACGTCCTTCTGGATCTTCGCGTTCGCGTCGTCCGCAATCTTCTTGAGAGCGGAGAACGGGCGGATGGCGGAACCACGGCCGCGTACCTGCATGAGGTCCGGGTCTCCGGCCGCCTGATCGATCATGTTCATGGCGAGTGCGAAGTCATGCGAATTGAGCACCGGGCCGACCTGATCGAAAAGGATATCCGAGTCAGCCACGAGGTAGACGACACCTTCTTTTTTCGACTCCTTGAGGGAAGCGTCGGCGGGAGGTGTTGCCGGAGTTCCCGGCGCAGCAGGGACGGCGGGAGCCGCAGGGGTTCCCGTGGTGGCGGCGGGGGCAGGAGTGGCCGGGTTGGGCGTCACGGGCAGGGGTGCCGGAGCAGCGGCAGGAGGCGTCGCCGGGGTGGTGGGAACCTCGAGAGTGGCGGAAGCGGCGGGTTCCTTGCCAGGGGGGGTCGCCGGGTTGGTGACCTCCGGCTTGTCGGGTTTGATTTCGATGGCCGGGGTTACTGCGGTTGCGGCGGGGGTATTGCCGGCAGTCGCTGGAGCGGCGGTTGCCGGGGCCGTCACTGGTGGATTTTCCGGCACCGCTGCCGACGGGGCAGGCGCGGCAGTTCCGGTTTCTCCCTGAGCGCCCTGCGGGCCACCGGGGATGATGCCGGGCAAACCACCGGGGAGCCCGCCGGGGAATCCGCCGGGCGGGTTGCCGCCCTCGGGTTTCGGGGCTGGGGCCGGTTTGCCTTCAGGAAAAGCCGTCTTGAAATTTCCTTTGAGGCGGAGGGCGAGGAGTCGCTGTTTGCCTTCCGGTTTCAGTTTGTAGGCGAGTTCCTGCATCTGGCGGAGACTCTCCGGGGAGCCCGGATTGGCGTTCGCATACGACACAGGGACCATGGAATGCTTATCCGTGGTCTTGAGGAAGACGGTTTCGGTGAGCCCGCTGGCTGGTGAACCGCTGAAGGCACCCGAGTAGATGAAGAAGAAGTTGGTGAGCGACTTGATGACGTCATCGTTCTTGTCGCCGACGGCGTCGGGGCCGATCTCCATGACGACGGGGAAGCTCGTTCCCTGCATGTTCATGCCGTAGGCCGGATCGGCAACGATGTTGGTGGTATCGAGCGAGTAACCCCAGGCACCGAGGAGCTTGGTGAGATTCGAAGCTGGTTCGACGGCTCCGGGGGACATGCCCGGGGGCATGCCCGGCTGCGGGCGGCCGGTGGTCGTGGCCGCGAGGCTGGAGGAGTCGAGAAAGGCGACGACCCGTCCCCCGCTGAGGAGGTATTGGTCGACGGCATACTGGGTTTCCTCGGTGATGCCGGCTGGGTGAATCAGTACGAGGACATCAAGGGCCGGGTCGATGGTGGTCGCCGTCGATTCGATCGTTTTGATGTCGTACTGGGATTTCAGGGCTTGATGGATGGCCCATGGCTGGCCGCCTCCGAAGGGATTCCCCTGGACGGGGAGCGGAGTGAGCAGCCCGAGGGTTTTGGCCTTGGTGCGGTTCACCTCGCTGATGGCCCGGGAGAGATTGTACTCGATTTTATCGTCTTCCTTGCCATCGCTCGAGAGCAGGTCGGGGACCCAGTCAATGAGGGCGGATTTATCGAGACTGTTCACGGCGATCCCGAAGTAGAAGCGGCCGCCGCGCGGTTCGATGCCGGCCGCCTTCGCGGCTTCCTCTTCGTCAGTCGCCGGTTCCACTTCCTGCTTCTCGATCCGGACGAACTTCGGATTCAGTTCCCGGTAGCGGGCCAGCCAGCTGTCCGTCTGATCGACCAGCGGCCGGAGGTTCGGGGGGAGCTGGTCCTTGGGAGAGACAAAGAATTTAAGGGTCGTGTCGGTATCGATCCGGCCAACGATCTTCCGGGTCCCCTCTGTGAGGGTGTGGACCTTGTATTCCGTCCAGTCGACCCGGCCGGAGCTGAGTCCGGCGATGATGTTGACGGTGCCGGCGATGGCGAGGACGAGGAGGGTGCCGCCTGCGGTGAGGAGCCATCCACGGTTTTTGGGTGCGGTGGATTTGTCAGGAGTGCTCATGGGAAAAGTGCTTGGGCTGGGCTGGGGGGTGGATGCTCAGGAGCGTTTTGAGCGGATGATCACGCTCGTGAGAAACAGACAGAAGCCGATCACCGAGACGAAGTAGGCGATCGACTGGACGCGCATGAGTCCGCGGGAGAGTTCCGTGGCGTGCCAGAGGAGGCTGATGCTGTTGCAGGCGTCCGCGAGGAAACCGAGTTTGGCACCCCGGAGAAAATCGGTGATGGGTCCGAAACCGACGAGAGTGAGGACGAGGCAGATGGTCACGGCGATGAGCAGACAGGTGATCTGGTTCCGGGTCATGGCCGAGATGGCGCAGGTGATGGCGATGGAGGCGGCACCGACGAGGAAGCTGCCGAGGTAGCCGCTGAAGATGACGCCGCCGTCCGGTTCCCCGAGATTGTAGACGGTCATGACCATACCGATGGTGGACAGGAGGGTGACGGCGAGGACAGCGAAAGCCGCGAGGAATTTTCCGGTGATGGCTTCCCACGGAGAGATGGGCATGGTGAGGAGGAGTTCCGTGGTTCCCATGCGGTGCTCTTCAGACCAGAGGCGCATGCCGATGGCCGGGCCGAAAATCATGTAGATCCACGGGTGGAAATAGAAGAAGCTGGTGAGGGAAGCGTCCCCGCGTTCGATGAATCCGCCGAAGAAGAGGCAGAGCCCGAGGCTCAGGAGGCAGAAGATGATGATGAGGACGTAGGCCAGCGGGGTCGTGAAGTAGCTGGTCAGCTCACGTTTGAAGACGATCCAGACGTTGCGCATGGGAATGATTCGCTGAGAATTGAAGAGACTTGGGGTGAGTGGAACGGATCAGGATTTGTTGCTGCTGGTCAGTTCACGGAACATTTCGTCGAGGCGGCCCGGTTCTTCGTGGAGTTCGACGAGGCCGAGGCTGCGGGAAGCGGCGAGGCTGTAGATTTCCGCGGAGAGCGCCCCGGAAGGGGTGTTGGGCCGCGGAGTGACGATGGCTTCGAACTGCTCGCCGGAGGAGACGACATCGAGTCGGGCGGCGTGGCGGAGCCCGGAGAGTTCGCGTTCGAGGCCGCTGCCGGTGCCGCCGTTGATGCGCAGGAGAACGGTTCCGGCGCGGCTGGCGCGGCGCTGCAGTTCCTGAGGGGTTCCATCGGCGACGATGCGGCCCTGATCAATGATGATGGCGCGGCTGCAGCAGGCTTCCACCTCCTCGAGAATGTGGGTGGAGAAGATGATGGCCTTGGTGCGGCCCATTTCACGGATGAGATTGCGGACGACGTCTTTCTGATTGGGGTCAAGGCCGTCGGTGGGTTCGTCGAGGATGAGAACTTCAGGATCGTGAATGATTGCCTGGGCGAGGCAGGTCCGGTGCCGGTACCCTTTGGAGAGGGTATCAATCGACTGGCGGCGCACCTTCTGGAGGAAGCAGGTGTCGATGGCCCGGTTGACGGCCTCGGCCTTGGCGGATCCTGATTTGCCGCGCAGTTCGGCCGTGAAGCCGAGGAATCCCTCGACCGTCATGTCGAGGTACAGCGGGGCACTTTCGGGAAGGTATCCGATGCGGGCTTTGGCCAGATTGGGTTTCTCGAGCATGTCGTCACCGCCGACCGAGACGGTCCCTGCGGTGGGCGGCAGGAATCCGGTGATCATGCGCATGGTGGTGGATTTTCCTGCGCCGTTGGGCCCGAGGAATCCGAGGACTTCGCCCTTCCGGACGGAGAGCGAGAGATTATCGACCGCCACTTTGGGGCCGAAATGCTTGGTCAGGTTATTGACTTCGATCATACTGACGGATGGGAGGATAGATGGGTGGAGTCGGCCCTTGAGGAAATGATCCGGGTGACCCGCCGGAGCGGAAGCGGCAGAGCAAGCCGCCTTTGTCTCAAGAAGCAACATTTTTTTAACGGCGGGGTCTGGAGCGGGGATTCCTCGATCCCGGCGGAAAACGTATTTGCGTGAAGGTTTCTCTGCGCACAGGCTGTGTGGCTATGATGAGCGACCGCCGACGATTTCTCTCTGCTGCACCGGTGCTGCCGGCGGTGCTGGCGTCCTGTGGGCCTATTGCTGCGGAGACTGGCGGGGCCTCCGCAGAGCTGTACCGGATCCGGAACGGGAGGATCCGGCAGTCAGTGGTGCACTGGTGTTTCAAGCCGATGAGCATCGAGGCACTGGCCGAGGCTGCCGTGCGGATGGGCGTGGGGTCGGTGGAGTTGGTCGGTCCGGAGCACTGGCCTTTGCTGAAGAAGCACGGTTTGACCTGTGCGATCGGCGGCAGTCATGGGTTTGCGAAGGGTTTTGCGCATGAGGAAGAGCATGAGGAATGCCTTGCGGCGCTGCGGAAGAGCATTGATGCGGCGGCGGAGCATGGGGTGCCCAGTGTGATCACCTTTTCCGGTTTCCGGAGGGGATTGGAGGATGCGGTGGCACGGCGCAACATGTTGGCTGGGCTGAGGAAGATTGTGCCGTACGCGGAGGAGAAGAAGGTGACGCTGTGCCTTGAGATGCTGAACAGCCGGGTGGCGGAGGAGATGAAAGGCCATCCGGACTACTGGTGTGACCGGATTGATCTGGCTCTCGACATCTGCCGGGAGATCGGGAGCGACCGCATGAAGATGCTCTTTGACATCTACCATGTGCAGATCATGGACGGCGACGTCATCCGCCGGTACCGGGAGTGTGCGCCGCACGTGGGGCACATCCACACCGCTGGCAATCCCGGGAGGCATGAGCTTGATGATCAGCAGGAAATCAATTATCCTCCGATCATGCGGGCCATTGCCGAAAGTGGCTATCGCGGCTGGGTTGGCCAGGAGTTCATTCCGAGGGGCAAGGATCCGCTGATTTCGCTGAGCGACGCCGTAAGGATTTGTGACGTCTGATTCATACCGGTTCCCTCAATGGGGAAGCGAACGTATGCATCCCGTGGTTGACGCCGCAGGCAAAGAATCTACGTTCTGGCTGTGTCCGGTCGACCATCGGCACGCTGCATGCTGCCGAGGCATGCGGACGCCTCTGCCTGCCGCCCCTGAACCACATACCCTGCCAACGCCTTGGACCTCAAAGAAATCAGACAGATCATCGAGTTGATGAAGCGCAACGACCTGTCGCTCTTCTCACTCGAGCGGGAAGGATTTAAGATCAAGCTGCGCAAGGGTGTCGATTTCGACGCTTTGCCGGCGGCTCCGGCGACGGCTCCGGCGGCATCGGCTCCGGCGGTCGCTCCTGCCGCGGCAGCCAAGCCTGCGGAACCGAGCGCGCCTGCTGCCCCTACGGGAACCTACATCACTTCGCCGATGGTGGGGACGTTCTACCGTTCGCCCGGTCCCGGGGAAAAGGTTTTTGTGAGCATCGGGGACACGGTCGACGAGAACACGACCGTGTGCATCATCGAAGCCATGAAAGTGATGAATGAGATCAAGGCCGAGAAGAGCGGAGTGATCACGCGCATCATGGTGGACGATGCGTCGGCGGTGCAGTTTGACAGCTCGCTCTTTGAGATTCAGCCGGCCTGATTTCCGCGCGACCATGATCAACAAAATCCTGATTGCGAACCGTGGCGAAATTGCGCTGCGGGTGATTCGGGCCTGCAAGGAACTGGGCATCCGGACCGTGGCGGTTTATTCGAAGGCGGATGAGCGTTCCATGCATGTGCAACTCGCGGATGATGCGATCTGCATCGGGCCTGGGCCGAGTTCCATGAGTTACCTCATGATCGACCGGATCATTGCTGCTGCGGAGATTGCCAACGTGGATGCGATTCATCCGGGGTATGGGTTTCTTTCCGAGAATGCGAAGTTCGCGAGGATCTGCGAAAGCTGCAAGATCAAGTTCATCGGGCCCAGTGCCGAGGTGATTGAGATGATGGGCGACAAGAACATGGCGCGGGCGACCGCGAAGCGTTTCAAGGTGCCGATCATTCCGGGGACGGATGGGATTCTGCGGACAGACCGGGAGGCCCTTGAGGCGGCCTCGGCGATGGGGTATCCCGTGATGCTGAAGGCGGCGGCTGGTGGCGGCGGACGGGGCATGCGGCCGGTGCACAACGAGGCGGCGATTTCGGCGGCCTTTTCGAGTGCCAAGGCCGAGGCGGAGAAGTGCTTCGGGAACGGCGACATGTACATGGAGAAGCTCATCATAAATCCTCATCACATTGAGATTCAGGTGATTGGAGATATGAAGGGCAATATTGTAGCCCTTGGCGAGCGGGATTGTTCCCTGCAGCGTCGCAATCAGAAAATCATTGAAGAGTGCCCCTCGCCCTTCATCAGCGAGCGACTGCGGAAGAAGATGTGTGCGGCTTCGGTGAAGCTGTGCGAAGAGATCGGCTATGTGAACGCGGGTACCATCGAGTACCTTGTGGATGACCAGGAGAACTTCTACTTCATGGAGATGAACACCCGGATCCAGGTGGAGCATCCGGTGACGGAAGAGGTATACGGCGTGGATCTGATCAAGGAACAGATCCGGGTGGCAGCGGGGCAACCGCTGTCGGAGCATGTCCGCAAGGGGGTGCCGCGGTGCCACGCCATTGAATGCCGGATCAATGCGGAGGATCCCTATGCGAATTTTGCGCCGTCGCCCGGGAAAATCCGTGAGTATTATGCACCGGGGGGCCGCGGGGTGCGGATTGATTCGCACATATATTCCGGCTACGAAGTGCCGCCGTACTATGATTCGATGATTGCCAAGTTGATTGTGACCGGCAACACACGGGAGATTGCGATTGCCCGGATGAAGAGGGCGCTCATGGAGTTCAAGATCGAAGGAATCAAGACCACGATTCCCTTTCAGCATGCGATTCTGGACAACTCCGACTTCAAGTCGGGGCGGTACAATATCGGGTGGGTGGAACAGTTCCTGCAGAAGCGGCCGAAGCCGTGACGGCGGCCTCGGGACGGGCTGGTTTTTCCGCTGGCGGATGAAGTCGCGCGGGATGGCTCCCGTGCTGGTTCTTCAGCGTCGCGAGCGGAGCGAGGCGGCGAGATCGCGGAGGCGGTCGAGGTCGATCCCTTCGGGTTGATGTTCAAGGAACCAGCTGATGTCTGCGAGCGCATCGTCTGGTCGGTCGGCCCGTGCATGGACGAGGAGGCGCTGGAGGCGCGGCGTGGGGCTGGCGGGGTCGATGGCGAGGGCGGTATCGAGATAGCGGAGCAGAGCGTCTGCTTCGGCGGGGCCGGCGGAAGCGGCGAGGTTATTGAGCATGCGGAGGATGATGGCGCGCGGGGTGGCGGGTTGCCATGACTCGGTTCCGGGGAGTTCGCCGCTGAAGTCGAGGATGAAGGCGGACGCTTCATCCGGCGTGAGCATGCGCCCGTCATCGAAGACATCGATGACTGGGCCGGTCGTGTCTTCAGGCTTGCTGGTGCCGAGGCGATTCATGAATCTGCCGGGGAAACTGACGCCGACGATGTCGAGGCCGATGCGCCGTCCGAATTCGCGGTGCAGGATCGAGAGGGTGATGGGAAGACCTTCGCGGTCATCGACGACCTCGTTGAGGTAGCTGTTGGAGCGGCTTTCAAGTTCGTCCC
>JBIICE010000174.1:0-8670 GCA_044239025.1 Verrucomicrobiales bacterium
TCGATGGCGATCACGGTCATGAGTGGGGAAGCTATGGGGCCGGGCGGGGGTCGATGCAAGGAAAGCGTGGTTTTCCCTGCGGCTGGAGAAGTTTCAGGGCATATCGCGCCATTGGTGGCGTGGGTAGCGGCGTTCCATTTCCTTTTTGATGGCGGGGTAGTGATTTTTCCAGAAGCCGGCCAGGTCGCGGGTGACCTGAATGGGGCGGTGGTTGGGAGCGAGGATCGAGAGGACGAGGGGAACGCGTCCGGCAGCGACGCGCGGGCTATCCTTCTGAGTGAAGAGCTGCTGGATGAAGACGCTGAGGCTGGGTTCTTCCGGCCGGGTGTAGTCGATGCGGACTTTTTTGCCCGAGTCGATTTCGATGCGTTCCGGGGCGTGGCGGTCGAGGGCGGCGGCCTGCGTGTGGCTGAGCCACGAGCGGAGGGCCGGGGTGGGGTCGAGGTCCTTGATGTCGCGGAAGCCGCGGGATCCGTGGAAGAGTTCCTCGAGGACGAGGCGGTGATCGTCGTCAGTGAAGGCAGGCAGTTCCAGTTCCGGCATGGCGGCGCGCAGGAAGTTGAGCCGGGCGAGCCACTGGGGAACATTTTCCGTCCATTTGGCGAGGGGGAGGCGGCCGCGGAGGACTTCCTCCGCGAGAATGGCCGCGGCGGCGTGCGCATCGGGTTCACCGCTCTGGCGTTCGCGGATCACGAGGTCGCGGAAGCGGACCTGTTCGCGCTGGATGACGCGGCGCTGGTTATCGTCGAAGAACGGAGCCTTCTCGAGGGAGAAGTCCTCAGGAAAGGCATCGCCGAGCCAGTCTTCCTCGAGTTCCGTGAGCAACTGGAGGGTGACCTGGATGTCGCGTCCCTGGACTTCGGTGATTTCCGCGGCGACGAGCAGTTCGTGGCCACGGCAGACCGAGTCCGGGGAGGCATTGCCGCGGCGGCCGCCGGTCAGATGGCAGCTGGCACCGCCGGGACTGGTGCGGCGGGCCACCTGGTCGCTGAAACCGGTGAGGATGATTCTGGCGAGCGTGGGGCCATCGGGTGGGGATGGCGTGGAGAAGCGGCGTTCACCGGCAATGGCGGCGAGGCGTTCGGCGAGGCGTGCGGCTTCGGCGGCAGCGCGTCCGTTGAGTCCGAGTGAGCCGCAGGGTTCCGGCTGGAAACTGCGGTCGGCGGCCAATTGCCATGCGCGCAGGAGGGGTTGGAAGTCGCTGGTGTCCTCGCGGTGCTGCCATGGTCCAGCCGGGCTGCGGGTGAAGATCGAGCGGCCTTGCAGCAGGGCGACAGCGAGGGCGAGGGAAGCGACGCAGTCGTGCGAGCGGGCAGCTTCCATGAGTCTGGCGTGGCGGGGGTGCAGGGGGTAGCGGGTGAGGACCGATCCGAGCGTGGTGATTCTCTGTTCCGGGTCGAGGGCTCCCAGTTCGCGGAGGAGCTGGAGGGCGCGTTCCATGCTGCGCGGGTCCGGGTTTTCGAACCAGCGGAAGGAATCGAGGGAAGCGACGCCCGCCGCTTTGAGGGTGAGAATGACTTCGGCGAGGTCGAGTCGGAGGATCTCCGGGATTTCGGCAGCGGGCCGGCGGCCGTGGGAATCCTCGCTCCAGAGCCGCCAGCAGGTACCGGGGGCGGTGCGTCCGGCGCGTCCGGCGCGTTGATCGGCGCTGGAGCGGGCGATGGGCTGAATGGTGAGGGTATTGATGCCGCGGTTGGGGTCCCATGCGGCGAGGCGGGCGAGGCCGGAATCGATGACCGTCTGGACACCGTCGATGGTGAGAGAGGTTTCGGCGACGTTGGTGGCGACGATGATGCGGCGTGGGCCACCGGGGCGGACGGCGGCGTCCTGCTGGGCTGGTGAGAGTTCGCCGTGCAGGGGGAGAATATCGAAGTCGCGGGACCAGCGTTCCCGGCTGAGGGCGTCGATGGTTTTGCGGATTTCGAAGGCACCCGGCATGAAGACGAGAGCGTGGCCCTCGCGGCGGGTGGCGAGGGCCTCGCCGCAGACTCTGGCAGCGTGGTCCCAGAGTTCGCCTTTCACCGTGATCTTTTTCGGGGCGTAACGGATTTCGACGGGGAACGTGCGGCCGGTGGAGACGAGGTGGGCCGCCGAGGGACCGAGGTAAGCCCGGAGGGCATCCGTCTGGAGGGTCGCGGACATCACGAGGATGGCGAGGTCCGGCCGCTGGGATTCCTGAAGGGAGAGGCAGCGGGCGAGCGAGATGTCGCCGTAGAGGTGGCGTTCGTGGAATTCGTCGAAGATGATGGCGGCGACTCCCTTGAGGGTGGGGTCGTCGACCATGCGGCGGAGCAGGATGCCCTCGGTAACGAAGCGGATGCGAGTGTGGCGGCTGCCGACGTTTTCGAAGCGGACCTGATAGCCGACTTCCTCGCCGAGGCGGACATTCATTTCTTCGGCGACCCTGCGCGCCAGCATGCGGGCGGCGATTCTGCGGGGCTGCAGGATGATGATTTCGCCGCCCTGATTGAGCCCATGGCAGTCGAGGATCTGGGGCAGCTGGGTGGATTTTCCGGATCCGGTCGGGGCTTCGATGATGAAGCGGCGGCAGGGAGGCTGGGCTTGCCACGCGGAGAGCAGGGCGGGTTCGATTTCGTAGATGGGCAGCAGGTCCGGCATGGTGGAGGAGGTGGGCAGGCGAGCAGAGCAGGGGCCGGAAGCTCCCACAAGGGATTGGCGGGGTATCCGGTGGATTTCTCTTTGCCGAGGGATGGAGTGGGCGTGTAGGCTGAGGGGTGTCATCTGTAGTTGAATCCCTGCGCCTGATCAGTGAGCCCACCCGGCTGCGGCTGCTGCTGCTGCTGGACCGGGCCGAGTTGACCGTGGCCGAACTGCAGGAGATTCTGAGCATGAAGCAGAGCCGGATTTCCACGCAGCTGGGGCTGCTGAAGAATGCGGGGCTGGTGCGGGCGCGGCGTTCCGGGAAGAACAGTCTCTACAGCCTGGAGCCGGCAGCGGGGACCTTCCGCGAACTGATCCGGAAGAGCGCGCCCGAGATTGCGGAATCGCGGGAGGATCGCCGGGCCCTTGATCTGGCGCTGCGGAAGCGTTCCGACCATGCGCGGGCGTATTTTGACCAGCTGGCCGGGCGTTTCGGCCGGAGCTACTGTCCGGGGCGGAGCTGGAAAGGTCTGGCGGAGGCCCTGCTGCTCCTGATGCCGCGCCAGACGATTGCGGACCTCGGGGCGGGTGAGGGTACGTTTTCGCAGCTGCTGGCGCAGCGTGCCGAGCGGGTCATTGCCATCGACAGTTCCGAGAAGATGGTGGAATACGGCATGCGGGTGGCCCGGGAAAATGGCTTCGGGAATCTGGAGTACCGTCTGGGCGATCTGGAGAATGTGCCGATTGAGGATGGCGGGGTCGACCTCGCTTTTTTCAGTCAGGCCCTGCATCATGCCGTGCGGCCGGATGTGGCGGTGCGGGAAGCGTACCGGATCACGCGGCCCGGGGGCAGGATTGTGGTGCTCGACCTGCTGCGGCATGACTTCGAGCAGGCGCGGGAACTGTATGCGGACGTGTGGCTGGGCTTTTCCGAGGTCGAGCTTTATGGTTTCCTTGAGGAAGCGGGATTTGGATCGGTGCGCATTTCCGTGGTCGACCGCGAGGCGGGGGCTCCGCACTTTCAGACCCTGATGGCGGTGGCCGAGCGTCCGTGAAGGGATGATCCGGCGTGGGTGCTCAGGATTTCCGGGTCAGTTCCCATGAAGTTTTGCCATCCTTCATGATCCAGCCGAGGGCATCGAGTTCGGCGCGCAGGAGGTCCGAGGTGGCCCAGTCTCTGGCGAGGCGGGCGTCCCAGCGGCGGGAGGCGAGACGGAGGACATCCTCCGGGATGTCTTGCTGCTGAAGAGAAGTGGAAGGAAGGATGAGGCCGAAGGCTGCGAGTATGAAGTGGAGCCCGCGGAAAGCGGCGGCGGCGTCCTCCGGGGAGAGCGTATCCTGCTGAAGACTGCGGAGCGTGACGAAGACGTGGCCGAGGGCTTCAGCGGTATTGAGGTCGTCGTTGAGAGAGTCCCACGCGGCCGAGAAAGGTCCGGGGCCGTGAGACGGAAGATCGGAGTAAAGCGGTGCCGTCAGTCCGGATCGTGCCGCGAGAGCCTCGGCGGCGCGGGCGAGCCGGGCGAGGGCGGGGCGGGCGGCTTCGAGCGAAGCGAGTGTGAAATTGAGCGGGGCGCGGTAGTGGGCGGCGGCGAGCACGTAGCGGACCTCCATTGGGGAGAAGCCTTTTGCGGCGAGGTCATCGAGCGTGTACAGATTCCCGAGGCTCTTGGACATTTTGGCATGGTCCACGAGGAGATGGGTGACGTGGAACCAGTGCCGGCAGAATTCGTGGCCCGTGCAGCATTCGCTCTGGGCGATTTCGTTTTCGTGGTGAGGGAAGACGAGGTCGACGCCGCCGCTGTGAAGGTCGAAGGTATCGCCGAGGTATTCGCGGGTCATGGCTGAGCATTCGAGGTGCCAGCCCGGGCGGCCCTCGCCCCAGGGGGAAGGCCAGAAGTTCGCACCGTCCTCCGGTTTTCGGGCCTTCCAGAGCGCGAAGTCGGCGAGGGTATCCTTTTCGTATTCGTCGTCGGCGACCGAGGTGCCCATGCGGAGTTCGCGTTCCTTGAGGCGGGACAGGCGGCCGTACTGGGGGAAGGAGGAGACCCGGAAGTAGACCGAGCCATCGGCGGCCTTGTAGGCGTGACCGCGTTCCACGAGGGTGGCGATCATGGCGATCTGCTGCGGGATGTGATCCACGGCCCCGGGTTCCACGTGTGGGGCGAGGCAGTTGAGGGCGAGGCAGTCCGCGTGGAATTTTCCGAGCCAGTGGCCCGTGAAGTCGCGGAGGGACTGGTTGGCCCTGATGGAGTCGCGAATGGTTTTGTCGTCGACGTCCGTGATGTTGCGGACGTGTCTGGTGGTGATGCCGCCGAGTTCGAGGACCCGGCGGAAGATATCCTGGAGGACAAACGTGCGGAAATTACCAATGTGGGCCGGACCGTAGACCGTGGGACCGCAGCAGTAGAAGCGGAAGACCTTGCCGTCGATGGGGGCGAGGAGGGATTTCTGCCGTGTGAGGGTATCGAAAAGGGAAAGGGCCATGGTGGTCAGCGCGCGTATTCGTCCCACATCTTCTGGATTTTCCGTTTCAGGGTGAGTTTCACGGCAGGGCTGGCGCGGTCGATGAAGAGGATGCCGTTGAGGTGATCCGTCTCGTGCTGAATGGCCCGGGAGAGAAGGCCATCGGTTTCGATGGTGATGGTGCGTCCATCGAGGAGGGTCACGGTGGCATGGACGACATCCGGGCGGCGGATTTCCGCGCGGACTTCCGGGAAGCTGAGGCAGCCTTCCTTCATGGCCGCCTTGTCGCGGGACGGGAAGGAGAGGGTCGGATTGATGAACTTGAGGGGCATCCAGTCACTCAGTTTCGCGGCTTGGCCATTGACGCGGAGGAACGTCAGGGGTTCTTCGGCGTCCGAGACATCGATGACCGCGAGCTGGATATCTTCGCCGATCTGCGGGGCGGCGAGACCGACGCCATCGGCGGCCTCCATGGTTTCGACCATGTCGGCGGCGAGGGCGGTGATGGCATCGGTGATTTCCGTGACGGGGCGGCATTTCTCGCGCAGGACGGGATCACCAAAGAGGACGATTTCGCGGACCATGATGGGTATGGGAAGGGGGAGGATACGTCCGCGCGTGAAAGGGCGGGGAAAGCGGGAAATGGGGGGAAATCAGGGAGCTGCGGCAGCCTTGGCGCGGAGGACGCGGGCGGGAACGTCGCCTACCTTGTAACCGGCCTTCGTGAGGGCATCCCAGACGCGGATGATGGTGCCGAAGGGGACATTTTCGTCGATGCGGAGGTCGAGTCTGGCATCGGGCCGGGCTGAGCGGAGCGATGCGAGAGCGGCGGTGGTTTCCGCTGGGGGGACCTCGCGGTCGTCGAGGTAGACCTTGCCGTCCTTGGTCAGGCTGATGCCGAGGCGGCGTTCCGAGTCGGTTCCGAGGGAGAGGGCTTCGCTTACGGGGACGGAGACATTGAGAACGGAGTGGGATTCCTTGAAGGAGGTGCTGACGACGAGGAAAATGAGGAGAATGATGAGGATATCGATCATGTTGATGATCTGGAGAACCGGGCTGCGGCGGCGGCGGACGTGGAAGTTCACGGGCGTGGGGCGCGGGTGCTGGGTTCAGGATTCCGGTTCGCTGCGCCAGACGCTGTCGAGGGCGCGGTTGATGATCGAGCTCATGCGGAGGCTAGCTGTTTCCGTGCGGCGGCTGAACCAGAATTGGGCGATGACAGCGGGGACGGCGACGGCGAGGCCGGCGATGGTTGCGTTCATGGTCTCCGAGATGCCGGCTGCGATGCGGGATGCCTGGTCGGCGTTTCTGGAATCGCCTCCGAAGTTGGCGAAGATGGTGACGAGACCGCCGACCGTGCCGATGAGGCCGAGCATGGGAGAGACCGTGAAGATGAGTTCGAGGACGCCGATGCCGCGTTCCATGCGGCTGACTTCCTCGCGGCCGGCGGTTTCCGTGGCGCGGAGCGCAGCGGCGTGGGAGGTGTGGGTGGTGGAGAAGGCGGTCTGGCAGATGCGTGCGAGGGGCGAGGTATCGTGGGCGATGTTCTGCTGAAGGGCCTTGAAGCTGACCGCGCTTGGTTGGGTGGCGAGGTCGTCGAGCTGGCGGACGAGGTTCCCCGGCATGATTTTTTCCGGGGTGAGTTCCGAGGCCTTCCAGAAGATCACGGCGACAAGGATGAAGGAGCAGAGGAGGATCGGGACCATGGCCCAGCCACCGATGACGATGAAATGCCAGACGCTGGAGAGGGCGTCGCTGAAGTTGCTGGAGAAGCCGGCGGCAGGGGTGGGCATGATCTTGCTTGGGGTCAGAGTCGATGGAAGGTAAAGCGGCGGCGCATGCGTCCCCCGGTGATGGGGTCGCGGAGTTCGTCGATGAGTTCCTGCGGCGGCGGCGGCAGTTTGGCGGCGATGATGGCGCTGAGGCAGACGTCTTCGAGGATGGGATTGGCTTTTCCGGGATCGACAAGCTGGACGTTGCTGATGCGGCCTTCGGCATCGATGTCGAATTCGACTTCGACCGTGCCCACGCCGGTGAGTCCGCGGATGGTGGCCATTTTGCGGTTCCAGACGAGACCGACTTTTTCGTGAATGGTTTTGGCGTAGCGCCCTTCCGGGGTGGCCTCGGCATCGACGGACGCCTGATTGCCGAGGTTGGTGTTTCCGCCGCGCGACCTGGTTTTCACCTCTTCCACTCTGGCCTTGCCCGTGAGGTCGAGTCGGTCGCGCGTTCCGGGTTTGGGGAGTGCTTTTGGGGCGGGTGGGGCAGCTGGGCGGCGGCGGGGGGGTGCGGGGGCCGGGGGGCGTTCGCCATCGGGCGGCGGGGTGACGGAAGGTTCCGGGGGGCGGTCGCGGATTTCCGGTGGGCGCGGTGCGGTCTGCGGGGCTGGGGCGCTGGGATTGGTGGTTGGAGGGGATGGTGACTCCGCGGGGCTCGGCTGGGGAGTCGGGGGTGGGCTGGGAGGGGTGGGTGGGGTGGGTGGGGGGGACGGTTCCGGTGGGCGGTCCGCGATCACGTCGGGCGGCGTGGGGTTGGCTGGCTGGTCGGGAGGGGTGGGGTCCGGAGTGAGTTCGCTGGAGCGGGCTTCGAGAGGAGAAGAGGAGTCCTCGAGGCCATCCTTGAAATCGATGGCATTGAGCGAAAGCATGGGGAGGTCATGACCCTCCTGGCTGATGAGCGAGGGATCGGCAGTGGGATCCGGTGCCGCGGTGGAGGCGGCGCGCATGTTCTGGCTCGAGAAGAAGCGGGAATTGCTGCGGGATGGTTCCTGTTCCGGGAGCGCGCCGTTTGGGAGGATGAACTGACGTTTGCCGCTGGGAGCAGCATTGGCAGCGGCGACCTCCGGTTTTTTCTCCTCTGGAGGCGTGGTGGTTTCCGGGATCAGGGAGATCGCGATTTCCTTGAGGGCCGGCGGGGTTTCCTTTGGTTTGCTGCGCTCCCGGGTTGAGTTGGGCTGAGGGATGTCCGGCAGCATCCGGGAAAGGGTCGGGAGCACAGCGAGGAGCCATGCGGCGGAGAGCAGGAGCAGTCCGTGGACTCCCAGCGAGGCGAGGGATGCGCGGATCAGACTGCGTGCCGGTGGTGTCATGGAGGCTCCGCAGGCAGCCATGCTTCAGACCGCGGGGTGGTGCAAGCGATGGCCTTGGCTGGTGCGGCGGGTGGGTTGGGCCCCGTGGACGGGCGCGGGAATGATCAATTCGGCTGATAGATCCGCATGTTGGCGGTGAATGGATCGATCTGCATCATGATGAAGTTGGACGGCTGCATGTTGTCCGGTTGGCCCGCCTTGCGGATTTCCTCATCGGACACGATCGTGATGAACCACTGCTGGGCCCCGCTTTTGTCGAGGCTGGTTTCTCCTTCCGGGCTGATGATGAACGAGACGTACTGGGCTGGGGTGTCGCGCTGACCTGCGACGAGTCCGAGGACGGTTTCCTGTTTCTTCAGCATGTTGGGGTTGCTGAGAAGGGGAGACCATTTGGGGCTGTCGACGAGAGCGGTGCCCTGGGGGATGCGGCGGATCTGGGGAAGGATGGCGATCGGGATCCGTGGGGCCGAGTACTGAGTGGGGCGTTCCGCGTCCTGTTTCAGTTTGAAGATCTGGTA
>JBIICE010000175.1:0-8621 GCA_044239025.1 Verrucomicrobiales bacterium
AGTACACGGAGTTTGATGACGCGCAGCGTCCGCTGGGGGTGCAGTTGTTTGGTTCGAATCCCGAGGCGATGGCCGAGGCGGCCCGCAAGGTGATTGACTGGAAGCAGCCGGATTTCATCGACATCAACTTCGGCTGTCCGGTGAACAAGGTAGTGGCGAAGAATGGGGGGTCGTCGCTGCTGCGGGATTGTCCGGCGCTGGCGGCGGTGGCGTCGGCGGTGGCGCGGGCCGTTCCGGTGCCTGTGACGGCGAAGATCCGGATTGGCTGGGACGAGCATTCGGTCAATGCGCTGCAGGTGGTGAGGATTCTTGAGGATGTGGGCATGGCGGCGGTGACGGTGCATGGCCGGACGAGGGCGCAGGGGTATGGTGGGCTGGCGGACTGGGACGTCATTGGTGCCTGTGCGGAAGCCGTGCGGATTCCGGTGATTGGAAATGGGGATCTGGCGAGCGGGCGGGACATTGAAGGTCGGCTGCGGACAACGGCGGTGCGCGGGGTCATGATTGGGCGTGCGGCCATGGCGAGTCCGTGGATTTTCCGCGATGCGCGGCGCTGGCTGGAGGACGGGGTGGCTCCACAGCCTGTTCCGGCCGAGGAACGCTGGGCGCTCATTCTGCGTCATTGCCGGATGGCGCTGGAGCATGGACGGTACGGTGCCGAAAAATTCACCCTGCAGGCCATGCGGAGCCGTCTCATGCATTACAGCAAAGGATTGCCGGCCGGGAGGCAGTTGCGGCAGCGTTTTGCCGTCGTGCAGTCGGTGATGGAACTGGAGGATCTGGCCACTGAATACCTCAGCCATCCGAGGCTGGCGCAGGCCATCGCGGAAACCGATGAAGCAAGCGCCGTGGAGGGTGTGCCGGTGGCCTGAGGCAGTGATTGCCCGAGGGTCGATCAGAAGATATCCGGTTCCGGATTGGGGGCATGGGTGGCGAGGAAGCGGAAGTCGCAGCCTTCGTCGGCCTGGGTGATTTCGTCGAGGAAGAGGCGGCCGTAGCCCCGGGTGAATTTCGGTGGTGGCGGGGACCACTGGCTGCGGCGGCGGGCGAGTTCCGATTCGTCCACGAGGAGGTTGAGCGAGCGGTTGGGAACATCGAGGGCGATGAGGTCGCCGGTGCGCACGAGGGCCAGAGGTCCGCCCGCGGCTGATTCCGGAGCGACGTGGAGAACGCAGGTGCCGTAGCTGGTGCCGCTCATGCGGGCATCCGAGACGCGGACCATGTCGCGGATGCCCGCTTTGAGGAGTTTTTTCGGGATGGGGAGCATGCCCCATTCCGGCATGCCCGGTCCACCGAGCGGTCCGGCATTGCGGAGGATGAGGACGGTTTCCGGAGTGACGTCGAGGTCATCCGAATCGATGACCATTTTCAGTTCCGGGTAGGAGTCGAAGACGAGGGCGGGGCCGGTGTGGGTGAGCAGTCTGGGGTCGGCGGCGGCTGGTTTGATGACCGCTCCGTTGGGGCAGAGGTTGCCGCGGAGGATGAAGGTGCCGCCTTCCGTGGCGAGGGGGTTCTCCGGGGAGAGGATGACATCCGGGTGGAAGACTTCAGCCCCGGCGATGTTTTCGCCGAGGGATTGGCCCGTGACGGTGCGTGCGTCGGTGTGGAGGAGGTGGCGGATCCGGGCGAGCGTGGCGCGGAGACCACCGGCGTCGTGGAAGTGTTCCATGAGGTGCTGACCGGCCGGGCGGAGGTTGGCGATGACCGGAGTGCGGCGCGAGATGCGGTCGAAGTCCTCGAGGACGAGCGGAATGCCCGCGCGGCGGGCCATGGCAATGATATGCACGATGGCATTGGTGCTGCCGCCGAGCGTCATGAAGGCCGTGATGGCATTCTCGAAAGAAGCCATCGTGAGGATGTCCGATGGGCGGAGGTTTGCCCAGACGAGATCGACGATCTGGCGGCCGCAGGCCGTGGCCATGCGGGCGTGGGCAGCGTGGACGGCGGGAATGTCCGATGCTCCAGGGAGCGAGAGACCAAGCGCTTCGGCGACCGACATCATGGTGGCCGCGGTGCCCATGGTCATGCAGGTGCCCGGGCTGCGGGCGATCCCGTCCTCGAGTTCCGACCATGCATCGCAGTCGAGGTTTCCGGCGCGGCGTTCGTCCCAGTATTTCCAGACATCCGAGCCCGATCCGAGGGTGGTGCCGCGCCAGCATCCGCGGACCATGGCACCGGCCGGCAGGTACAGGCAGGGAAGATTCATGGTGATGGCGCCCATGAGGAGGGCCGGGGTGGTTTTGTCGCAGCCGCCCATGAGGACCGCGCCATCCAGCGGGTGGCAGCGCAGGATTTCCTCCACCTCCATGGCCACGAGGTTGCGGAACATCATGGACGTCGGCTTCATGAACATTTCGCTGAGGGAAGTGACGGGGATTTCGAGGGGAAAGCCGCCCGCCTGCCAGACGCCGCGTTTCACTTCCTGGGCCCGTTCGCGGAGGTGGGTGTGGCACGTCGCGAGGTCGCTCCACGTATTGAGGATGCCGATGACTGGTTTGCCCGCGAAGTCTGCGGTGCCGTAGCCCATCTGTCTGGTGCGGGAGCGGTGACCGAACGAGCGCAGGTCATCGGGGCCGAACCAGCGGTGCGAGCGGAGTTCATTGGGGAGAAGGCGCCTTTCCATGGTCGGGGATGATGCGCCGGGCGGAGTAGTGGCGCAATGCGGGGATGCGTGTGGGGGAAAGGGATTCGAGGCTTGTCAGGGTCGGACATTCCTGATTGGCTCCGTGCCATGCCCGGGGATGTTTCCCTGTGTTCCCTGCGGGGGCCCCGGGTGCGCCGATTCCCGCAGATTCCGTATGACAAACCGAGCATTCTTCCGGTGGGCCGCCTTGTGCGTGGTCCTGATGAGCCAGGTGATGGTGGCTGGCGTGCTGCCGAACCCGTCGATCACGTCCGCCGCTCCGGCGTTCAGTGCGTCGTTTCCGGCCAGCAATGTCTTTGATGGGACGATGAACGAGTATGCGTCGGCGGGGCGCGGGGCGGGCGCGTCGTTATCGACCAGTGCGGGCACGTGGATCCAGTTTGATTTCGGCGCGGCGGTCACGGTGGATCGGTTTGTCATGGTAGCGCGGGCGAATGCGGCCGATGTGATCGGGGTGTCGCGGCTGATTTTCAGTGTGGATGCCGTTTTTGATGCGGGTGACACCGTGCACAGTTTTGCGGTGAGCGGTTCGAATGCTGCAGGCCTTGTGCAGAGTTTTCCGGCGACGACCGCGCGGTATGTGCGCTGGGAAGTCGGGACCTCGACGGGATCTTCGCCGAATCTCGGTTCCGCGGAGATGAGGTTCCTGAATACGTCTGTGGGTAAGGCAGCCGTTCCGGTGAGCGTGGCGGGTTCGGCGGCTCCGTTCAATGCGTCCTATGCGGCGGTGAACGCGGTGAATGGGAATGCCGGCCGCGGCGGAGGTTTTGAATATGCCTGTGCCAGTCTTGGGGCTGGGATGTACGTGGACTTTGATTTCGGGAGTGTGCAGCCCGTGAGTGGTTTCGACTTCTTTGACCGGATTCCGGCGGTTGACCGGACGCTGTCGTTCCGGCTGATTTTTTCCAATGATCTGGTGTTTGGAGATGCGGGGGATACGTCGCTGGATTTCACCAGTGGGAGCACGGGTTGGGGATTTGCGCGGGAATTTCCGGCGGTCTCGGCGCGCTACGTGAGATTTGATGCGCTCACGACAGCCGGAACCGCCAACAATTCCGGGATTCAGGAAATTGTCTTCTACCGCGATGTGAATCTCGATGCACCGGCCGTGGCGCTGGGCGGTGCGGCGGCGGTGACGTCCGGGTCGGCGGAAGTGAGTGGTGACGTGACGAGGGTGGGCGTGGCCGTACCCGAGGTGACCGTGTTTTATGGTCCGGCCGATGGCGGCAGCGATCCCGGGGCGTGGGCCGGTTCGGTGGGATTGGGGCCGCAGGGTGGAGCATTCCGGGTGTCATTGAGTGGTCTGCAGCCATTCACGCGTTACTGGTACACGGCGCGGGCGGTGAATGCGGCGGGAACCGCGTGGGCTCCCTCATCGCGGGATTTCGCGACCGCGGTGGCGGCACCGGTGCTTGAGAATCTGCCCGTTTCCGAATTGACGGTGAGCACTGCGAGATTGGGGGTGCGGGTCGTGAGCACCGGTGGACGGGCTCCGGCCGTGACCCTGTACCATGGGCCTGTGGACGGGGGCACCGCTCCCGCAGCCTGGCAGCATCAGGTATCCCTTGGTGCGGTGGGCACGACCGGGTCGGCGGTGATTGGGGGTCTCGGGGCTGGGAAGCTGTACCATTACCGGGTCTCCGGGGTGAACGAAGGGGGAACGGTCTGGGCAGGCAGTTCCGGGAGCTTCACTACCCCGGTGGCGTCCCTTCCAGCGGTGGAAAATGGCGAGGTCAGCCAGGTGAATGCATTTTCCGCTCGATTGGCGGGTCGGGTGGTGGCCACGGGGAATGCGCCCACGACCGTGCGGATTTATTATGGAGCCGAGGATGGCGGGAGCCAGGAGGCGGCGTGGTCGGCCTTTGCGGATCTGGGGCTGCAGAGCGGTGCGTTTGCTGCACTGGTGACGGGTTTGGCGCAGAACACCGCCGTGTTTTTCCGGGTGCGTGCGGAGAACGCGGCCGGAGTGGCGTGGTCGGGGTCGAGCAGCCGTTTCACCACCACCACGTTTGTTCCCGTGACCGTGCTGCTGAATGAATTTGTGGCGGCGACGGACAACGATGATCCGCGGCCTCTGTGTGATGCCGATGGGGAACCACAGGATTGGATTGAGCTGCACAATCCCGGGGCGAGCGCCATCGACGTGGGCGGCTGGTATCTGAGCGATGCCTCCGGCAATCTGCGGCGCTGGCGCTTACCGGAGCCGACCGTGATACCCGGGAATGGCTATCTGGTGGTTTTCGCGTCCGGCAAGAACCGGGCGGTGAGCGGGGGGGAACTGCATACCGATTTCCGACTGGCGGCCACCGGTGAATTCCTGGCGCTGGTGCAGCCCGATGGGGTCACGGTGAGCCAGCAGTGGTCGCCGGCGTACCCGGCAGTGCCCGAGTACTGGTCGTATGGCCTTGTGCCCGGGACCACTGGGTACGCGCCGTTTGCGGTTCCGACGCCCGGAGCGGCGAATGCGACTGTCCCCGGGGCCCCGGCGGGAGAGGTCATCTTCAGTCTGCCGACGCAGACCTTTGCGGGGGCTTCCGTGGCGGTGGCACTGAGCACGGCATCCCCGACGGCGCAGATCCGCTACACTTTGAACCGGAGCGAGCCCAGCGCCACCTCGACATTGTACACGGGACCCCTCACCATAGCGGCGACCACCATGGTGCGGGCACGGGCCTACGAGACGGCACCCGGATTTGCGCCCGGTCTTGTGCGGACGGAGACTTACGTGAAGCTCGGGACAGCCGCCGCCACCTTCCGGTCGAATCTTCCGGTGGTCGTTGTGGATAATTTCGGGGCCGGGCGGCCCGATGCGAACCGGCCGATGTTCTGGACGATGTTCCAGCCCGATGCGGCGACGGAGAACCGGACCGCGCTGACGAATGCGCCGGTGCTGGCGGTGCGTGGCCGCATGGTGGTACGGGGGTCCTCATCCGCGGGGTGGCCCAAGTACAGCATGAACATCGAAGCATGGGATGAGAAGGACGAAGACATGCCCGTGCCTGTGCTGGGGATGGCTCCCGAGGCCGACTGGATTCTGCAGAGCAACTATGATTTTGACCGTGGCATGATCCGGAATCCATTCATGTATGAATTGAGCAACCGGGCCGGGCGCTGGGCACCGCGCTGGCGGTTTGTGGAAGTATTCGCCAACACGAATGGCGGAGCGCTCGATTATCCCGGCGACTACATGGGCGTGTATGCCATCATGGAAAAACCCGAGCGGGGGAGCGAGCGGATTGCGGTCGAACGGCTCGACAAGAACGACCTGGCAGGCGACGACGTGACGGGTGGCTACATTGTGAAAGTCGACCGGCTTGATCCCGGAACAAGCGGCTGGGCGACCTCGCGGAATTTCCCGCTGACCGAGCCCTTTGGCAGCGAAGTGCGGCTGAATTACGGATATCCCGAGGAAGTGCCGTTGCCGGGTCCGGTGATTCCGGCAGCGCAGTCGGCCTACATCCGGAATTACATTCAGGCATTCGAGGACGCCGTGGTGCAGCCCGACCGCAGGAATCCGGCGACCGGTCTGCATTACACCGATTACATCGACCGGGATTCATGGGTCGATCATGGTCTGCTGAACATTCTGGCGGCGAACGCCGACTGTTTCCGGCTGAGTACCTACATGCACAAGCCCCGGATGGGCAAACTGGTGGCCGGGCCGATCTGGGATTTTGACCGGACGATTGGGTCGACCGACTCGCGGAGCACGAGCCCGCTGGGGTGGAGTGCGGCGCAGCCGGCCACGGACATTCTGACATGGGGATGGTGGAAGTACCTGTGGACGGATCCCGATTTCTGGCAGGCGTACACGGACCGCTGGTTTGCCCTGCGCGATGTGGTGCTGACGGATGCCGCGCTGACCGGGCTCGTGGATGAATTCGAGGGGCAATTGAGCGAGGCGGCGGTGCGGAACTATGCGAAATGGACGGCGACTCCCCCGCGCGACGGACCGGATGCGGGCACGCAGGGATCGTTCCGCGACGAGATGGATATTGTGCGGGATTGGCTGAAGCGGCGGACGGCGTGGCTTGACGCGCAGTTTCCGGTGCGTCCGCTGAGGCTTCCGGCTGGAGGACAGGCGGCCGCGGTGACGCTGACGGCTTCGGGTGGCGGGAAGATTTACTGCATGCTTGATGGCCGCGATCCGCGGCTTCCGGGCGGCGGGGTGGATCCGGGTGCGTTGGAAGTGGCGAGTGGCGCAGCGGTACCGGTGAGCGGCAGTGTGAAGCTCGTGGCGCGGGTGAAGCAGAGCACTGGCTGGAGTGCCCCGTCGGTTGGTTATTATTTCACGGGAGAGCCTGCGGATGCTGCCAACGTCGTGCTCAGCGAACTGCACTATCATCCGGGAGATGCCACGCCCGGGGAAATGGCGGCCGGGTTCCGCGATGCGGATGAGTTTGAATTCCTCGAGCTGCGCAACGCGGGAGCGGGGCCGGTGGATCTTTCCGGCAGCCGTTTCAGCGAGGGAATCGATTTCGTGTTTCCTCTGGGCAGCGTACTCGCTCCCGGGCAGCGGATTCTGGTGGTGGCCAACCGGGCGGCCTTTGCTGTGCGCTATCCAGGCATCGGGTTCGGATCGATTGCGGGGGAATACGCGGGCGACCGACTGAGCAATTCCGGCGAAGTCCTCACAATGCTGTCGGCTTCCGGGCAGACGATTTTCCGTTTTGCGTATGGGGTGAATGGTCTGTGGCCAGCCGAGGCAGATGGGGGCGGGCAGAGTCTGGTGAGGATCCGGTCGGGCTCGCCGTCCGGGGCAGGAGATCCCCTTGCGTGGCGGCTTTCGGCGCAGCCGAATGGGTCGCCGCTGGCCGATGACGCCACGGATTACGGCGCCTGGAAGCTCACCAACGGCGTCGCTGCCGATGGCGAGGACCGGGATGGCGATGGACTGGGTGCGTTTCTGGAGTACGCGACCGGATCCGATCCTGCGGTGCCCGGCATCGGGAATCTTCCGGTGGCGGAGCGCCGGTCGGATGGTGTCTGGGAAGTGACCGTGACACGGCAGCTGGCTGCGGATGACGTCGCATTTCTGCTGGAGACGTCCGGGGAAAGCGGTGCCTGGGGAAATGCGTCGTTCACGGTTTTGTCGCGCGTGACCGACGGGATGCGCGAGCGTCTTGTGTGCCGGATCACGGGGCCGGTGGATGCCGCGCGGTTCCTTGTGAGGTCGCGCTGGCAACTGCGTCCCTGAAGCATGCTCCGAACCTTCAGAACATCATGAAGATCGCGAGGACGATCACGGTTGGCGCAAGGGCCGCCGCGAGGAGACCGAGGGGATTGATGCGGTCGTTGAAATAGTTCTTGAGAATGCCCTGACCGGCTGGGTTGGGAGCATTGGCGATGACGGTGAGACCGCCGCCGGCGACGGCTCCGGTCATGACCGCGTATTTGAGGGAATCCGTGAGGCCGGGGACCTGGGAGGCGAGGAACGTGATGAGGGCGTTGTCGTTGAAGCCGGTGAGCGCGGCTGCTCCGAGGGCGAGGGGCCATGGGCCGAGTCCATTGTTCATGACCGGTTCGAGCCACCATGACTGACAGCGGCCGTGGACCACGAGTCCTGCCAGAAAGAAGCCAACCAGAAGCGGTCCTTTGATGCTCAGGTTATTCTGATGTTCGTGGGACGCCTGGAGGAAGCCGAGGAAGAAGAGAAAGCCGCCGATGAAGAGGACCGGGTAGTGGCTTGCGTAGACGGTCCATCCAAGGAATGCGAGGTGGGTCAGCGTGACGCGCAGGGGAATGCGGGTGGTGCGTTCGCGCCAGTAGCGCCCGGCTTCGCCATCCTGGGTGCGGTCCCTGGGGTCGCCCAGCTGCTGGAATTCCTTCCGGAAGATCAGGAAGTAGAGTGCATTGGAGATGAGGATGGAAATGACCGCATGGGAGCCGAAGGTTTTCAGCATGAATTCCGAGCTCCAGTTCCATTTGCTGGCGACCATGAGGACGGGTGGGGCGGCGAAATTGGTGAGGACACCGC
>JBIICE010000176.1:0-8565 GCA_044239025.1 Verrucomicrobiales bacterium
CTTGATCCGGTGGAAGCGGCCCTTGAGGCCCTTGCGCCGTGGCTCTGAGCGTCGCGCGGCAACGTGTGCCAGCTTTCTTGGCTTAGACCGGGCGAGGCGGCGGGGCACCGCAGGCCCCCTGGATGGTGGCAGCCGGAATCGGTTCCTGAGTGGGATCGCTGAGGATCTCGAGGATCCGCCGGGCGCGGCCGGCTTCGTCCGAGGATAGTTCTGTGATGGCGCGGCGGAGGGCCGAGATGCGGAAGTCGTCCGCCTGGCCGTGACGCTCGATGCGGTCGAGGAAGGCCGCTACATCGAGGACGCGGGCGCGGGCATCGATGAACTGGAGGTCGACGAGCGGATTGGTCATGTCGTGGGAGGGATCAGAAGCTGCCCGGGGAGAACGTGATGGGGGGCGGCGGGGCCTGGACGATGGGGCCGGAGGCACCGGGTTTGGTGCGGTTGCCCATGGCGATGAGGTCGCTTACAGTCACGAAGCGGAAACCTTTGGCGAGGAGACCGTCGAGGGTACCGGGCATGGCGTCGATGCTGGAGGGGTGAATATCGTGGACGAGGACGATGCCGCCGGGTCTGGTATTCGCGAGGATGCGGCTGCGGGTAAGGGAGGCACTGCGGGTGCGCCAGTCTTCCGGGTCCACGCTCCAGAGGATGGTGGGGTAGCCGAATTCGTTCATGATCCACTGTTTCTGGCGCGCGGTGATGGCACCGTAGGGAGGGCGGTACATGCGGGGAGCGACGCCGAGGCTGACGAGCGAGTTGTGGCTTCGTTTCAGTTCACTGCGGACCGAGGCGTCGCTCAGGCTGCTGAGTTTCGGGTGTGTCCATGTATGATTTGCGAGTTCATGGCCGTCGGCGATGATGCGGCGCATGATGGCCGGGTAGCGGGCGGTGTTCTGACCGACCGTGAAGAAAGTGGCCCGGATGCTGCGGGCCTTGAGCATGTCGAGGAGGCGCGGGGTATTGGACGCGTGGGGACCGTCATCGAAGGTCATGGCGATGTACGGACCGGGGACCGAGACGCTGTTGTAGCTGATGCGGGTGCCGGGCGGGAGGCTGCCCGAGGTTGGGCTGAGCGGCTGGCCGGCGGTCGGGCGGGCCATGGCGGACGCGGGATTCTGCCCACGGTCCTGGGGTTTCCGTGCACAGGAAGCCAGGCACGCGAGCAGGGCGGAGCAGAGCAGGAGGAGGGTCGGTTTCATCACGGGGAACGGCTCACCATGCGAGCGAGGGAGCGGCTGGTCAATTGCGAAGCCGCTGCCGGGTCCTGGGGTCAGCTGTCCGTGAGGGCTGAGCGGAGGGCTGCGGCGAGGCGCTGGTCGTCGCGTGGGAAAACCGAGCGGAGGTCGCATACGAGGGCGTGGTCGGTGATGCGGGCGATGACGGGCGTGGGGGCGGTACGGAGGCGTGCGGCAAGGGAATCCGGGCTGAGTTGGTGCGGGGCGATGCGGAGCGCGGCGGAAGGAAGAGCGCTTTTCGGCATGGTGCCGCCGCCGCATTGTGATTCCGCGGGGACGACCGAAAAGTCAGCGGGAAGGCCTTGAAGGGCTGGGAGGATGGCGTGGGCGCGCTCCATCAGGCTTTCCGCCGGGGCGGAGAGCATGGCCATGAGTGGGATTTCGTGAGGGACGCCTCCGATGCCCGCGTCGAGGCAGGCGGCGGCGGTTTCCTGAAGGGCGATGAAGGCGAGGCGGTCGCAGCGGAGAGCGCGGAAGAGGGGGTCGCGCTTGAGAGCCTGGACGAGGTTGGAGCGGCCGAAGATGAGACCCGACTGGGGGCCGCCGAAGAGTTTGTCGCCGCTGCAGCAGACGAGGTCGGCACCGGCGGCGAGCGATTCTGCGGCGGTGGGTTCGTGTTCGAGGCCGGGGAACTGGGCGGTATCGGTCATGGCCCCGCTGCCGAGGTCTTCGGCGAGGGGGATATGGTGTTCGCGGGCGATGGAGGCGAGTTCAGTGAGGGACGGTTCGCCCGTGAAGCCTTCGATGTAGAAGTTCGAGCGGTGGACCCGGAGGATGAGGGCGGTGCGTGCCGAGATGGCACGGCGGTAGTCGTCGGCCGAGGTACGGTTGGTGGTGCCGATTTCGCGGAGGGTGGCTCCGCTGGTTTCCATGATTTCCGGGATCCGGAAGCCGCCGCCGATTTCGACGAGCTGGCCACGGGAGATGACGACTTCGGGGCGTTCCGGCGAAGTGAAGTGGCGGAGGATGAGGATGAGGGCTGCGGCGCAGTTATTGACGACCGTGGCGGCCTCGGCTCCGGCGAGGAGAGCAAGGGATTCTTCGAGAAAACGGCCGCGCGGGCCGCGGCTACCCGATTCGAGACTGAATTCCAGGTTATGGTAGGAAGAGGCGATTTCCGCGACGCGGTGGGCGGTGGCTCCGGCGAGCGGGGAGCGGCCGAGGTTGGTGTGAATGAGGATGCCGGTGGCATTGATGACCGGCTGGATGCGGGAGCGGGCGAGTGTGGCGAGTTGCGAAGACAGCTGGGCGACGGCCTCGTCGAAGCCAGGGGGCGGGGAGCCGGCCGAGGCCTGCAGACGCCATGAATGGACCGTTCTGCGGATGAATTCCGTGGCAAGCGGGGCCGGTAATCCGGGGATGGGGAGGAGCGCGCGGAGGAGCCGGTCGACCGACGGCAGGTGGCGGAGCAGTTGATGGTGAGGCTGCGGGTCCATGGTGTGGTCGGTGGTGCGCCCGGCGGGCCGGTCATTCCGCGTACCAGTGGGAGACCCTGTCCGTGCGGATGACCTCCGTGGCGAATTCCGCGAGAAATTCCGCGACGGTGCGGTCGGCGTCCGCCGGGGACAGTTGGCGCTGCGGGGTGCGCTGCGACGCGTCCTCGTCCATGCGGATGCCGTCGAGGTAGGCCGTGATGGTGATGTAGGCCCAGCGCTGGTCGTAGCCCCGCAGCATGCGGTCGGTGAAGTCGCTGATGCCGCGGGTGACATGGTTCCCGGTGACGGCATTGTGTCCGGTGAACCAGTAGTAGGCGATGGATCGTGCAGTGATGCGGGTGCGGGGGTCGACCCGTGAGCAGACGAGGCGGCGGGTGGGAAGGGTGTGGCCCGAGCCGAGTTTCACGGTCATGGTGGAGGCACTTTCGATGCTGAAGCCCTGGGCGGTGAGGCAGCGTTCGAGGGCGTGGATACTGTTGCTGAGGTCCTTTCCGGAGAGGACGATGCCTGCGTTGAGCACGTCGGAGATTTCGCCATCGAAGGGGAGGCCGGCGCGTTTGCGTTCTTCGATGGGAACCGGGCGGAAGTAGTTACGGCGGTGGAATTCGGTATCGGCGGCGAGAATGCGGCGTTCCTCCTCGCTGGGTTCGAGGGATGGTCCGCCTTCCCAGCCGCCGGTGACCCATGATGGGAGGTCGGTGGAGAGAGCGGCTTCCCGCATGGGTGGGGTGCGGGGGAGCAGAAAGACGAGGCTCAATCCTGCGAGGAGCAGGAATTGGGCGATGACGAGTCGGCGGATCATGAGTGCTGGGGGAATCAGTCCGCTTCGCCGACGCGGCGGGTGGCGACTTTGGGTTTGAGGGCGCGGAGGCCGCCGCGCATGACCGCGCTGAGGGCGAGGAGGAGGGCGAGGGCGGCGGCGAAGCTGAAGAATCCCGAGTAATTGTGCCATGTGTTCATGGCGAAGGTGCGGTCGATTTTTGCGATGACGAGGATGGAGACGATGCGGGCGGCGTTGGCTGGGATGGCGAGGGGGAGGGCGGCGGCGAAGATGAGCAGGCGTTCCGACCATTTCCGGTGGGCGACCATGGCGTAGATGTAGCTGATGAGGAGGAGGGCTACGATGGAGCGGATGCCGCTGCAGCCGTCGTCGACTTTGAATGAACCTCCGTCGGAGTCGAGGAGCTGGGTCCCCGACTGGATGGTGGGGATCCCGATGAGGTTGCCGGCGTGGTGGGCGATTCTGGTGGAGAGGATGGCGAGGTCATTGGTGCGCTGTTCGAGGCCGGGCACCGGAATCATGAAAAGGGTGAAGCTGAGGGGAAAGAAGAGGTGGCGGGCCGCTTTCCAGCCGAGGACGAAGTGGGCGGTGCCCATGATGAGGAAGGGGAGGCTGAGAACTGCAGCGCGCGCCTGGATGCCGCGGAAAGCACCGATCCAGAGGAAGAGGCCGGCCGCGATCCACCAGAGTCCGGCCCATCCAGGCGAGATGGGTTCGCGGCGCATCTGCTGGGCCGCGCGCCAGAGGAACCAGCCCATGACTGGAATGACCATCCAGCCGTGTTCGTAGAGTTTGTTTTCGTGGTTCCACGAGGCTGTGAGCCACGGGAGGGTGGCCTGGGCATTTCCCGCGGCGAATTTCGGGACGAAGCCGAAAAAGGCGACGAGAGTCAGCGTGATGGTTCCCGCGAGAATCCACGCCGGCAGGCTGGAGCGGGGACCGTGGCTGGGAACGGGCTGAGAAGCGGCCATGAAAAGTTCATGGACCAGAACCGGGGATCCGGCAAGTCCGGGCGACGGGTGGGGTTCAGCGGGGTTGGCTGCGGGCGTCGTGCCATGCCCTTGTTATGTCCGTGTGGCTGGCTTGCGGGTGGGCAAGGCGGAAGCTGCGGGCGAAGCGGTTGAATGCGAACACCTCCGGGATTTCATCGGGAGGATTCGTGCGGCTCTGGCGGTAGGCGGCGAGGGCGTCGGCGAGGGTGCCCGAGCCAGCGCGGAAGAAGTCGCGCAGGGATTGATTGAACCGGAACGAGCGGCCGCAATGCTGCACGAAGAACTGGCGGAGGTGCGGGGTGAGGCGCCAGCCTGGCGAGACCTGGGTTTCCGGGGTAAGGTTGGGCGGAGGCGGGGTGCGTGGCGGGGTGGCGATCTGCGGCGGCGGCGTGCGGTGGCCGAGTCTGGCAGCGATGCGGTCAGCTACTTCCTGTTTGCGGCCCGAGGAAGGGATGCCGAGGAGGCGGCAGAAGGAAGTGAGTTCCGTGCGCAGCCAGTACCAGCGGAGGAATTCGGCTTCGCTGAGGGAGGCCGAGGGGCTGGGTCGGGGCATGAATGCGGTCGGGGAAGGGCTCAGTCGCGGTCCATGACGATCTGGATCACGTACCAGAGAAGGGTGGCGAAGGAAGCGAAGAGGGCGAGGGCCGCCGAGACGTGCTGATCGGTGTGGTAGTGATGGAGCACATTGGAGGTCTGGTAGACGATGGATCCGCCGACGAGAGCCACCATGAGGACACAGAAGAGTGTTCCGAGGGAGAAGCCGAAGAGGATCGAGGCGAGGATGGTGCCGAGGGCGACCATGCCGGCCATCCGGAGAAAGCCGCCGAGGAAAGAGAAGTCGCGTTTGGTGGCGTAGGCGATCCATGAGAGGCCCGCGAAGAGGCCCGCGGTGATGAGCGTGGCCTTGGTGAGGATATTGGGGTCGAAGCGGAGGGCCATCATGATGAGCGGGGCGAAGATGATCGCTTCTGCGGTGACATAGAGGCCGAGGCCGAGGTACTGGGTGGACTTGCGGGTGGCGGAGGCGGCCCAGTTCGAGGCGAGGCTGGAGACGAGCATGAAGGCACCGAGGACCACGAGCCACGACCAGCGGCCACCCAGCATGAGGCTGGCGAGCGCCTTGCCTGCGCCTGAGGTGATGAGGGCGGCTTCGATGACGACGAAAGCGGCCACGGCGGCGGCGAGGTGGCCGTAGGTACGGCGGACGAAGGCGGCGCGGCCCGATTCCGGGAGTTCTGAAACCGAGGCGGGAGTCTGATAATAGTTCATGGGGAAGTGGGGCAGTTGTTTTCCACAGGGAACGTAGCGGATTCTGCGGGAGGCGCAACGATTGTGAGGATGGCGAAGGCGGCCGCGTAATGATCCGTGTGGGTGAGGCTGATGGAGATATCGGTCACGCCGAGCCGCCGGGCGGTTTCCGCGGCGGATCCATGCAGGGCGATGCTGGGTTGTCCTTCCGGCGAGCGCAGGACCTCGATTTCGTGCAGGCTGGCGGCGGCTCCGATTCCTGATCCGAACGCCTTGGCGACGGCCTCCTTGGCGGCCCAGCGGGCGGCGTAGGAAGGGGAAGGGATGCGGAGGGAGTCGCAGTAGGCGCGTTCGGCCTGGGTGAAGACCCGGGAGAGGAAGGCTTCGCCCTGTCTGGCGATGGCGCGTGCGATGCGGTCGGTTTCGACGAGGTCGATGCCGGGGACCGTGCGCGTCATGGCCGTGAAGGAAGCGGATTCAGGGGTTGGAGATCGCGAGCTTTCCGGTGAGGACGCCGTTGAGGGCATTTCCTGAGTCGCTGGGGAGGAAGGGGCCGACGAGGCGGTCGCAATGGAAGAGAAAGACGGTATCTTCGTCTCGGCTGAAGCGTTTCTGCGGGGAGAAGTCGGCAGTGTAGCGGGCGGAACGGGAGAGCCGGGCCTCGCGCAGTTCGCCAATGAGGATCTGGGTGGGGTTGGAGCGGGCGTCCGGGTTGGCGCCGAGGAAGAGGGGGAGCGGGTTGAGACCCCGCTGGCCCGAGGCCGGGACCGAGGCGGCGCGGGTTCCATTGACGAAGAGGGTGAGAGACGATCCATCGAAGACCCCGGCGAGGTGAGTCCACTGGGCGGCGGGGATCTGGGTGGTGGCGATGGCGCTGAGGTAGCGACCTCCTGCGAAGAGGTGGGTGCCGGGGACGTTGTTGGCGATGTTGAGGGCGAATTCCGACTGTTCCGCTTTGGAGATGAGGTCGCCGGAGACATCGTCGCGGGCTGGTCGGACCCAGGTTTCCACGGTGAAGGGGCCATCTGGGAGGGAGCGGGTACCCATTTCGACACGGACGGCCGATTTACCGTCGAAGCGGAGGGCTTTTTCGCCAGAGTCGGTGAAGAAGTCCTCGGGGAGCGAGTTGAGGCGGACGCCGAGGGTGATGGTGCGTGGGGGGAGGGGGATGCGGAGGCCTTCGTGGAGCATTTCGACGCGGAGTTCCATGGAAGGCGGGTTCAGGCCACCGTCGAAGCCCTCTCTGGTGCGGACCATGGAGAACGAGCCGGATTTGGATGCACCCGGCGGGATGACGAAGTGGACGTGGTCCGAGGTGGCGAGCCATTCGCCTGCGCTGGCTGCGGGGAGGACCGTGATATCGATGGGGGACTGGACCGGATTGGTGATCTTGAATTCCACGAGTCCGGCCCCGCGGCCATTGGGATTGAGGGTCACGGGGGCGGCCTGGAGGTCCACCGGGAGGGCGCGCAGGCGGTCGATTTCCGCGATGAAGGCCGGGGTGAAGTCTTTTGGATCCATGACCGCCCCGACCGGGATGACGGCGGATTTGAAGCCATCGGGTCGGACCGTGACGAGGTTCATGTGGTGGACATAGCCCGCATTGGGGTAGTGGCCGGGCATGGAACCTCCGGTGGTGGCGAGGGTGATGTATTCGATGCCGTCGCGAATGCCGTCGTAGCGGAGGCGGTGAATGTGGCCGGCGAAGACAGCGCGGACATTGCCCGCGGCTTTGAGGACATTGTGGACCTTGTCCCACTGGGCAGCGGGGTAGGTGGATTCGATCCAGCGCGGGTGGTGGAGGAAGACGAAGACGTGGCGGAGCGATTTGGTTTCGGCGAGAGTGCGTTCCAGCCAGGCCAGCTGTCTGGCGCTCATGGTCTGGTTGGAAGGTTTGGTGAATTCGCGCTGGGCACCGGTACCATCGCCTTCGTCCGAGAAGAGGGTGATGAAGCCGCAGTTCTTGTGCTGGAACCAGTAGTAGAGCGGGCCGAAGTGTTTTTCGAAATTGGCTTCGTGTTCGTTTTCCGGGCGGTCGGCCCCGCGCCAGTAGATATCGTGGTTACCGGCGACGGGGAACCATGGCATCTGGAGCCGGTTCATGATGGTGGTGTACTCCGTCATTTCCTTTTCCCATGCCGGGAAGGGGCTGTAGCCATTGATGAGGTCGCCCACGGTGAAGACGAGATCGGGATCGAGGAGATTGGTGTCCTTGACGGCCTGATCGAGGACGAGGAGACCTTCGGGGGGCCCGCCGGTGCGGTCGCCGAAGATCATGAAATGGAAGGAGTCCTCGCTTTTCGGGAGCGGGAGGGGTCGTGCGCCGGTTCGTTCCGTCTGGATGGCGGGCTGCTGGGCATGACCTGGGGACAGCGTGATGGCAGCGACGGCGAGGCAGGAAAGGAAGAGAGAGCGGAGCACCATGGCACCTCATCCATGGGCTGGGGGGGCGGCCGGGTCAATGCCGGGGCTGATCCGCATCAGGGGAGCGAGCGGAAGAGGTCGGCCGGGCTGGCGGCGGTGGCTCGTGAGAATTCGGCCGCGGCATCGCGGGCAGCGTTCTCGTCTCCGGCGGCCTTCGCTTCATTTTCGAGGGCGGTGAGGGCGAGGAGGTATTTTTCGCGCAGGGAGTCGGATTCCGGTTTGGCGGAGGCGAGGGCCTTGTCGAGTTGCGCGGCGAGAGTCTTCTGGAGAGAAGCCAGTTTTTCGATTTTCGAGAACGAATCCGGCGCGGCTTTTCCGGAGCTGAAGCGGTCGCGTTCGGCCCGGACGGCGGCAGCGCTGGCGGAATCGCTGCGGCTGGTGAATTCGTCGGCCAGTTTCTGCAGGGCGTTGCTGTAGGGCTGGCTGAGCCGGGTTGCTTCGGCCGTGAT
>JBIICE010000177.1:0-8553 GCA_044239025.1 Verrucomicrobiales bacterium
CCCTGCCTTTGAGCGCGATCCTTGCGAGGCGGTACTGCGGGTTCCATGGGGCCGCCGTGGTTTCCACGTGGACAGCGAAAGGTCGGCCATCCGTCGGACCCGCGTAATCATACGGGAAGTAGTTCACCATTTCCTCGAGTCGCACCGCGGCCGGGGGCGGAGCTTCATTGCGGTTCAGAAAGCGGCGGACATTGGCATAGCTCGCCGTGTCGACATCGATGCTGAATGTCGACAGCGGTTCGCGCGAGACATCGGTCAGGGGGTTCTCCGGAAGTGCCGCATACGATTCTCCTTTTGCCAGCAGGGCGGGTGCCGGGAGCGGTGCGCGCCGCCTGAATTCCTCCGCGTCCTTCGCGGCGAAGTCATCAGGTCGTCCGAAGCGGTCGGTCGGCGCTGCCGCGAGTTCACTGAGCGCCCTCGGCCCGGTGGGCACGGGTGCCGCATCATCCTGGCTCACGGCCCCGCGTGAAACGCGATCCGGCAGGGAAGCAGCGCCTGGCTTCGCGCGCTGCAGGGATTCACCGTATTCCGCCAGTTCGCTGGCGCTGCCAATGCGTGCTCCGCCGGTGGAAGCGGCCGAGGCGTATAGCTTTCCGCGCAAAGCCAGATCCGTGCGAGGTTCGTTCGCTGATTGCGGATCCGAGAGATCCAGCTTCGGCAGGGCGGCGAGTTGATCTGCTGCGGCCTCGTTGCGCGATTCATGCGTCCAGCGGCCCGCCTCCTTCAATTTCTGGGCCTCGGCTAGGCCAAGCCCGTCCGAGAGCACGAGTGGTTCTGCCGCGGGGGGAGCCGCGGCGGGAGCCGAGGAAAGCACCGCCATTTCCGGGGAACGATGTGATGACGCCGTTGGAAGGGTACGGAGCAGCCAGACACCGCCACCGACGGCCAGCGAGGCCGCGAGGGCCGTGACTCCGAATTCGCGCCAGATCGGCGGAGCGGGGCGGGCCGATTCCCGGAGCAGCTGAGCCCGGGCGATTTCCGGAAGGGTGACCGGCGGACGTTCCAGATTTCGGCCCATGAGCCGGCAGAATTCGCGGGTGCGTTCGACTTCCGCGGCGAGAGCAGGATCCGCGGCCACTTCCGCCGCGCAGGCATCCGCCTCCGCCCCGCTCAGTTCCCCAAGGATCCACGCCGTCAGGCGGGCAGCGCGCTCGGATTGATCATTCATGTCATTCATCGCAGGATAGGGATTTTGGACGTTCAGACGGTCGCATGGAACTGTCCGCGCAGCGTCTGCACGGCGTGATGGAGAAGGTAGCCGACATTGCTCACCGAGAGGCCCGTGGCGGCGGCGATGTCCTTGTAGCTGAGGCCCGATTCGAACTTCAGCCGGATGAGTTCGCGTTCTCGTTCCGGCAGGGCTCCGATGAGGTTCCGGAGCAACCCGGCATCGTCCTTGCTGGCGAGGGCGGCGTCGGGTCCGGCCGCTTCATCCGGTGCAGCGGCGAGGGTGGTGTCGGTGTCCATGGCAACAAGTCGTGAGGATTTGCGGTGGAAGTCAGAGAGGCAGTTGCGGCAGACCGTGAAGAGCCATGGCGCGAGCGATTCCAGATCGCCGGCGGGAGACTTCCGGATGAAGCGGAGGAAGGTTTCCTGCACGGCATCGCGGGCGGTTTCGTCATCGGCTCCCTGATGCCGTGCAAACGCCAGCAGAGGACGTTCAAAGCGGTCAAGGACGGTCTGGAAATCGACGGCTGGCGCGGGCATGCAGTTGGCTAATTGAGGGGTCGCACATTCTGTATCACGAGCGGCTCCATTCCTTCCTGGAAGAATACGGAAGATTTTTCCGCAGCGGGGCCCGGGCGCTTCCCCGGGCAGGGCCACCTTGCCGCACTTCCGCGGAGGTTCTGGTTCCGGTGGCAGCCGGCCGGGGATCTGCTACGTCACGCCGTCCCCTTCTCTGCACGGCTCAGCCGAAGATGAAAGCACTCGTCAGTTTCCTTGTTTTCCTCATGGCGCTCACGTCCCCGGCGCAGCCGCCCGACATTGTCGTTTTTCTGAGCGACGACCTCAGTCAGCTTGATGTTTCTCCCTACAATGCCCGCGGGATGGCGACGCCGCAGCTGCAGAGTCTGGCGGAGGCCGGCATGACCTTCGAGCGGGCCTACGTGGCTTCTCCCAGCTGTGCCCCGAGCCGGGCGGCCCTGCTGACCGGGCTGATGCCCGCGCGGAATGGAGCGGAAGCGAATCACTCGCGTCCGGCGTCCGGCCTGCGCAAATGGCCGTCGTGGTTTCACGAACTGGGTTACGAGACTGCGGCCTTCGGCAAGGTTTCCCATTATCAGCAGGCCAAAGACTACGGCTTCGGGACATGGGGGAACGATGGCTTCCATGATCACGGCGGGATGGCAGCGGCCGTGGCGTTTCTGGCCGGACGAGACCGCCGTCGTCCGCTTTGTCTGATGGTGGGCACGAACTGGCCGCACGTGCCATGGCCAGAGGAGCATGGCATTGACCCTGCGGGCGTGAGCCTTCCGGCTGGCAGCATTGACACGCCGGAAACGAGGCACTGGCGGGCCCGCTACGCCGCGGCGGTAGCCCGTGCCGACGAGCATCTCGGGATCATCCGGAAAGCCGCCGCGGAACATCTGGGCAGGGATACGGTTTTCGTCTTTTCTTCCGATCACGGGGCGCAGTGGCCGTTTGCGAAATGGAATCTGTACGAGGCGGGCATTGCCGTGCCCCTCATCATCGCCTCGCCTGGCAGAGTGAAGCCCGGCACGCGATCTGCGGCCATGGTGCAGTGGACCGATCTGCTGCCGACCCTGCTGGAAGCCGCGGGAGGAAAACCGCCCGGGGGAATCGATGGGCTGTCCTTTCTCCCCGTGCTCACCGGACAGCGGGAAACGCACCGCGAGCGGATCTTTGCGGTGCACAGCGGGGACAACCGCATGAACGTGTATCCCGCCCGTTCCCTGCGTCGGGGCCATTGGAAATACATCCGCAACCTGCACCCCGACTACGCCTTCACCACGCACATCGACCTCGCCGCGGGGCGGCTCGGTCAGCGCAGTTTCTTCGCTTCATGGGAAGCAGCGGCGCAGCGCGACCCCGTGGCGGCGGCCATTCTGAAGCGATATCACGGGCGTCCCGCCGAGGAACTCTACGATCTCGCCAGCGATCCTCATGAGCAGCGGAATCTCTCCGGCCAGGCCGAGCATGCCGGCATGCTCCGCAGCCTCGGCGGGGAACTGAGCGCGTGGCTGCAGAGTCAGGGCGACAAGGGAACCACCTTTGCCAGGCCTCGGCTGCTCAGCGATCCGCAGAGCTACGGCCCGCAGGCCGTCATGCCGGAAAAACCCGAGCCCGCCGTCACGCGTGAAGCGGATTAGTCTGCCTTGCGCTGCCGCGGCCCTGCTGCTCGCCGCGACCGTCCGGGCCACTGAACCAGCGATCGCCGCCCAGTTGCCGCCCGGCGCACGCGTGACGTGGCTCGACAATGGAATCCTGAAACTGGGTGCCGACCTCGCCCATGGCGGTGCCATTGTCTTCCTCTCGCGCGGGGGCGGTCCGAATCTCGTGAACAATTACGACTTCGGGCGCCAGATTCAGTTGTCCTTCTACTCAGGTCCCGTTCCCTTCAGCACCGCCGGGCAGCAGCCCGCAAAACACTGGGAACACCTCGGCTGGAATCCCGTGCAGACCGGTGACGACTTCCGCAATGCGCCGGAAATCGTCAGCCATCAGAACGACGGCAGGACACTTCACGTGCAATGCCGGCCGCTCCAGTGGCCACTCAACAACATCCCTGCCGAATGCCTTTTTGATTCGTGGCTGGAACTCGACGGACACACCCTGAAAGGACGCGCCCGCCTCAGCAACCGGCGCGGCGACACCACGCAGTACCCGGCACGCATGCAGGAATTGCCGGCGGTCTACGCCACCGGATCGCATCACCGCGTCGTCAGCTACATGGGGAACAGACCCTTCCGCGGCGAACCCGCCACTGCGGCTCCGCAGCCTGCGGGTTCACATCCCTGGTCGTTCTGGCACGGCACGGAAGGCTGGAGCGCGCTCCTCGACGAGACCGACCATGGCATCGGCCTGATCACCCCGGGCCGACAGCATTTCACGGGCGGCTTTGCCGGAACCCCCGGACCCGCTGCTTCCATGGCCAACAGCACCGGCTACCTCGCAGGACTCGCGCAGGAAATCCTCGATCACAACATCCGCTACGAATTCCGTTATGAAATCGTGGCCGGAAGCCTGACCGAAATCCGCAGCCGTGCCGCCCAGCACAAACCCCCGGGCCTGCCCGCGTGGCGCTTCGCGGGCGACCGTCAGGGGTGGCATTTCGTGAACGCCGGCGACCATGGCTGGCCCGTGCCGGATGGCCTCAGGCTCAGGCTTCCGCATCCCGAGCCGCAACTCATCAGTCCGCTGTGTTTCTGGATGGCAGATGACGCTCCCTTTCTCCACGTGGAAATCCTCTGCCCGGCTCCGGGCCGCCTGACCGTTTACTGGCAGCAGCATGGCAGCCCCGGGCCGACGGCGGAAACATCCGTCAGTCAGACGATTTCCGGCTCACCGGACTGGCAATCGCTGGCGATTCCGCTCCGGAAGCCGGAATACCGCGGCCCCATGGTGCGGCTCCGGCTCGACCCACGTTTTCCCGGGCCCTCGCCTTCGTTCCAGATCCGCTCCGTGCGGCTCGCCGCCAGCCCGGATTGACGCCGTGCCATGGCGCAAACCCCGTTGCGCTGCCTTCCACCCCCGGTAACAAACGCAGTCTGCGGGTTTCCCCTGACCCGCACCTTCACCGCCCCAACGCCCCACGTCATGGACCCACTGCTCAACCTCCTTCAGAACGACGCCCGGCTTTCCGCCGAACAGATCGCAGCCCAGCTCAACCGTTCCCCCGAAGAGGTGAAGGCCGAAATCGCCGCGCGCGAGCAGGATGGCACCATCCTTGGCTACCAGGCCGTTCTCGATCCCGAGAAGGCCCACGATACGGCCGTGCTCGCCCTTATCGAAGTCAAAGTGACCCCGGAACGCGGCGGTGGCTTCGACCGCATTGCCGACCGCATTGCACGCTTTGATCAGGTGGTCAGCTGCTGGCTCATGTCGGGTGGCTACGATCTCAAGATCATCGTGCAGGGGCACGACCTCCGCGACGTGGCCCGGTTCGTTTCCGAGAAACTCAGTTCGCTCGAAGGGGTCATCAGCACCGCGACCCATTTTCAGCTGAAGGTCTACAAGCAGAATGGCTTCCTCTCGCACGGATCGCGGGAAGGCGGGCGTCTTGCTGTCTCGCCCTGACATTTCCACCGTCCCGCGCCTAACTTCCCCATGAATCTCTCCAGCAAGATCTCCGAACGCGTGCGCGCCGTGCCGCGCTCCGGCATCCGGGAATTCTTCGAACTCGTCCTCGCAGCCGGCGATGTCATTTCGCTCGGCGTCGGTGAACCCGATTTCGCTTCCCCATGGCATATCCGCGAGGCCGCGATTTTTTCCCTCGAGAAAGGCCAGACCTCCTACACGAGCAACCTCGGTCTCCTCGACCTGCGGCGCAGCATCGCGAAATACGTTCAGGGGAAATTCCATGTGGGCTACGACCCTGCCACGGAAGTGCTCGTGACCGTCGGCGTGAGCGAAGCGCTGGACCTGGCCTTCCGCGCCCTGCTCAATCCCGGCGAGGAAGTCATTTATCACGAACCCTGCTACGTGAGCTACAATCCGAGCATCTACATGGCCTACGGTCATCCCGTGACGGTAGAGACGAAGGGGGAGGACGACTTCGCACTGCGGGCCGCCGACGTGGAAAAGGCCATCACACCGAAGACCAAGATCATCATGCTGAATTTCCCCACGAATCCCACGGGGGCGATTCAGCCGAAGCACGAACTGGAAGGCATTGCCGATCTGGCGAAGCAGCACGACCTCATTGTGATCACGGACGAAATCTACAGCGAGCTGCTGTATGATGACCGCGAGCACCACTGCATTGCGGCGCTTCCCGGGATGAGGGAGCGGACGATTCTGATGCACGGATTCTCGAAGGCATTTGCGATGACCGGTTTCCGGCTCGGATATGCCTGCAGTCCGCCCGAGCTGACGGAGGCCATGATGAAGATCCATCAGTATTCCATGCTCTGCGCGCCGATCACGGCGCAGATTGCGGCCATTGAAGCGCTCGAGAACGGAGCGGGACCGGTGGAAACCATGCGCAAGGCGTACTGGCACCGCCGGAACATGGTGGTGTCGGCGCTGAACCATGCCGGACTGAGCTGCTTTCAGCCGGGTGGTGCGTTCTATGTTTTCCCGGACATCCGGAGCACGGGACTGAGCAGCCGGGAATTTGCGACACGACTGCTCGAGGAGGAAAAGGTTGCCGTGGTTCCCGGCACCGCCTTCGGGAAGGCCGGCGAGGGATTTGTCCGCTGCTGCTACGCCACGGACGAAGCAAGTCTTGAGACCGCCATGCAGCGCATCACGGCCTTTGCGGCGCGTCACCGCGCTTCCTGACCCGCAGCTGCACAAGCACCCGGGAACGGGCCGACACATCCAGTTCCGCGGAGCGCTGCACCATGCCCGGGGAGCCAGGCCCGCTGCGCAGTGCAAAGCCTGCGGACGACCAGTTCACGAGGTCGTCACCCCACTCGGGGACGGCTTCCACTTCAATGGCGTCGGCGCGTTCCTCCCAGCGGACAGTGAGCATGCCGGCCGCGGTGAGGTCGTGTGCCATCTCCGGACGGCCTGCGGGATCGCGTGCCGCGCTGGACAGCAGGTACTCGGTGAGATTGGCGAAGCCATCCGCATCGGGATCCGCGTCATCGCCGGCCACCACGGGATTTCCGGCGTCGGCCCCGAACGTTTCCAGCCGCCATGCCTCGAGACGACTCGTCGCATGGACCACAAGATCATCGAAGGTCTGCACGCCGCCATCGCTGACCGTGAGGCGCAGCCGGTATTCTCCCGGGACACTCAGGGTGACCACGCTCTGCGCGCTGCTGGCATCGGCGAACTGGGCAGGAGCGGGACCGGACAACATCGACCAGCGCGCCGTGCTTCCTCCAGGGCCGTCGTGCACCATGCCGCCGAGCGCGCAGGCACCGACAGGAACCGTCAGCGCAGCAGGTCCGGCATCCGGCCATGCCACGGTCCGACCAGAACGATGAATGGCGACATTCGTGAACGAGGCCGTCACTGACGAAACCACGAGCCCGGAGGTCACGGTGAGCCCGACCGGGACTGCCTCGGGCATTTCCAGGTAAAGCGGGGCCCCGTAGTAGGACCAGTGCCGCCCATTGCCGGAATGGGCCGTGATGATGACATTGCCCTGCCGCTCGAGGCGCAGCCAGCGAGGCACCGGGACGGCAAAGTCCGTGCTTTCCGAAACCCCGGCCTCACCATCCCGCAGGCGGTATACCAGCGACAGCCTTGTCGGGGTTGCGCTCGCAAAGACATGGCGTGCTCCAGCGTCCATGCCACTGCGCACCATGACACCGCAGCGGGCACTCGGACCCGCCTGCCCGGCCGGGCCGACGGAATCAAGCTTTGCGATCATCGTGAAATCCCCGTGCAAAAGCCGCCAGGCCATCGAGCCACTGTCACTGGTTCCCGAACTGATGCCGCCGCCTGCCGTTGTGATCTGCCAGTCGGAACCGCTGCCGCTCAGGGTCGGAGTCGTCAGCCCCGTACCGAGCCGATCCAGCCGGAAGGCGGGTTGCTCGACCTCCACGGTGAGGCGGTCCTCGCTGGCGAGCGACCCATCAGCGGCCGTGACCCGGATTTCATAGATACCCGCGACCGGAAAGCGCACGGTGGTGGCGGCCGCGTCGGCGTCTCCGAAGGTCGGAGCGGCAGGGCCCGCAACGAGGCTCCAGCGGAGCGCTGCTCCCATGGGGTTGGCTCCGCTGACCGTGGCCTCGAGCAGAAGAGAGGCCCCCTCGGCGAGGCGCACCGGATCTTCCGTGGGCGAAACGATCTGCACCGCCGGCGGCTGCCGCAGATCGTCGTCGGCCATGGAAATCACCACCACCTGATCCGCGGCTGCCAGGTATCCGGCACCGGTGCCGAGGGCGACCCGCAGTTCCTCGCGCGGCTCCGGCACGTCATCATCGACGATGCGCACCACCACGGCCGCACTCTGCTGTCCGGCGACGAAACTCACGGTCTCGGGAAGTGCCGCGAAGTCGCTCCCCGCTTCCGCTGTTCCGGTGACGAGGAGTGGGACCGTCACGGCGGCATCCAGTGGTCCGCTGCGTTCGAGGGAAAGCACGACATCGTTTCCAGCCTCCGCACCCCGTGGATCATCGCAGCGCAGCGCCACCCCGCGTTCATCATCATCGAGGGGAAGATCCGCCGACGCAGGGCTGCCAAGGACGTAATTGACCGACGGCAGGACACTCAGCCTCACGAATTCATCGGGATCCACGAGCAGATCGTCGAGCCCGGTGACGGTCAGCGTCATCTCGGCCGCACCCGCCGGAATGGTCACCTGCGAGGGTAATCCCGCCACATCCACGCCCGGCAGGGCCGTGCCGCTCACGGCGAGATTCACGGTGAGGGGTTGTGACAGATTCACGGATTGCCTTCTCACCAGAAAAGTCC
>JBIICE010000178.1:0-8529 GCA_044239025.1 Verrucomicrobiales bacterium
TTGGATGCGCAGTATGGATTCACGCCACCGATGGCCGAGTTCGCGGTGAGCGATGTCTACGCACAGTTCCGGCGGGAGGCCCGCACGGTGAATGCTGTCAGGGTGGAGCGCGTCGGCGGATTTCTTGGTCTGGGCGGCACGCTTTGTCATCGGTTGTCCCTGAGTGGCCCGCAGGCCGATGCGGAACTCTGGGTGGGCGTCGCTGACAAACTGCCGAAGCAACTGGTGGCGACCTTCCGGACGGAGGGTCAACCGCAGGTGCGCATCCGCTTCCGCTCGTGGGAAATCAATCCGGCAGTCGCCCCGGAAACCTTCACGTTCAATCCTCCCGCTGGCAGCGCCCGCATTGAAATGTGGACCACCAGCCAGATGCAGGCCGCGGCCCGCTGAACATGGACCGAATTCAACCCAATCTGAAGCTACGAAAATGACTGCATTCCTTTCCCGTCTTCTTCCTCTCCTCGCCTGCGGAATTCTGTTTCCGGCCGTGATGTCCGCTTCCGCGGGTGTTTACGGGGTGGCTGGTCCGCGGGGTGCTGCTGTGGTGGCGACCCGGCCAGCGGTAGTGGCACCGCGTCCCGTGGTGGTGGCTCCACGTCCCGTGGTGGTGGCACCGCGTCCCGTGGTGGTGGCTCCACGTCCCGTGGTGGTGGCTCCACGTCCCGTGGTGGTGGCACCGGTACTGCCTGCCGGCTATGTCCGGGTGGTGCCGGCTGGCTACCGCACGGTGATGTACGGTGGCTACAATTGCCGGTATGTGGGCGGAGTCTACTACCGCCCAGTGATGTACCAGGGCACATCTGTCTGGGTGGTGGTCCATTGACCAGCCGTCAGCAGGTGCAGCCACCGGCGTCGATCCTGGGGTGACGCGTGGACTCCTGCATGGATTCGGCCTCTCCGACTCGGTGTCGGAGGGGTCTTTACCATTTCCACGGCACGGAAACTGACCACGGAAAGCGCGGGGCCGTGCCTCAGATCAAGCCGCCGACCGTTGCGTGGGAGCCCGGGAGGGTTCGGTGGGATGGTCTCAGGAAAGCACGGACAGTCTGCCGGTGCTGTCGCCGAAGCGCTCCTCTTTGACCCCCATGCGGTCGAGCAGGGAGAGGTAGAGATTGCACATCGGGGTTTCGCCGGGGAGGCGGATGTGGCGACCCTGGGTGAGCGTTCCGCCGCCGCCACCGGCAATGATCACCGGGAGATCGTCGTGGTTGTGACGGTCGGGATCGCTGATGCCCCCGCCGAAGACGATCATGCTGTTGTCGAGCAGGCTCCCATCTCCTTCCTTCGTGGCCTTCATCTTCTCGAGGAACCACGCCAGCTGCACGCTGTAGAATTCGTCGATCCGGGCGATTTTCTCGAGTTTCTCGGGGTCGCGCTGGTGGTGCGAGATGCCATGGTGCTGGTCGGGCACACCGATGTCCGGGAAAGTCCGGTTGGAGCCATCGTGGGCGAGGAGGAAAGTGGCAACCCGGGTGGTGTCCGTCTGGAAGGCGAGCCACATGAGATCGAACATGAGCCGGATGTGTTCCTGATAGGCCTCGGGAACGCCGGTGGGCCTCTGATAATCCGGCATTTCGCGGGCCGCCTGATTGGCCTTGCTGATGCGGCGCTCGATGTCGCGCACGGAGGTGAGGTATTCGTCGAGTTTGTTGCGGTCCGTGCGGCCGAGGTGTTTCTGGAGGGCCTTGGCGTCGTCCATGACGAAGTCGAGGATGCTCTGATTGTAGAGGTCGCGGCGGGCGCGGGAGGCTTCTTCGCCGGGGTCGCCGCTGCCGAAGAGGCGTTCAAACGCCAATCGGGGATCGCGCTCCGGGGCGAGGGGCATGGTTTCGTTTTTCCATGCGAGGTTGAACTGGTAGGCGCAGCTGTAGCCACTGTCGCAGTTGCCAGCCCGCCGGACTTCATCGCAGCTGAGTTCCAGAGACGGCAGGCGCGTGACCTGCCCGATCGCATTGGCAGCGATCTGGTCGACGGAGACCCCGGCCCGGATGTCGGCCCCGGCCGTCTTGCGGGCCTGGATGCCGGTGAGGAAGGTGGCATTGGCGCGGGCATGGTCGCCGGCTCCATCGCCGTTGGCGCGGGCCTTGTCGTGGGCGAGTCCGGTGATGACGGAGAGGTCCTTTCTGACCTTCGCGAGCGGAGCAAGCGCGCGGGTCAGTTCGTAATCCGTTCCGTCCTGCTTTGGGGTCCAGTGCTCCATGTTCTTCCCATTGGGGGAGTAGATGAAGGCCATGCGGAGGGGGAAATGAGACTTGGCCGCGGCCGCCGCCCGGGCGCTCTGGAGGGGTGCGATCGATTCCATGGCCGGGAGGGCCATGAGCGTTCCAAGGCCTCGGAGAAAGCGTCTGCGGGAGAAGTCGGGTTTCATGGCAGGATGGCGTGTGATGGGATTCGACGGGATCGGTTCTCCGGCGGAATCGGGTTCTGTCTGTACAGGAAAGTACGCAGGAAACGGGCTGGCTGTGTCGGATTCGTTGCCGTGTCCGCGGAGCAGCGGTTCACGGAACGTTCATTTCCGGAACCAGGAGGAAAGCAGCGTGAGCACGGCGCTGACCAGCAGCATCGTGGTGAGGGGAAAGTAGAGCCGGGCGCCGGGGCGCTCGATGAGGATATCGCCCGGCAGTCGTCCGATGGGAAGCCGGACAAGCCATTTCCAGGTGAGTCCGACGACGATGAGGGCGAGTCCAGCGAGAATCAGATGACGCTGCATGAATGGCAGATTCCGGCAGGATTGGCGGCAGGGCAAGCTGATCGCCTGCGGATTCCTGCTTGCGTGGGGCAGCCGCGGACTGGACTGGGAACATTTCCCGCATCAATCTGCTGCATGAAGATTTTCCGTGTCAAATCCGGTACCCGTGTCAGTCTGGGTGACCACGATCCGGATGGTGGGCCTGCCCTTGTGGCGACCAAGGACGAAGGAGCCCGGCAGTTGGAACTGATCAAGGCGGACATCCGGAATCTGCAGCGCAAGCTGTACGCGGAGCGCAGGCACCGCCTCCTTGTGATTCTTCAGGGACTCGATGGGAGCGGGAAGGATGGCACTGTGCGGCATGTCTTCACAGGCATTGATCCGCATGGTCTGCGGGTGATTTCGTTCAAAGCGCCGACGCCCGATGAACTGTCGCGGGACTTCCTCTGGCGGATTCACCGGGAAGTGCCGGGCCGGGGAGAAGTTGCCGTATTCAACCGGAGTCACTACGAGGACATTGTGGCGGTGGGCGTCAAAAAGCTGGCCCCGGAATCAGTCTGGAAACGGCGGTACGAGCATGTTGTGAATTTTGAGCGCCTCCTTGCGGATGAGGGGACCACGATTGTGAAGGTTTTCCTGCACATTTCGCCTGAAGAACAGAGGCGGCGGCTGCAGGCGAGGCTGGAGAACCCGGAGAAGCACTGGAAGTTTCATCCGGACGATCTTGCGGACCGGAAGCGCTGGCCTGAATTCATCGCGGCGTACGAGGAGGTGATCAGCCGGACGAGCACGGAGAGTGCGCCCTGGTTCATTGTTCCGGCGAACCGGAAATGGTACCGCAATCTGGCTGTCGCGGGGATTGTGAGGGAGGCCCTCGGTCGGCTTGAGCTGAAATTTCCGCCGCCCATGTGGGATCTGAGCGGCATGCAGATTCCGTGATGGCCCATGCTCCCGCAGTTTACCAGTGATCCTGCGCTCCGGCTGGTGCTTCCAGCGCTGACGCTGCTGCTGGCGTTTACGGGGTTTCTGCGTGGCCTGGGCAGGCTGCTGGTGCTGGCGGTGTCGCTGGCGGCAGGGGCGGCGGCGGGCATGGCGTGGTTCCGTTATGGTCCGGGTCTCTGCATCCAGTGGATCGGGAGCCTGCCGGTCTGGCTGGTGAACTACGGTGCCCTGATTGCCGCGGTGGCCGGCGCATGGCTGGCGCACCGGCTGCTGTCCGGTCTGGCGAGCGGGGCTGCGCCGGCCGACCGCGGGGCGAGGATGAGGGGCGGCATCATCGGAATCATTCCGTCGCTGCTGCTCACCTGGGCCGGAGCCATGGCGCTGCGGGTCACGGGGGCGACGGCCGGGCTGCGGGAGCTGGAGGCGGCCGTGAAAGCGGAACGCATTCCTGCCGGGCAGCAGGCGGGACTGCTGCCGCGCGTGAGCCACAGTCTGTCGACGGGCACGGTGGGCGATCTGCTCAACCGGATGGATCCGCTTTCGACGGGGCAGACGGTGCCACTGGCATCGCTGCTGGTGCTGCGTCATAATCCGGCGGTATGGGAACGTGCGCTCAGGCATCCCGAGGCCGCTCCGCTGGTGCAGCACTGGGCCGTGCAGCGGCTGCTGCGGGACAATGAGGTGGCGCATGCGCTGAGTTTTTCCGATTACACGCGGCTGCTGGCTCTTCCGGAGATGGGCGAGGCTCTGCGGGAACCGGTGCTGCGGGCAGCGCTGCTGGATGCCGATCTGCCCGGGGTCATCGAGGCCTGCGTGACAGGGCGTGGTGCTGCGGAAGTGATTCCGCGGGCGATTCCCGTGCCGTGAGCGGCGCAGCCGTCAGTCAGCCACCAGTTCCGGGTAGAACTGCACGGCGGTATCGCGGCAGAGGGCGAGCACGTGCGCGGAATCCCGGCAGCGCAGGGCTTCTTCGAGCAGCTGCCGGCAATGGGCTGCCGGGAGGCGGCGTACCGCGAATTTCACCTGAGGGAGCTGCACGGCAGCCATGCTCAGTTCGCGGAAACCGAGGCCGATCATGAGGGGTGTGGTGAGGATTTCGCCGGCCATTTCCCCGCAGACGCCGGTCCAGATGCCGGCGCGGCGGGACGCGTCCGCGACCATCTGCAGAAGCCGGAGAATCCCGGGATGGAAGGGCTGGTAGAGACTGGCAACCAGTTCATTGCCGCGGTCCACGGCAATGGTGTACTGAATGAGATCATTTGTGCCGATGCTGAAGAAGTCGACTTCCGCGGCCAGCACATCCGCGATGAGGGCCGCGCTGGGGATTTCGATCATGGCACCGACTTCGAGCGCCGGGTCAAAGGGGATGCCTTCGCTGCGGAGTTCGTCCATGCATTCGGAGAGGGCGCAGCGGGCGGCGCGCAGTTCCTCGAGGCAGGAAATCATGGGAAAAAGCACGCGGACCCGCCCGGCTGTCGACGCCCTCAGAATGGCGCGCAGCTGGGTCCGGAAGAGTCCGCGGCGGGACAGGGAGACGCGGATGCCGCGCCAGCCGAGGAAGGGGTTCGATTCCTCGAGGCCGTTGTGCAGATGGTGCAGTTTGTCGCCTCCGATATCGAGGGTCCGGATGATGACACCTTCCGGACCGGATCCTGCAGCCACGCGGGCGTAATTGGCGGCCTGTTCCTCCTCGCTGGGTAGGTCGTGTCGTCCGATGTAGAAGAATTCCGTGCGGTAGAGGCCGACTCCCTGAGCGCCGTGACCCGTGATGCCCGCGACTTCGTTTTCGAATTCGATATTGGCGGAGAGGACGACGCTCTGACCGTCCGGCGTTTCGGCCGGCAGGTCGATCATCTCGTGCAGGTGCCGGTCGAGGGCGGCTTTGCGGCGGCGGACGACCTCGTAATTCTGCAGGGTTTCCTCGGTGGGATTGACGATGAGCAGGCCGCGGTAGCCATCGAGCAGTGCAGCCTGGCCGTTATGAAAGCGGGCGGTGATGTCCGGGAGGCCCACGACCGCAGGAATGGCCATGGAGCGGGCCATGATGGTGCTGTGGCTCGTATGGCTTCCGGATTCCGAGGCAAAGCCGAGCACGCGGGTGCGGTCCATCCGGGCGGTATCGCTAGGCGAAATGTCCAGTGCGAGCAGAATATGCGGATGGTCATGCGCCACGGCATCCTCGTGGCCGCGCAGGACGCGGACCACGCGCCGCGCCACGTCCTCGATGTCGGCCACGCGTTCCCTCAGGTATTCGTCATCCATGCGACGCATCCCATCCATGTAGCGGTTCATGACGCGGTAGAAGGCACCTTCTGCCTTCTGGGGTTCCGTGCGCATGATGCGTTCGACTTCCTCGATGAGCGAGCGGTCTTCCAGCATGAGCTGGTGGGCATCGAAAATGAAGGCGTCGTCCGTGCCGGCTTCCTCCGCCACGCGGTCGCGGAGGGCCGCCAGCTGCCGCCGTGTCTCCCGGAGGGCGGCATGAAACCGCTCGAGCTGGGCTGGGACTTCCGCGGCATCGACAGGTTCCTTGCCGGGGATGTCGAATACGTCGGTGGAGAGGCAGACCGGACCAAGTGCGATGCCCGGGGAAACGCCAATCCCGACGAGGACGACCTCGCGGATCTGATCGTGGCGGGAAGCAGGCATGGTGATGAGGGAAAGCGGAGTGAACCGCGGCTGAAGGTGAAGTTAAACGCGGAGTCAAGGGACGGCGCAACCGTTCGGTTCCCCAGGGCGACTGCGGAATTCCACAGGAGAAAAACCGTGTCTTTCATGGCAGAACGCGTCAGCCTTTGCTACAGAGCCGCCCCGATGAACGAAGCCACCTCCGCCGCCGCACCTGTCTGGAGCGAACTGACGCCGGCCGCCGGAGCCATGGAGGCGTTCCGTGGGCTCGGGCGCGGGGACGCTTCGCACCTGGTCTTTGCTCCCGGCAGGGTCAATCTGATCGGAGAGCACACGGATTACAACGGGGGCTTCGTGCTGCCCATGGCCATTGACCGGGGCGTTTTCATGGCGGCGCGGCCGCTCGCTGAGCCGGTGGTGCGGCTCTGGAGCACCGCCTTTGACGGCCAGCGTGCGGAGTTTCCGCTGCACGGGCCGCTCTCGCCTGGCGAGCCGGCCTGGAGCAATTATGTGCGCGGCGTTCTGGCCGGTCTCCAGCGGGAGGGATTGGTGCTGCCGGGGTTCGAGGCGGTCATTCATGCGGACCTGCCGGGAGGCGGCGGGCTGAGCAGCAGTGCGGCGCTTGAAGTGGCCACCGCCACACTTGGCGAAACCCTTGCGGGGCGTCGCCTCGAGCCGGGCCAGAAGGCTTTGCTGTGTCAGCGTGCGGAACATGAATTCGCCGGGGTTCCCTGCGGCATCATGGATCAGTTTGCCGTGGTCATGGGGCGCGCCGGGCATCTGCTGCTGATCGACTGCCAGTCGCAGGAGACAAGGCTTGTGCCCATGCCGGGGAACGACACGGCCTTTCTGGTCATCAACACGATGGTGCGTCATGAACTGAGCGACGGTGGTTACCGGGTGCGCCGGGACGACTGCTTTGAAGCCGCCCGGCTGATGGGAATTCCGGACCTGCGCCATGCTTCGGAAGCCATGCTCGGAGCGCACCGTCCGCAGCTGCCGGAACGGCTGTTCCGCCGGGCCCGGCATGTCGTCTCGGAGAATGCGCGCACGCTGGCGGCGGTCGAGGCGCTGCAGCGGTCCGCGTGGCCGGAACTGGGCCGGCTCATGGCGTTGAGTCATCGTTCCCTGCGGGATGATTTCGAGGTAAGCTGCCGCGAACTGGATGCCGTCGTGCAGGCGGCGGAAGCCATCGGACCTGAAGGCGGCATCCATGGGTGCCGCATGACCGGAGGCGGTTTCGGGGGTTGCTGCGTGGCCCTTGTGGCAGCGGAGTATGCGGAGGAGGCAGCGGACCGGCTGGCGGGCGACTACCGCCGGGCGACCGGCATCGAGCCGCTGCTGTTTGTCACGAAGCCGTCGGATGGTCCGCGTGTGCTGCTGGAGCCCTGATTCTGTCTGCCATGTCCGTCCTTCTGCAGCTAGATGGCATTGAGAAGCGCTTCGGGGCCTTCGCCGCTCTGCGCGGGGTTTCCCTGGCCCTGCGCAGCGGGGAGATTCACGCTCTCATGGGAGAGAACGGCGCTGGCAAGAGTACCCTCATCAAGGTCATCACCGGAGTGCATGCTGCCGATGGCGGATCCATTTCCCTTGGCGGCCGGATTCTCAGGCCGCGCCATCCGCGCGATGCCGAGGCCGCGGGAATCAGCACCGTGTATCAGGAGGTCAATCTGCTTCCGAATCTGAGCGTCGCCGAGAATATCGTGATGGGTCGCCAGCCGATGCGCGGCCCCTTCATCCGGCATGGCGAGTCGCGGCGGCGCGCCCGTGCCGCGCTGGCCCGGCTCGGCATGGACGTGAACATCAACGCCGCCCTTGGTTCGCTGCCTGTGGCGGTGCAGCAGATGACCGCCATTGCGCGTGCTCTCGATCAGCAGGCCCGCGTTCTCATTCTCGATGAGCCCACCTCCAGCCTCGATGCGCGTGAATCGGCCGAACTGTTCGCTGTCATGAAACGACTGCGCGGCGAGGGCATGGGCATCATCTTCGTGAGTCACTTTCTTGATCAGATCTACGAGGTTTCCGACCGCATCACGGTGCTGCGCGATGGCTCCGGTGTCGGCACCTGGGATGCGTCGGCCCTGCCGCGGCTTGAACTCGTGTCCCGGATGATCGGGCGACCCGTTGCCGCCGGAGCATCCGCAGAGCCGGTATCCGGGGCAGGGGAGGCTGCGGAACTGCTGCGTCTCGAATCAGCGGAGCGCCGCGGCACGGTCGGCCCGCTGAATTTTTCCGTGCCCGCAGGCGCGGTCACTGGTCTGGCCGGTCTG
>JBIICE010000179.1:0-8479 GCA_044239025.1 Verrucomicrobiales bacterium
CCGAGACATCCGATATGAAAGCGATCCAAATTCTTCCTGCCATTGTCGTGCTGGCGAGTGTCCTGCTGCCGTCACGGGCCGATCAGGTGAGTGAAAAGATTGATGAGTTGATCGAGGCCGGGTACAAAGCGAACAAGATTCAGCCGAATGCGCCGGCAACTGACGAGGTTTTCATGCGGCGGGTGTATCTTGATTTGGCCGGGCGGATCCCATCGATGGAAGAAGCACGGAGTTTTCTCGAGTCAAAGGAACCCGGAAAGCGGGCGAAGCTGATTGACCAGCTGCTGGATTCCGAGGGGTACGTATCGCATTGGTACAACTGGTGGGCGGACATTCTACGGGTGCAGACCGGTATGGGTGGGGAAGCCGGGGTGGCCTATGCCGAATGGGTCAAGGATGCGCTGCGGAAGAACATGCCGTACGATCAGTTTGTGAAGTCGCTGATCACGGCCGAGGGATTTGTCTGGGACAACGGTGCGGTGGGTTATTACCTGCGCGATGCCGGGATGCCGCTGGATAACATGTCGAATACAGCGCAGATTTTTCTGGGGACACGGCTGGTGTGTGCGCAGTGCCACAATCATCCATTCGACCGGTGGACGCAGAAGGATTATTATCAGATGGCGGCCTACACCTACAATGTGTCGACCGAGCTGAATCCGATGGATTTTGTGCGTGGGCTGGATGAGAAGGCGCTGGCGAGCAAGACCAAGCGGTCTGGCGAGCGGCAGCGTCAGGCCATGCGCCGGATCATTGACGGAATGCTTGAGCCCCTCAAGAACGGGGTGGGAGAGAACGAGGGGGCGAAACTGAATCTGCCTGGTGATTACAAGTACGATGACGGCAAGCCGAACGAGCCGGTGGTGGCGAAGACGATTTTCGGGGAGAAAGTATCGAGTCGGCGCGAAGCGCGGCAGCACTATGCGGACTGGCTGGCGTCGTCGGAGAATCCGCGGTTCACGACTGTGGCTGCGAACCGGCTCTGGAAGCGGGTCATGGGGATGGGTCTCATTGAGCCGGTGGATGATTTCAAGGATGGCACTGAGGCGTCGAATCCTGTGCTCATGAAGTACCTGACCGGCCAGCTGGTGAATTCCCGGTATGACGTGAAGAAGCTCCTGCGGTCGATCTACAATACGAAGACGTATCAGCGCGAGACGACGCGAGGGGATGTGCCTGAAGATCAGCCTTATTATTTCCCTGGCCCTGTCCTGCGGCGGATGTCGGCCGAGCAGATCTGGGACAGTCTGTGCACCGTGGTGATTCCTGATCCCGATGGCCGGAAGCGGGGGGACGGATACAAGGCGCGTCTTGAGCAGATGAGGCAGGAAGCCGATCAGTTGAAATCGGCAGCGAAGGATGACATCATTGCGGTGGCCAAGAAGTATGCCGAGATGGATGCGGAGGCCGAACTGAAGGCGATGGTGGCGCGGGACAAGCTGAACAAGGCACGGGAGGCCAGTGATGCCAAGGGGACGGCCGATGCGCAGAAGGAACTGAACGCGCTCAATGCTGAGCGGGATGGGTTTGAGGCGTCGGCGCGGAGCGAACTGATGAAGCTGACCGCCGACCGCAACCGTGGTGGCTTTACTGCGGCGCTTTCCCGTCCTGGCATGATGAAGGAAAAGCAGGAGATGGTGACGAAGACGCCAAACGATCCGGGGCAGTGGCAGGCGTATGGCGAAGAATTCTTCCGGGCCTCCGAGCTGTCGTCGCCGGCACCGGGAGGTCATTTCCTGAGAGAATTCGGGCAGTCAAACCGGGAGGTCATTGAGAATGCGAGTGGCGAGGCCACTGTGAGTCAGGCCCTTAATCTGATGAACGGACCGGTGTTCGAGACCGTGATGGGAGAGAACAGTCAGCTGATGCAGCGGTTCCGCGGGGCGAGCACCGATGAGGGGCGGCTTAACGCGGTTTTCCTGACCCTGTACGGTCGGAAGCCTAACGACACCGAGAAGGCGATTGTGGCCGAGACCGTGGCTGAAAAAGGCAAAGATGGCTGGAAGAACGTCATCTGGGCACTCCTCAATAGCCGAGAATTTGTATTCATTCAGTAACTACGAGCCGAGCAGGCAGCGAACCCACAACCATTCCAAACCAAACAATCCCTCAAGCACTATGGACGATTCCTTTCTCCGCAGTTCCGATGAAGTCAGCCGCCGCCGGTTCATGGGCTATGCCAGCAGAAGTCTGCTGGGCGTCAGTGTGATTCCGACGATGTTGCCACTGGCTGGCCGGGCAGCTCCGGCTGTGGCAGTGGCTCCCGCGGCGGGATCTTCTCCGGCGGCGGGCCGCAAGCCGACCGCGCGCAACATCATTTATCTGTACATGGCGGGCGGGATGACGCATGTGGACACGTTTGATCCGAAGCCCGAGGCGGGGGAGAAGGTGGCGGGGCCGGTGAAGGCGATTCAGACGAAAGCCGACGGGGTGATGATTTCCGAGTACTTTCCGATGCTGGCGAAGCAGATGGACAAGGTGTGTCTCTTCCGCGGGCTGACGACGACGCAGGGGGCGCATGAGCAGGGGAATTACTTCATGCACAGCAGCTACACCATGCGTGGAACGATTCAGCATCCGGGGATTGGGGCGTGGCTGCTGCGGATGGAGGGCCGGTCCAACCGGACCCTTCCTGGGAGTGTGTGCATTGGCGGCGGGGCGAACGGTGGCGGGGCCGGATTCATGGAGAGCAAGTTTGCTCCCCTGTACATCGGTTCGCCGACCGATGGGGTGCCGAACAGCAAGGCGAGGGTGGGATCACGTGAATTCGATGACCGCCGCATGCTCGCCGACAAGTTCGACATGGCGTTTCACAGCAAGTATGATGTGAAGAAAGTGCGTGCGTACAGCGACATGTATGACGACGCGGTGCGGTTGATGCGTTCCGAGGACCTGAAGGCCTTCAATCTGAATCTGGAAGATCAGAAGGTGCGGGATGAGTATGGCACGGATGGTTTCGGGCAGGGATGTCTGCTGGCGCGGAGGCTCATTGAGAACGATGTCCGGCACGTCGAGGTGACCCTTGGCGGCTGGGACACGCACAACAACAACTTCCAGGCCGTGCAGGGGCTGGCGAGCCGTCTCGATCAGGGGCTTTCCGCACTGCTCAACGATCTCGACCGCCGGGGTCTGCTCGATGAGACCCTTGTGGTGCTGACCACCGAGTTCGGGCGGACGCCGTATGTGAATGAGAGTGATGGCCGCGATCACTTCCCGAAGGCCTTTTCGGGTCTGATGGCTGGCGGTGGCATTGTGGGTGGTCAGGCTCATGGCCGGACGAACGAGCATGCGACCGACGTCGAGGAAGGCAAAGTGAGCCCACCGGACTTCAATGCGACGATTGCGTATGGTCTCGGTCTGCCATTGGACGAAGTGATTTACAGTCCTTCCAAGCGACCGTTTACGATTGCGGACAAGGGACAGCCGGTGGCCTCCGTCTTTGGTTGAGTTGGGATTGGGGGAATCGGGGGCCTTGCGAGCGGCCCTGCGGTGCCGATGCGGTTGGATTCACGTTCGGTTTACCGCCGGGGAGGGGGATTTGTGTCCTTTGTCTGGGAGGCTGGGCTGAGGCTGCGGCATCCGCGGGTGTGGGCGCGTTCCTGGTTGCCGAGCCCTGGGGATTCCGTGAGGTGGGTGAGATGATGGGATCAGGGAAACGGAAGGACGCGGTCGGGACAGGCCGGGGAAAGTTGTGTCCGTGCGGTGGTGGTGAGGGGCCTTGGCAGGCAGGGGGGGCAAGGCGATGAGGTTGCGGGTGCTGCTGCTGGGGTGGTTGGTGGGGTGGTTGGTGGGGTGTGCGCCCATGGGGCCCGACTATCAGCGGCCTGGGTTGGTGACGGATGCTGGATACAAAGAAGAAGGCATGTGGCGTTTTGCGGTGCCGGCCGATGCCGGGTCGCGTGGGGAATGGTGGAAAGTCTTCCGGGATGGCGAGTTGGACCGCCTTGAGGAACTGGCAGGGGTGGGAAATCCCGGGCTGCGGGCCGCGCTGCTGCGGGTCGAGCAGGCGCGGGTGGCGGCGCGTGGGGCTGCGGTCGACTTTCTTCCCGAGGCGAATGCGCGGGTATCGGCCGACCGGCGTGGGGATTCTGGGAATCTGCGGCGGTCGCGTGGGGACGTGGCGTTTTTCGGGGCGACGTGGAATCAGTTCCGGGTGCCGCTCGAGGCGGCATGGGAGCTGGATTTCTGGGGTCGGGTACGGCGGACTGTGGAGGCTGCCGAGGCCGATGCGGGTGCGGCGGAAGCGCTCGCGGCGTCCGCCCGTCTGGCGATGGAAGCCGATCTGGCGCAGAACTACTTTGCGGCGCGCACCGTGCAGTCCGAGATTGAGACCCTTGAGGCGACCGTGCAGCTGCGGCAGCGGGCGGTGACACTGGTGAACGACCGGTTCCGCAGCGGAGCGATCAGTGAACTCGACGCCGCGCGGGCCGAGACCGAGCTGGCTGGTGCGGAAGCCGACCTTGCGGCGCTGCGGCAGCGGCGGGCCGAGCTGGTGAATGCGATGGCCACGCTGACGGGTCAGGCGGCCACCTCGTTCCGTTTCGAGGCGCGGGCCCTTGGTGGCGAACCTCCGCTGATTCCGGCCGGGGTTCCGGCGGAACTGCTGCAGCGGAGGCCGGACATTGCCGAGAGTGAGCGGCGCATGGCGGCGGCCAGTGCGCGCATCGGGGCCGCCAAGGCGGCGTTTTTTCCCTCCGTGCGGCTGACCGGGAGGCTGGCGGTGGAATCGTCGGCGACTGACGATCTTTTCACTCTGGGGAGTCGGGCATGGGCGGCGGGATCAGCGGTGAACTTTCCGATTTTCGAGCAGGCGCTCAATGCGGCGGTTTATTCCGGCCGGAAGCTGCAGTTCGAGGAAGCGCTCGCGACGTATCAGCAGACGGCGCTGCGGGCCTTTCAGGAAGTGGAGAACCAGCTGTCGGCGCTGCGCTATCTGGCGGAGCAGGAAGCCGCGCAGAAGCGGGCCGTGGTGGCGTCCGAGCGGGCGGCGACGCTTTCTGCCGAGCGGTTCCGGGCCGGGGCGGTTTCGTTTCTGGAAGTGGTCGACGCCGACCGTGCGCGTCTGCAGTCGCTGCGTCAGTCGCGTCAGACCGCAGGTCAGCGGCATGTGGCCACGGTGCAGCTGATCCGGGCGCTGGGAGGTGGCTGGTGACTTTACGAAATGCGATTATGAAGCGAGACCTGCAACTGATTCTGGCGGCGCTGGCCGTGCTGGTGACCGGCTGTTCCGAGCGGAAGACCGGAGCGGTTGGTGGTGGGGGTGGGCGGCCTGGCGGGGGTATGGCACCGGTGCCTGTGACGGTGGGGATGGTGGAGACGCGCGATCTTCCGGTCGAGGTGAAGACCTTTGGGAATGTAGAGCCTGTGGCAACGATCGGGATCAAGGCGCAGGTGAGCGGGGAATTGATTTCCGTGAGTTTCGAGGAAGGGCAGGAAGTCAAGAAAGGGGATCTGCTGTTCACGATTCAGCCCCGGCTTTTCAACACGCAGTTGGCGCAGGCGCAGGCGAATCTCGAGCGTGACCGGGCGCTGGCGCAGGCAGCGGAACTCACTCTGAAGCGTCAGGAGGAACTCGACCGCCGGGGATCCGGTGTGCGGGAAGAACTGGAGAAGGCCCGGGCGCAGGCGGCGGCCACGGCGGCGACCGTGAAGGCCGATGAAGCGCTCGTGCTCATTGCCGAGACGCAGGTCAACTACACGACGATCGAGAGTCCGATTGATGGGAAGACCGGAAGCATCCGGCTGCAGCCGGGGAATCTGATCCGGAATACCGATGACGATCCACTGACGACCGTGGTGCAGCTCGATCCGATTCAGGTGGCCTTTGCGTTGCCCGAGCAGCATCTGGGGGCGGTGCGTGCAGGGATGAACCCCGGGGCCGAGTCCCTTGTGGTCACCGTGCGGGATCCGCGCGATGGCCGGGTCCTGGGGGAAGGTGCGCTGACGTTCATCGCGAATACCGTGGACCGGGCAACCGGCACCGTGGGACTGAAGGCGACCTTTGCGAATGCGGAACGGAAGCTGTGGCCGGGAGCCTTTGTGGATGTGTCGCTGCGGCTATCGACCGACCGTCATGCGCTCGCGGTGCCAACTTCCGCGGTGAGCGTGAGTCAGCAGGGTCCGCGGGTGTGGGTGGTGCGTGACGACGGGACGGCCGAGAGCCGTCAGGTGGCCGTGCTGCGGACCGCCGGGGAATGGTCCGTGCTCGGCGAGGGTGTGAAGGCCGGCGAGAAAGTGATCACCGGCGGGCAGTCGAGGGTCATGCCGGGTGCCAGAGTGGTGCCATCCGGGGACGGGGCTCCGCCCGAGGCCGCGGCCGGGAAAGGAGGGAAAGCGTGACGCTGACTGACGGATTCATCCGTCGGCCGGTCATGACGACCCTGATCATGCTGGCGATCATGGGTTTCGGTTTTTTTGCGTACACGAAGCTGCCCGTTTCCGACCTGCCGAACGTTGATTTTCCGACCCTGCAGGTGACGGCGAATCTGCCCGGGGCAAGTCCCGAGACGATGGCATCAAGTGTCGCCACCGTGCTGGAGCGGCAGTTCACGAGCATTGCGGGAATTGATTCAATGACCTCCTCGTCCGCGCTGGGGCTGACGAACATCACGATCCAGTTTGGACTCGACCGCGATCTGGATGCGGCGGCCCTTGATGTGCAGTCGGCGATCACGGCGGCGCAGAAGCTGCTGCCGCGGGACATGCCCAATCCACCGACGTACAAGAAAGTGAATCCGGCGGATTCGCCCGTGATTTTTCTGGCGGTGACGAGTGCGAGCATGCAGTTGAGCGAGGTCAACGAGTATGCCGACACCTTCATGGCGCAGCGGCTTTCGACGGTGCCCGGGGTGGCGCAGGTCAATATCTTCGGGCCGCAGAAGTATGCGGTGCGGGCGCAGCTTGATCCGCGGGCCATGGCGGGTCAGGGACTGGGAATTGATGAAGTGGTGGCGGCGGTGGAGAGTGGGAATGTCAATCTGCCGACGGGGACGCTGCATGGTCCGAACGAGGCCGTGACCGTGCGGAGCAGTGGTCAGTTGGGCGATGCGGCCGCGTTCCGGGAACTGGTGGTGGCGTACCGCCATGGCGCGGCGGTGCGGCTGGGGCAGTTGGGCCGGGTGATTGACAGCGTCGAGAACCCGCGGATTGCGAGCTGGTTCCGGGACGTGCGGGGCATTGTCCTTGCGATTCAGAAGCAGCCGGGTTCGAATACGGTGGCGATTGTGGATGGGATCCGGGCCCTGCTGCCGCAGATTCAGGCGCAGCTGCCACCGGCGATTCAGGTGGACGTGCTTTCCGACAAATCCATTACGATCCGGGAAGCGGTGCATGAGGTCGAGTTCACGCTGGTGCTCAGCATTGTGCTCGTGGTGGCGGTGATTTTTCTGTTTCTGCGGAATGTGCGGGCGACGCTGATTCCGTCCGTGGCGATGCCCTTGTCTGTGCTGGGGACCTTCATGGTGATGCATGTGCTGGGGTACAGTGTGGACACGTTCAGTCTGCTGGCCCTGACCTTGGCGGTGGGGTTTGTGGTCGACGATGCGATTGTGGTGCTGGAGAACATTGTGCGGCACATTGAAGGGGGCGTGGCTCCGATGGAGGCGGCCCTGCGCGGGGCGCGGGAGATTGGCTTCACGATTCTGAGCATGACGCTCTCGCTGGTGGCGGTGTTTGTGCCAGTGCTGTTCATGGGTGGGATTCTCGGGCGGCTGCTGCGGGAATTTGCCGTGGTGATTGCCGTGGCGATTCTGGTGTCTGGATTCATTTCGCTGTCGCTTACGCCGATGCTCTGTGCGCGGTTTCTGAAGGCTGGCGGGCATGCGGGATCGGGCTGGTTCTTCCGGGTCACCGAGCGGTTTTTCGAGGGAATGCGGATGCTGTATGAGCAGTCGCTGCGGGTGGCGATGCGGCAGCGTGCGCTGGTGCTGCTGCTGGCACTGGGCAGTGTGGCGGCGACGGCATGGCTTTTCATGGAGATGCCCAAGGGATTTGTGCCGAATGACGACAACGGGCAGATTTTCATCATGACCGAGGCTGCCCAGGGAGTTTCGTTCGAGAAGATGGCCGAGCTGCAGCAGCAGGCCGCGGCGGTGCTGGTGGGTAAGCCTTACATTGATGGGTTCACCTCGAGCGTGGGGGTGGGAGGTCCGAATGCGACCGGCAACACGGGACGGATCTTCATCAATCTGGTGCCGCGGGCCCGGCGTCCGCCGGTGGAGGAGATCATTGCCGAGCTGCGGCCGCAGCTGAGCAAAGTACCTGGTCTGCGGGTGTTTCCGCAGGTCGTGCCGCTGATCCGCCTTGGTGGGACCCTCACGAAGAGCCTGTACCAGTTCACCCTGTCCGGGCCGGATCTGGCGGCCCTGTACGAAGCCGCACCGCAGGCCGAGGCGAAGATGCGGGCGGTGCCAGGACTGATGGATGTGACGAGCGACCTGCAGATCACCAGTCCGCAGGTGAAGGTGTCGATTGACCGCGA
>JBIICE010000180.1:0-8393 GCA_044239025.1 Verrucomicrobiales bacterium
CAGGCCTTCTCCATTGTGAGTGCCTTGGACTTCTACGGGAAGCCGGTGGTCACTGGTCGTTTTGATGGCCGCCCGGTGCCTGTGCCAATACCGGATGAGCCGCGCACTGGCCGCAGAGAGTTCTGTGCGTTCGTGGTGCTTCCCGGCAGCGCCGGGTAATCCGGTCAATTTAGTTATCGGATACGGCCCAGCTCCCCGCAGCGGCGGCTGTGGTTTGGGGATTACGCTTTCACTCGGCGCACATCGGCTCCGAGGCGGGAGAGTTTTTCGTCGATGTGTTCGTAGCCTCGGTCGATGTGGTAGAGGCGGTTGATTTCGGTTTCGCCGTCCGCGCCGAGGCCGGCGAGGACAAGGGCAGCGCTGGCGCGGAGGTCGCTGGCCATAACGGGGGCTCCGCTGAGGCGTGCGACTCCTTTGATGACGGCGGTGGGGCCCTCGAGGGTGATCTGTGCCCCCATGCGGTTGAGTTCGGGCACATGCATGAACCGCTGCGGGAAGATGGTTTCCGTGATGACGCTGATGCCTGGTACGGTGGCGTAGAGGGCAGTGAACTGGGCCTGCATATCCGTTGGGAAGCCTGGGTAGGGTTCCGTGCGGATTTCTGCGCCGCGGGGGTGATCGGCACGGGCCACCGTGATGCTGTCACCATCCACCGTGAGCGGATAGCCACTGTCGGTGAGGGTTTTGAGGAATTCGGTCATGTGATCCGGCTGGCAGCGGCGGAGGGTGACCCGTTTCCCGGCGATGGCACCAGCGATGAGGAAGGTACCGGCTTCGATGCGGTCTGGAATGACCGTATGTTCGGCGCCGTGGAGTTCCTTGACGCCATCGATGACGATGCGGCGCGTGCCGGCACCTTCGATGCGGGCACCCATGCGCGTGAGAAAATCGGCGAGGTCTTCCACTTCGGGTTCCATGGCAGCGCCTTCGATGACGGTAGTGCCCTTGGTGAGAACCGCCGCCATCATGAGATTGCCGGTGCCGAGGACGGTGGAGCCGTGCTTGCCCCGCATGTTGATTTCGCGGCCGCCCATGCCATCGACAGCCTTGATATGCATGTTGCCGCCCTGGACATGGACGTCGGCACCGAGTTGTTCGAGGCCGCGGAGGTGGAGGTCGACGGGTCGGTCACCGATGACGCAGCCGCCGGGCAGGGAGACACGGGCCTCGCCGGTGCGGGCGAGGAGCGGTCCCATGACGCAGATGGAAGCCCGCATTTTGCGGACGAGGTCGTAGGGAGCCTCGCTTTTCACTGATTCCGCGGAGACCATCACCGTGCCGCTGGCGCGTTCCACGTGGGCACCCAGACTTGCGAGAATCTGGGTCATGTAGTTCGTGTCACTGAGATCCGGGACCCGGTGAATGATGCACTGATCGCGTGTCAGCAGAGTCGCTGCGAGAATGGGAAGCGCGGAATTCTTGGATCCGCTGACAAAAACATCCCCTTCAAGGGTGGCTCCTCCGGTAACGAGCAGTTTGTGCATGAGCTTTGGTCTGAAATTCGGTCAGGGTTCTGCCTGCCGCCGATTCATCTGTCATTCAAGCAGAGTCTCAGCCGCCGGCAAAAACAAAGCGGTCGAGCCGTGCGAGATCATTGGCCGTGGAGGCATGGGCAATCCCGAGAGCCGTCAGCTGTGCCGCGAAACCGGCGGTCTGTCCGGCACCGACTTCAAGGGCGACGCGGCCACCGGGGTTGAGGTGGTCCGGCAGATGTTCCAGAAACCGGGAGATGAGCGCTGTGCCTTGCGGACCTCCGTCGAGAGCGAGGACGGGGTCGTGCCGGACTTCCGCCGAGAGCTGCGGTATCTCGGCGGGGTCGATGTAGGGAAGGTTGGCCGCCACGAGATCGTAGCGGGCGTCGCCCAGCGCCGACCACAGATCCGATGCGGCGAAGGTGATTCGTTCCATTGCGAGTCCGAGTGCCGCGGCGTTTTCCCGTGCGAGCGAAAGTGCATCAGGGGAAACATCCGCGAGAGTGACCGTGGCGTCTGGAAAGGCAGCGGCGAGAGACAGACCGATCACGCCCGAGCCGCAGCCCATGTCGAGGATCGCACCTGGGGCGGGAGGGCCCGGCTGACGGTAGAGCGCGATGATTTTTTCCACCAGTTCCTCGGTTTCGGGTCGTGGAATGAGGGCGCGGCGATCGCAGCGGAATTCACGGCCCATGAACTCGACTGTTCCGAGCAGGTGCTGCAGGGGTTCGCCTTCGCGGCGGCGCTTCACGAGGTCGCGCAGCGGAGCGAGTTCCGAATCCGAGAGCGGCCGGTCGAAGTCCATGTAGAGCTGCATGCGTCGGCAGCCGAGGACCTTGGCGAGGAGGAGTTCCATGTTGAGCCGGGCATTTTCAATGCCGGCCTTTTCCAGCCACGGCGTTCCCGTCCGGATGGTATCGAGTACGGTCTTCATGCGGTGGGAATCGGCTTCGCCATGTGCTGCGGAATGGGCCGCATCTCCGGCGCAGCGCAAGCTGGTTTCCGTGGGATCGCGTCAGAACTCCGCCCGTCCGCGTCGGCGTTCGCGGTTGATGGCGAGTTCCGTTTCCCGTGTCTGCAGCAATGCGCGCAGAGTGGTTTCCCGGTCTCCAGAAGCGCGGCTCAGTTCCTCGCGGAGCCATGCGATTTCGTTCAGCAGGGCAGCTTCCGGGGGCAGGATGCCGGCATTTCTGAGAACCTGATGCCCGGCGCGCACGGCAGCCTGCTCGGCGAAGTATTCGTCAAGTTGCAGGGGTTTTCCATGGAGGTGGGCGACCTCGGCCTCCCAGTCGGGCAAAGCCGCTGCGATGCGTTCCTCGGCGATGCGTTCGAATGGGGACATCGTTTTCAGGACGGCAGGTCTACCCTCCGCTCGAGTTCCCGGTAATTGACCTTCCCCGTGCCAAGCCGCGGAATTTCAGGGATGGCGCGCACGTAGCGAGGCACGGCGAGGTTTGGCAGACCGTGGTCTCTGATGGCTTGGCGCATTGCTTCGGGGGTGACCCTTGGATCGGTCGTCACAGCCAGCAGTTGTTCCCCTCGGTCGCGGTCCTGGACCACAAGGATAGCCGTCTCGCAGCGGGGTCCGAAGTCGACGAAGGCAGCAGCCAGCGCGTCTTCCACGGCAGTGAGGCTGATCATTTCCCCGCCGACCTTGGCGAACCGCTTCATGCGGCCTTGAATGAAGACAAAGCCTTCGTCATCCACGCGCACGACGTCGCCTGTGTCGTACCAGCGCTGGGGGTCATTGAGACGTTCCGGCGCATCAGTCAGGTAACCCTTCATGACATTGGGGCCGCGGACGAAGAGGCGGCCGCCTTCCGCCACGCCTTCCACGGGATCCATGCGCATTTCCATTCCCGGGAGCAGACGGCCAGCCGATCCGAACTTCGGAGCTGGTCCGGTGTTGAGGGTCACCGACGGACTGCACTCCGTCGCTCCGTATCCTTCAAGCACGCGGATTCCGAAGCGCTGCGCCCAGATCCTAGCGGTGTCTTCCTGAAGTTTCTCGGCCGCCACGAACAGACAGCGCACGCTCCGGAAGTCGTATGGGTGCGCCTTGCGGGCGTAGCCATTGAGGAACGTATTGGTGGCAATCATGAGGGTGGCGTCGCATTCGTACACGGCCGACGGGATGATGCGGTAATGGAGCGGTGAGGGATAGAGATAGACGGACATCCCGCTGAGCAGCGGCAATACACAGCCCACGGTGAGACCGAAGCTGTGGAACAGCGGCATCGCATTGAAGAGCTTGTCCTTGTCGGTGAGGTCTGTGACCGCCAGCATCTGCCGCACATTGGCGAGAATGTTCCGGTGACTGAGCTGAACTCCTTTGGGCACGCCTTCGGATCCACTGGTGAAAAGAATCACGGCCGTGCGTGAGCCGCGTTCCTCGCGCGAAAGACCGTCCCACGACGCGGCGGCCCGCGGGCCGAGTCCACTGCCGGCCAATTGCGAAAGCCTGGCCCTGAGTTTGTCGCCCGGGGAAATGCGGTCCCGCAGATCCTCAAGGTACAGCAACCGGATTCCGGCCGCTTCGAGTGACGCGAGATCAAGCCGTGCCTTGGTCAGAAAGGCCCGCGAGGTCACCAGGTCGTGCAGGCCAGCCGACTGGGCACAGGCCAGCATCTGGGCAGGCCCCGATGAGAAATTGAGGAGGGCCGCTTCCTTCCCGAGCGCCCAGAGAGCGAGCAGGACCACCGGAGCCGCATTCACGTTCGGCAGCAGCACGCCGACCCGTGGATTTCCTCGTTCGAGGAAGTCCGCCAGCTGATCCGCGAACAATCTCGCGCCCAGCACAAGGCGCTCGCGTGACATCGTGCCATTCATGTCCTCGAGGGCAGTGGCCTTGCCATGCAGGGCGGCGGCAGCGGTCATCGCTTCCGCAAGGTCCCCTGCCCCGTGTTCCATTTCCACCGCAAAGCGGAAGGACACCATCTGGTCCCTCAGCCAGGCATTGGCAGCGGCCCGCTGCACCGCAGAACGCTCGCCGGGAAACTCCGGAACTTCGAGCACTGCACTCAGGTGCGCCGTCACCCGGGGAAACCACTGCTTCCGGTTCGGATTCGGCGAAGCCGGCAGCCGCTCCGCTCCACGGAAGTGACAGAGCACAACCCGCGCCTTCGTCTTCGTGAGCAGAAAGCCCGTGCCTCCGAACAACCGCATCAGCGAACCCGTCCGCGAGAGTCTGCCTTCCGGAAACAGCAGCAGTTTTCCGCCATCCCTCAGAAAGGCCGCAATGTGCTTCATGGCGTACGGCGAATCAAAATCGACCGGGAACGTCCCATCGTGCAGCATGATCTTCCGGTGCAGTCCGGAAGTCTGCGCGGTCCGCTTGGAAACTACCGCGCGCCATCCCATCGGAGCCCACGCCCACAGCAGCAGCCAGTCAATCCATGAAACATGGTTCGGGAGCAGCAGGAGCGGCCCCGGAGCCGACAGCACCTCGGCATTGAGTACCCGAAACCGGAACAGCACCCGGAAGAGAAATCGCAGAAAGGCTTTCATGCAGCATCAAGATCAGTTCCCTCCCGTTCTCACCCACAATCCACCACGGCGCATCAGTAAACCACAGTCGTCCATTGATTCCCTTGATGCTGATGGGTGCTCCCTGACAACAAACCGACCGTGTCGCCACAGAACCAGCAGGCCCCGGATCGGAGCCAGCACCGAGCATCATTCAGCCTCCCGGTCTCGACCGCAGCACCACAATCGCTCCGATCACTCCCACAGTCACGAGGATGCCCACGACGATCAGAAAAATGAGGCGGTCGCGCTGTGCTTCGAGACGGGGCTCGCTCGCTGGCTTCGGCCCACGGTACCGCGAAACATGGCGCGCTTTGGTCACGAATTTGTCAGTGGACCCCTGACGGTCCTGAAGGCGTTTCCACTGGTCGAAATGATCGGGCATGGCGCTGGCGTAGTGACTCTTCCGTCACATGCCAGGAGATCATGAAATCGGCAAGCACAATCTCCTCGGGCTGAGTTTTCCTGTCAGGGTGGCGGGTCTGGTATGGGATTTCTTTAAAGCAAAAAGAAACTCATCGTACATAAGGCCGGTGAACAACTCCAGGAACCGTGTTCCACATTGATGCAGCAGGTGTTCCACGCTGCCAGTGCTGGTGCACAATCCCGGCATCCTACTGGCAGCATCCGGCGAATGACTCTGTCCCCAGGACTGCTCATGGACATTTCCACACTTGTTCACCGGGTTCTTCGCCTCCCGAAACGAGGCACTTTTTTTCAGAATAGCCCGGTGTCGGCGGTCGGACTGCCACAGATGGCCAGCACTTCGGGATCAAGCAAAGCCGCTCCGGCAGCGGCGGTCTGAGCCTGCTTCTTGCTGCTGCCCGTGCCGGTGCCCAGCACCCGGCCGTTCCATTCGACCTTTGCCACGAAGACTTTGCAGTGATCCGGGCCATCTTCCGAGAGGATGGTGTAGAGGGGACTCCCGAGGGCGAGAGTCTGCAGGGCTTCCTGCAGTTGCCCCTTGGGATTGACCTCCCGGGGTTCATCGGTGAGCTGCTGGAGCGTTTCCGCGAAGAGCCTCAGTACGATTCGCCTTGTCTCCTCGACCCCTGCGTCGAGATACAAAGCCCCGACGACTGCCTCCATGGCATCTGCCAGCGTGCTGTCGCGCAGGCGGCCACCGGCGGCTTCTTCGCCTCGGCCCATGTTCATCTGGTCGCCCAGCCCCAGGTTCCGCGCCAGCGCCGCGAGGGCACCCCGCGATACGACCCTCGCCCGCAGCTTGGTCAGCGTGCCCTCATGGAAGGTCGGAAAGGCCCGGAACAGAAAATCGGTGAGCAATAACTGCAGCACGGCATCGCCGAGAAACTCCAGTCGCTGATTACTCGTGTGCGGCCGGTGCGCTTCATAGGCCACGCTCGGATGAGTGAGGGCCTGCTCAAGAAGGCCGGGAACGGAAAACGTGTGGCCGAGCGTTTCTTCCAGCGGATGCATGCAGATAAAGAAATGGGGTGACCGACGGGGCTCGAACCCGCGACAACCGGAATCACAATCCGGGGCTCTACCGACTGAGCTACGGTCACCATGCCGGGAAGACGGCGAAGGCAATGCTATAACGGCCCGTCACGGATTTCCAGGCGAAATTTCACCAGCCTGCGCCTTGCCCGGAAGCCATAGCCCCGGTAGCTGAGAGGCCATGAACGAAGACAGCACGGAGTCATTTCCGGATCCTCAGCGGCAACTGCGCGGAGCCATCTACCATCTCACGAGGTCGGCTGTGACCAAGGCACTCGCCGGTGCGGAATCCACTGGGGCGGTGCTCGCCATCGCTCAAGCCGCTCTGCACCACATCGAGGCCTCGGTGGATGGGATCCGGAAATCAAGTGGCGCCCAGACGGTATGCGCGGCGGGTTGTTCGTACTGCTGCTGGCTTAACATCGATGCGCTGGCCCACGAAGTGATCCTCATTGCGGCCTATGTCAGAAGCCACTGGACGCCATGGGAAGTGGATGACCTCCGTGCCGCGGCCGAAGCGCGCCGCGCACACCGCCTGCAGCAGAATCACGCACAACGCCAGATCGACCGCCAGCCCTGCCTCCTCCTGAAGGACGCCATCTGCTCGGTCTACCCAGTCCGCCCGGCAGCCTGCCGACGCTACTTTTCCCGGGATCTGGAGGCGTGTGAATCGCTTTGGAAGGACCCCGGAGCGGAAGCAGAAGTCGAGTTTCCGGACGTGCACGAAACCGGCCGCGCGGCGGCGGCGGCCGTCCACCACGCTTTTCTCAAGGCTGGGCTCGATGGTGCCTATTACGATCTTCCGTCGGCACTGGCGGAAGCCCTTGCGGACCCTTCCTGTGCCGACCGCTGGCGCGGCGGCGAAAAAGCGTTCTCGGCGGCGTCCGAATCCCGGACTCCCGAGGGCTTCCATCAGGCTGATGCCCTCCGTCGGCTAAAGGAACAGCTTGAGGCCGAATCCTGATGCGCCGGACCGATTTCCGTCTGGAAATCAACCGTCCCCACCGCCATCCTTCCTCCCTATTCATGAGCCAGCCACCCGCTACCGTCATTCCCGCCACCCAGGGCTTCAAGGAATGGTCGCTCGTCTGTTCAGCCCTTGGTTCGGGTGATCAGGCAATCATCCTCAGGAAGGGCGGGATCCACGAGGGGCAGCGTGGCTTCTGGTGGCAGCACGACCGCTTTTATCTCTTCCCGACCCACTTCCATGAACAGCACAAAGCCTTTTCCTGGGCCGGTGCTCCATCCGGTGGGGAGTCCGCAGCGGAAACTCCTGCAGTCCATACCCTCACGCTCTACGCCGAAGTCGTCTGCAAAGCTCAGCTGACTTCATGGGACAGGGTCGACGCCCTCAGGCCCTTCCATCGCTGGGACGACGCGGCCATCAAGGATCGATTCGATTACACCGACCACAAGGGCATCAGCATGGCCTGCCTCAGAGTGTTCCGGCTCAGCGAACCATGGTCTTTCCCGGATGCCCCGAAATACGGCGGGTGCCGCTCGTGGCTGAGCCTCCCGGAACCTCCACGGTCCGCCCTTCTCATGGAACCCGTCATCGCCTCCGATACCTTTGAATCCCTCGTCTCCCGGATCAGACAGGCCTCCGGAATCTGAAACGGGACACCCCCTCAGCCCCATGTCCGATTCCCCAGCCGAACCCTCCAGTTCCCCAAGGGTCATCCGCTCGTTTGCCCGCCGCGAAGACGCCGCGCGCGCTCTCGACCTCCTTGCGGAACACGACATCAAGGCGTCGCTCCAGGAATTCTGGATGGCTGACCCCAAAACCGGGATCCGGGAAATGCGCGGCTGCGCACTCAGCGTTCCCTCCGACAGAGCCTCGGACGCCGCCCGGCTTCTTCTTCGCATGCCCCCCAGCGAAGCTCCTGGCCGTCCCGCTGCCACTACCCCGGACGCCGCCACGTCCTCCCGGAAGTCCTC
>JBIICE010000181.1:0-8366 GCA_044239025.1 Verrucomicrobiales bacterium
TGACCTTCACGTCAGCCGATTGGCAGGGACGGGGACTTCGCGCGGTGCGGGCCGACGACGCCCGCCTCGCCACGCGGGCCGCCGGAGCATGGCTGGTCGAGTTGTCCGAACCCATGCCGCTCATCGTGACCCTGCGGCGCTGGCCGCGCGGGCAGGAACGGGCGATCGCCGATGAAGCCTTTGCGGCCGTGGCCGCGCGCATCCGGGCCGGGACGGCTGACCTGAGTCTGCCGCTCACCGCGACGGCGCAGGATGCCGTCTTCCGGGTCGAACTTCCCGCAGGCCCTGGTTCTCTGCAGGGATGGTTCCGCGACAAGGATGGCGCTACCATCGGTGCCTATTTTGCGGAGGTCCGGGTCGACCCCGCCCCGCCGCCGCCTCTGCCTCCGCCACCTCCGGCGGGCGAAGCGAAGCCAGCCGCGGAATCCCCGGAAGCATCGCCGTCAGAAGCACCGTCAGAAGCACCGGCAGAGGGAGCAGTTCCGCCCGAGCCGCCGCCGGGCAGCGCTGACGAGGCACCGGAGCCTTCCGCCGATGCGGGCTCGACTCCCGGCGCGCCGTGAAGGACAAGCGGCGCATGATTTCGCGTCGACGTTTTCTTCAGGCCGCCGCCCTCAGCTGGCCGGTGGCGAGTGGTGCGGTGGAACCCATCGTGCGCTCTGGTCCGCCCCGGCTCCGGCTCGGTCTGGCAGCGTATTCGTTCCGAGATTTCTTCCGGGATCCCGCGAAGATGGACTTCCCGAAGTTCCTTGATTACTGCGCGGCGCACGGCTGCGACGGGGCGGAACTCACCAGTTACTACTTTCCGGCTGATGTCAGTGACGAGGCCCTCCTTGCGGTGCGGCGGCATGCCTTTCTGCGCGGGGTCAGCGTGACCGGCACGGCGGTGGGCAACACCTTTGCGCTGCCTGATGGCCCGGAACTCGACAAGGAAAAGGCCGCGGTGCGGAAATGGATCGACCGCGCTGCCGTGCTCGGTGCTCCCCACATCCGGGTATTCGCCGGCAGTGCGAGGGGAATCGATGAAGCAGCGGCGCGGAAGCAGGTGATCCGCTGCCTTGAGGAACTCGGCGACTACGCGGCCGCGAAGGGCGTGTGGCTCGGTGTCGAGAATCATGGCGGCGTCGTGGCGACACCCGATGGCCTGCTGGAAATTGTGCGCGCGGTGCGGAGCCCGGCTGTCGGGATCAATCTGGACACGGGTAACTTCCATGGCGCGGATCCTTATGCGGACCTCGAGCGCTGCGTCCCGTGGGCCGTCAATGTTCAGGTGAAGGTGGAAATGCGCGCGGCCGGAGCGAAGGCTGCCGAACCCGCCGATCTCAAGCGCCTTGCCAGCATGCTGAAGTCGGGCGGCTACCAGGGATGGGTGACCCTCGAATACGAGGCCAAACCCGATCCGTTCGAAGCCGTGCCGGGGCATCTCAAGGCGCTGCGCGAGGCGCTGGCATGACCTTCCGGAACCAGCGGATCATGAAGACGGTACTGCGATGGTTTTCGGCGGTTCTGCTGCTGTGGATGCTGCCCGGGCCGGGAGTTGCCGAGGAGCGGCCGAACATTCTCTTCTGCTTTGCGGACGACTGGGGTCGCTATGCCGGGGCCTATGCGGCCATCGAAGGCGAGGCATCCCTGCATGCCCTGCTGCGCACGCCGAACATCGACCGTGTCGCCCGGGAAGGTGTGCTCTTCCGCCGGGCCTTCGTGAATGCCCCGTCGTGCACCCCATGCCGCAGTGCGCTGCTGAGCGGACGGCACTTCTTTGCGACGGGTCGCGGGGCCATTCTCCAGGGAGCGTATTGGGATGGTTCGGTCCCGTCCTTCCCGATGCTCCTCGCCGATTCCGGACATCATATCGGAGAAACATGGAAGGTCTGGAGTCCCGGCGACCCGGGGGATGCCCCGTTCGGGGCCGGCCGCTTCGCCTACGAAAAGCATGGCGGGCGATTCAATAACTTCTCTGAAATCGTCACGAAAATGGTGGCCACTGGTCAGTCGTTCGCAGCTGCCCGCGACGAATTGCTCGGCGGCGTGCGCGGGAACTTCCGCGATTTCCTCGGGGCGCGTCCGCCCGGGCGGCCATGGCTCTACTGGTTCGGGCCGACGAATGTGCACCGGGCATGGCAACGGGGATCGGGGAAGGCGCTCTGGGGAATCGATCCGGAGCAGTTCCGCGGGCGCATCCCCGCGCACCTTCCCGACGTCGCGACGGTGCGTGAAGATTTCGCGGATTACTTCGGCGAAATCCAGGCCTTCGATGCCGCGGTCGGGATGCTGCTCTCCGAACTGGAATCGCGCGGTGAACTCGGCAAGACGCTCATCGTCATCAGTGGTGATCATGGCATGCCGGGAATGCCCGGCGGAAAGTGCAATCTCTACGATTTCGGCGTGGGCGTCTCGCTCATGGCCCGCTGGCCCGGCGGCAAAGGCGGGCGCGTCGTCGATGACTTTGTCAGTCTCATGGATCTGGCTCCGACGCTGCTGGAAGCCTCCGGCGTGGCCGTGCCGCCCGGCATGCAGGGCCGGAGTCTGCTGCCCATCCTGCGGTCGACGGCGGACGGTCAGATCGACCCCGCGCGCGATCATGTCATCACTGGCCGGGAACGTCATGTCGCTGCGGCGCGCGAAGGCGCTGTCACTTATCCGCAGCGTGCCCTGCGGACCGCGGATTATCTGTACATCCGGAATTACGCGCCCGACCGCTGGCCGATGGGTGATCCGAAGGCCGATGCCGGAGCCGCACCGCCCGCTGAGGAGTCGCTCGAGCGGGAAACCTATGTGGCCTATGCGGACATGGATGCCAGCCCCACCAAGGCATGGCTCGTGCGCCATGGCCGCGAGCCGGAATGGCGTGGCTGCTACGACCGGGCCTTCGGTAAACGTCCGGCCGAGGAATTGTACGACCTCCGCAGGGACCCGGCACAGCTGGTCAATGTGGCCGCGCAGCCCGACTATGCAGCGGTGCGCGGCGAGTTGTCGGATCGTCTGCTGCGGGAACTGAAGGCAGCCGGCGACCCGCGGGTCACCGGCGATGCCCAGACCTACGAACGCAAGCCATTCACAGGCCTGCCAGAACCGAAGGCCAAACCAAAACGGGCGAAATGAAGGCGGTGCTGGCGGTTTCTGCTGGGTTGGCCGTGGCGGTGTCCGCTGCGGAGGTGGCCGACGTCATCGTCTACGGAGGAACTTCGGCGGGCGTCATGGCAGCCGTGCAGGTCCGGAAAATGGGGAAATCAGTTCGGCTCGTCTGTCCCGAGCATCATCTCGGCGGACTGTCGAGCGGCGGCCTTGGTTTCACGGACACCGGCAACAAGGCGGTCATCGGCGGACTGGCCCGCGAATTCTACCACCGCATCTGGAAGCATTATGATCAGCCGACCGCCTGGCGCTGGCAGAGCCGGGAATCTTACGGCAACAAGGGCCAGGGCACGGCAGCGATCGATGGTGCACAGCGCACCATGTGGATTTTTGAACCGCACGTCGCCGGGAATGTCTTCGAGGATTTTGTCCGCGCCCATGACATCCCGGTGCGGCGCGGCGATGGACTCGAACGGAAGACGGGCGTGCGGCGCGAGGGCACGCGCATCGTGTCGATCACCACAAAGGGCGGTCGTACGTTCACCGGTGGCATGTTCATCGACGCCAGTTACGAAGGCGACCTCATGGCCGCCGCCGGAGCTTCATGGCATGCCGGGCGCGAGGCGCAGTCGCATTACGGTGAGAAATGGAATGGTGTGCAGACGGGCGTGCTGCATCACCGGCACCACTTCGCTGTGCTCCGCGAACCAGTGAGTCCGTACCTCGTTCCCGGCGATCCGGCGTCGGGTGTGCTGCCTCTCGTGAGCGCGGTCCCGCCGGGGGCGTTCGGAGCTGGTGACCACCGCATCCAGGCGTACTGCTACCGGATGTGCCTGACGGATCATCCGGAGAACCGTCTGCCGTTTCCGAAGCCCGAGGGCTATGATCCGGCCCGATACGAACTGCTGCGGCGCGTCCTCGCCACGGGATGGCGCGAAACCTTCGGGAAGTTCGATCCCATTCCCAACCGCAAGACCGACACCAACAATCACGGCCCCGTGAGCACTGACTTCATCGGGGCGAATTACGATTACCCGGATGGCGATGATGCCACGCGCGAGCGGATTGTCCGCGAGCACCGCAACTATCAGCAGGGCTGGCTGTACTACCTCGCCAATGACCCCGGCGTGCCCGACGGGGTGCGGCGCGAAATGCAGCGCTGGGGACTCGCAAGGGATGAATTCGCGGACAACGGCCACTGGCCCCGCCAGCTCTACATCCGTGAAGCCCGGCGGCTCCTCGGTGAATTCGTCATGACCGAGCATGAACTCACGGGCACGCGGGAGGTTCCCGATTCCGCGGGCATGGGCTCGTACACCATCGATTCACACAATGTGCAGCGCTACATCACGCCCGAGGGACATGTGCAGAACGAAGGCGATATCGGCGTCGGATTGAGCGGACCGTACCGCATTTCATGGCGCTCTCTCCTTCCGAAACGCTCAGAACTTTCCAATCTCGTCGTTCCCGTCTGCGTCTCGAGTTCGCACCTCGCTTTCGGCTCGATCCGCATGGAGCCAGTCTTCATGATTCTGGCGCAGTCGGCCGCCACCGGTGCCTGCATGGCCCTCGAACGCGCCACCAGCATTCAGGACGTGCCGTACGACCTGCTGCGGGCCCGATTTCTCGCGGACGGACAAATCCTCACCTGGGAGCAGGATGCCCCGGCCAAGGTTCCAGCGGACCCGCCGGGCGCGGTCACGGTGGACGATGCCGCGGCGGAATTCTCGGGCGAATGGACCATGAGCCATGCCGTGCGACCTTTCCGCGGCGATGGCTACCGGCACGATGGCGGTGGATCGCGCGGTCCGGCCGAGGCGGTTTTCCGTGCTGTTCTGCCGCACCGGGGCCGGTACGAGGTCCGCATCGCGTCGGCTCCCCATGAGAACCGCGCGCGTCAGGCCGTCGTGCGCATTCTCACCGCCGGCGGCAGCAAGGAGGTCCGCATCAACCAGCGCCGCGGGGGCGATCCGCTCTTTCTGTCGGCTGGTGTCCACGAACTGCCCATGGAAACTTCCGTGACGCTGCGCAACGACGGGGCCGCGGGACACCTCATCGCCGACGGCGTCCAGTTCGTTCCCGTGCCGGACGCAAAGTGAGCCGGTGGCAACGCAAACACGGGGCGGCGCGGCCATGCCCGTGTGTTACCGCTCTGTCATGATAAGATCCCTCCTTCCCGCAGCGGCCCTGCTGTTCGCGATGGTCTGTTCCGCGCACGCGGCTCGCCCGAACATTGTCTTCATCTTCTCCGATGACCACGCGGCGCACGCCATCGGAGCCTATGGATCAAAAATCAATGAAACCCCGCACCTCGACCGTCTCGCGAAGGAAGGCATGAGGTTCGACAGTTGCTTCGCGACCAATTCCATCTGCACCCCGAGCCGCGCCACGGTGCTCACGGGGAAGTACAGCCACCTGAACGGCACGCCGGTCTTCAACCGGTTCAACGGTGCCCAGAATACCGCTCCCAAACACCTGCAGAAGGCGGGATACCACACCGGAATGATCGGAAAGTGGCACCTTGGAAGCGATCCCACCGGCTTCGACTACTGGGAAATCCTGCCGGGGCAGGGCGATTACTTCAATCCCGTGCTCTACACCGCAGCCGGACAGAAGAAGTATGAAAGCCAGTACGTGAGCGATGTGATCACGGACCTGACCATTGACTTCATGAAGTCGGCTCCCAGGGACAAGCCGTTCTTTGTCTTCTGTGGGCATAAGGCACCGCACCGGGCCTGGGAACCGCATCCCCGCTACGCGGCGTGGAAGACCCGCAAGGTTCCGGAACCCGCCACCCTGCGGGACGACTACAAGGGCCGCACCGATGCCCTCAGGGAAAACGAACAGACCATTGCCCGCGACCTCACGCGGCGCGATCTCAAACTTCCGCCCCCGGCGGAACTGAAGGGGCCGGCGCGCAATCAGTGGCTCAATGAAGTGCCCACCGAAGTGGTTGTGGATGGCCGCACCCTCACGGGCGAGGACCTCTTCGCATGGAAGTACCAGCGCTACCTGCAGGATTATCTCGCCTGTGTGCAGAGCGTCGATGACAGCGTCGGACGGATTCTGGATCACATCGACAAAAGCGGTCTCAAGGAGAATACCGTGGTCATCTACAGCAGCGATCAGGGCTTCTTCCTCGGCGACCATGGAATGTACGACAAACGCTTCATGTACGAGGCGTCGCTGCGCATGCCGTTTCTCGTGCGCTGGCCGTCGGTCATCAAACCGGGCAGCCATACCGCAGCCATGGCCATCAATCCGGATTTCGCGCCGACCTTCTGCGATCTGGCGGGGATGCCGGTGCCGGAGGACATGCAGGGCCGCAGTCTCCTGCCTCTGTTCCGAGGGGAAACCCCGGGGGACTGGCGGCGCAGCATCTATTACCGTTATTACCACGACCCCGGACATCACAATACCCGGGCCCATCTCGGTGTCCGCACGGCCACGCACAAACTCATCTGGTTCGTGAAGAAGGACCAATGGGAACTCTATGATCTCGTCAGGGATCCGGACGAAATGAAGAATCTCTACGATGATCCCGCGGCCGCCACCGTCCGTGAGGAACTCCGCACGGAACTCATGCGCCTGAAGAAGGAATTCCGCGACGATGACCAGTTCGCCGATGGCAGGGTCCCGGGAACGGTCGACGGACCGGTCGAAAAGCTCCGCGGCAACTGAGCGGTGCCCGCTCGGCGGTCCCGGTTTCCGGAAAGAAAAACCGTCTTGCCGCTGGGCCGCCGCGGCAGCAATCTCCGCGCCTTATGCTGGATATCCGACTCATCAGAGACAACCCCGAGGGCATCAAGACACGACTCCGTCAGCGCGGGGGCTCCGTGGCGGATCTCATCGATGACGTGCTCGCCATCGATGCGCAGCGGCGTGCCGCCGAGACGGAGAAGCAGAAGCTGCAGGCGGATCGCACAAGGCTCAGCAAGGAAATCGGGATGGGGCGGCGCGAGGGACGTGACACAGCGGAACAGGAAGCCCATGTGCGCGGCATCGGTGAACAGATCGACGGCCTCGAGCAGCAGACGCGCGACCTTGATGAACGTCAGGAGAATCTCCTGCTCGGCATTCCCAATCTCCCGCATGAGCTGTGCCCGGTGGGCGCGGACGCCGAGGCCAATCCGGAAGTGCGCCGCTGGGGGCACTTGCCGGAGTTTCTCTTCACTCCGAAGGACCATGTCACCCTCGCGAGGGAACTCGGACTCGTCGACTTCGAGGCCGGGGTCAGGGTCACGGGCAGTGCCTTCGTGGTCTACCGTGGGGCAGGGGCCCGACTGGAGCGCGCGCTCATCAGTTTCCTGCTGGACCTGCATACCATGAAGCATGGCTACACGGAAGTGCTGCCGCCCTTCCTTGTGAATGCGGCGGCGCTCACGGGCACGGGCCAGCTCCCGAAATTCGCGGACCAGCTCTACCACTGCGGAGAAGACGATCTCTACCTCGCCCCTACCGCGGAAGTACCGGTCACGAATCTCCACCGCGAGGAAATCCTCGAGCCTGCGGCCCTGCCGATCTGCTACGCGGCCTACACACCGTGCTTCCGCCGCGAGGCCGGAGCCGCGGGCGTCGGGACGCGCGGCCTCATCCGCATGCACCAGTTCGACAAGGTGGAACTCGTGAAGATCTGCCGCCCGGAGGAAAGCATGGCGCAGCTGGAAACGCTCACGGCGGATGCCGAAAAGGTCCTGCAGATCCTTGGCCTCCATTACCGCGTCATCGAACTCTGCACGGGCGACCTCGGCTTCGGCAGCGCGAAAACCTACGACATCGAAGTCTGGGCCCCCGGCCAGGGCTCGTACCTCGAGGTGTCCAGCTGCTCGAATTTCGGTGATTACCAGGCCCGCCGCATGAAGCTCCGCTACAAGGACCCGGAATCGAAGAAGAATCTGCATTGTCATACGCTCAATGGATCGGGCACGGCCCTCGCCCGGCTCTATGTCGCCCTGCTGGAAACCTATCAGCAGGCCGATGGATCGGTGCGCATCCCGGAGCCGCTCCAGCCGTACTTCGGTAGAGATGTCATCCACCCGGCCTGAAAAGGCTGCTCTTCCCATGACTGATCCCACCGATTCCCTGCGCGCCGCGGTCCGCGATGTGCCCGATTTCCCGCAGCCGGGCATCGTCTTCAAGGACATCACTCCGGTGCTGGCGGACGGTGCACTCTTCCGTCGTGCCATCGATCTGATGTGCACTGGTCTCCGCGAGGCCGGTGTCAGCAAGGTCATGGGCATCGACGCCCGCGGATTCATCTTCGCAGGAGCGGTCGCCGACCGCCTCGGTAT
>JBIICE010000182.1:0-8214 GCA_044239025.1 Verrucomicrobiales bacterium
GCCTATCTTCCGGAAGCGCCGGAGCAGCTTGCCACCCCGGAGGAGATCACGATTCCGGAGACTGGGGCACCGGAGGAAACCGGGGAATCCCCTGACGACGGCACCGCACCACGCTGATTTCCGGCTTTCAGAACTGCCCGGCGAGAACCTGGAGCAAACTGTCCGTCATGCGCTCGCCGGGGGTGCTGGTCGGCAGAGTCCTGATTTCTCTCGCCGCCGCGAGGTCCTTATGGAAGAGGCGCTCCTCCAGGGCACGGACGGTGGCTGGATCCGAGAATCCGATGTTCCATTCATCATTCACTCCGGCACTGAGCCTGTCGAAATTCGCGGATCCGGTGCACGCCCAGCCATCATAGAGAGCGGCCTTCACATGCGACATTCCCGGCAGGACGTAGACGCGGACACCGCAGCGGAGAAGCTGGGGAATGAGCGCCCGGTTGCTGGCAGCCATGAGGGCCATGTCGTTTTCCTCGGGCAGAATGACGCGGACATCCACTCCCCGGTAGCGGGCCGCCACAAGGGCCCGCGTGATGCGGGGATCCGTCAGGTAGGCATTTTCAATCCAGATCCGGCTGCGGGCGTGGCGGATCGCCTCGAGCTGAGCGCGGAACAGCGGAGCCTTGAGTGGGCCGCCGGGCAAGGGTCGCACCGGCACTGCGCCCGCGGGAACCGCGACCTTCCGCACAGCGCGCCCGCGAAGGTGATTCCACAGAGCGGCGGCGTCCCCGCCCCACCCGGCATGCGCCCATCCGTGCCCGAAGGCCTGCTGCATGGCCTGCACCAGCGGGCCCTCCACCCGGATCATCATGTCGTGCCATTCACTGCGGTATTCGCGGCCCACATTCATGCCCCCGGTCCAGCCGGTCTCCCCGTCAATGATGATCAGCTTGGAATGACTGGAGCAGAGCCCGGTCATGGCCATCGGCCGCACTTGAACCTGTGATTCACGCCGCAGCCAGGCCGCCATGTAAGGCGGACCGTCATTGGCTCCGGCCTGCGCCACGCCGGGATGTGAAGCACCCGCCTGCCATGAAGCCAGTTCATCCATGAGCACGCGCACCCGGACCGAATCGGAGCGCCGCCGCAGCAGATTGCCGATTTCCAGCGCGTAGGGATCGTTATCAAAGATGTAGACCTGCAGATCGATGGAGCGGCGGGCGGACTGCACATCGGCCACGAAAGCCGGGAAAAACTCTGCCCCGTCGATGTGAAAGGACAAACGGGCCGGCAGGGGCGCAGGCATTTTCAGGGCATCAAGCTTCGCCTCCCATGAGGCCGGGTCCGGTACCGATGCCGGGCTCAGCCGTGGGGGTGGATCGGTCGGCCATGGATGGCTTACATTGGCAGCGAGCACCTGCAGGAAACTAAGTAGATTGCCCGCCACGCGGGCGGCGGAAGTGCAGGGGTTCTTGGCGGCTGCCAGCACTCCGCTGCGGAAGCCCAGTGAAAGGGCGGCCCCGAAGGCCAGACGGGACGACTGCCCGATTTCATCCATCGGTCCCGCTTCGCATGGTTCCGCGAGAAATATGGCGCGGCGCTGCGACCGCTGCATCCAGATGAAGGCCGGATGGGATCCGGTGGCGAGCAGGAACGGGGTGCCGTTTCCGGGCGTATGACCCGAATCCATCATGGCATCCAGCGCGAGCGGCAGCAGTTGCTCCATGGTGCGGTGTCCCGCAATGTGGATACCGGCCGGAAAGTGACCGGGCGCGAAGAAGTCGGCACGCCCGGCGGCATCGCGGGCCGCCAGCAGTTCCCTTCCTCCGGCAGTCACCAGCATGCCGTGGCCCCGGCCCTGTGGAGCGAGGCGAACCGCAAGGTCCCTGCGGATGCCCTGCCAGACTTCCGGTGCATAGACCCGTAGCTGCCGCGCCTTGCCCTGCTGGGCCGCCTGCCATGCCGCACGCGCCTGAGGGCCACTCTCCAGAACGGCCAACTGCTCAGCGGTGGAATCGGGTAGCCTCGCGGTCGCATAGCGATCCTTCCCGCCGCGGAGAAACTGGAGCACCAGCCTGCCATCTTCGCCTTCCAGAGCGTGAACCATCGCATCCGGAACCGGCCTGGCATGGCCGACCGGAGCCACGGACGGCAGGCGGCAGCCCATCACTGCGCAGACAAGGCCGAGGGCAGCCAGCAATCGCGGCATCAGCAGGACGCAAGCCCGTGTGACCAGTTCCCATCCCATGTGCCGATGGTATCAGGGTACGGGCGCGACCGCCATAGCGATGTCATGCGGCCGAGGACTGGTTCGCGGACGTTTCTGGGGGGTGCTCTCCCCTGATTTTCCGCTGACCCGCAGCGATGCTCTTGCCCGCTGGAGCGGCTTCCTGCCCGACATTCCCCGCTACGCGCTGCGGCGGAATCACGTGGGGCTGCGGCACGAAAACGTGTCACGTCTCTCGGCCGCCTTCCGCTTCGGCCTGATCACTGCGGAGGAGGTCGTCCGCGGAACCCTCGGAGCCCATCCGTTTCCGGCCGCAGAGAAATGGCTCCAGGAGGTCTGCTGGCGCAGCTACTGGCGGGGATGGCTGCGGCGGCGGCCCGCTGTCTGGCGGCAGTGGCGCGACCGGGTCCGCCACCTTGAGGATACCCTCCCGGAGCCGGTCCTTGCCAGAATCACAGCCGTGCAGCAAGGCCGCAGCGGAGTCGCCGTGATGGATCGTCTTGCCCGGGAACTCTGCGAAACCGGCTACCTCCACAACCACGCCCGCATGTGGTGGGCTGCCTTCTGGATCCATACCGAACGCCTCCCATGGGAACTCGGGGCCGCGTTCTTCTTCCGCCACCTCCTTGATGCCGACCCCGCCAGCAATACCCTTTCGTGGCGCTGGGTCGCCGGACGGCAGACGGCGGGAAAATCCTACCTCGTGCGCCGCAGCAACATGGAGAAATACGCAGCACCCGAACTGCTGGCGGATCCGCGTGGTCTGGAACGGATTGATGACGGTGCCGCGTCGGCCGTGGACCCCGGCAATGAACCCGTGCCGGAGCCACTCGCGCCAGAACTCCTTCCGGCCGAGCCCCCGGAGCCGTCCGGCAAACTCGGGATCTGGCTGCATGCGGACGACGGCCTGCTCGAAGACAGTCCGCTCGCTCCGTGCCAACCTGTCTCGGTGGCCGCGTTTCCCTGCCCCAGCGCTTTCACTGCGTACGGCCTGAGCCCGCTGCGGACCACCGCAATCCGGACGGCCCTGGGGGATGCCCTGCAGCGGGCAGGCACCCACTTCCAGTGTCAGACTGCCCTCGTCGAGGCCGCCGGGACCGCTGCGGCCGTGGTCTCGTGGGCGCAGCAGCAGCAGCTGCAGGTGGTCGCCGCGATGGCACCAGCGGTCGGTCCAGTTCACGACGCTCTGCCTGCCGTGCGCAGCGCCCTCGCGGCCTGCGGCATTGCCCTTCATCTCTGCGCGCGGCCGTGGGAGCAGCGGCTCACGGCCATGGCCACGGCAGGATTCTTCCCGTTCTGGAACCGGGCCTCGCAATGGCTCCGGGAGGAGTCCGCAACCCATCCCTGACCGCGCCATGCACGGAGTCAAAAAGGAAAATCTTCCCCGGAAAGTCTGCGCCGCCTGCGGCCGCCCCTTCACCTGGCGGCGCAAATGGGCCCGCGACTGGGAAAGCGTCCGCTACTGCAGCGATGCCTGCCGCAAGGGGAATATGGCGCGCCGCGCGGCTCTCAGGAACCCCGGTTCGTGAGGCGGCTGTGCTTCCGGCTGTAGCCAAAGTACACCACAAAACCAAGCAGCATCCAGATCACCAGCCGGATCCATGTATCGGCCGGCAGGGGAATCATCATGGAAAGACAGATGAGCGCGCCAAGTGCCGGCACCACGGGCGAACCGGGGCAGCGGAAGGCCCGGGGAGCATTGGGTTCCTTGATCCGCAGAATGATGACCGCTACGCAGACCAGCACAAATGCCAGCAGCGTTCCGATCGAACACATCTCCCCCCAAAGCTCACCCGGCAGAATGGCCACCGCCACGGCAGCAATGACGCCAATGAGTGCGTTGCTTTTCCACGGCGTGTGCAACCTTGGATGAATCTCGGAAAAGAATGGCGGCAGAAGTCCGTCCCGCGACATCGTCAGGAACACCCGGCTCTGTCCCATCAGCAATACCATGATCACCGAGGAAAAACCCGCGAGGATCGCCGGAACGATCAGCTGATTCAGCCAGTGGAATTTCTCCGGCATGGCGCTGATCGCCGTCGCCACCGGAGCCAGTTTATCGAGGCCGCGGAAAGTGGTGTAGTTGGCCAGACCCGTCAGCACCCATGAAAACGAAATGTAGAGCACGGTGCAGACGAAGAGCGAACCCAGAATCCCGATGGGCATATCCCTCTGTGGATTCCTGGCCTCCTGGGCCGCCGTCGAAACCGCATCGAATCCAATGTAGGCAAAGAAAATCAGTCCGGCTCCCCGCATGATGCCGCTCCAGCCGAATTCACCGAAGGTTCCTGTATTGGGCGGAATGAAAGGGGTGTGGTTGGCCGCGTTCACGAAACCCCAGCCAAGCCCGACCACCGTGAGCACAATGATCACCTTCACCGCCACCATCACGGCATTGAAGGCAGCGCTTTCCTTCGTTCCCCGGATGAGCAGTGCCGACATCGCCAGCACAATGAAGGCTGCCGGCAGATTGAGAATTCCGGGGTGCTCATCAAAAGGCGACGCGGCGAGGCTGTGAGGAAAGGCCACCCCCAGCTGGTGGCACAGCTTCATGAAATAGGCGGACCATGCGGTGGCCACCGTGGCCGCACCGACGGCGTACTCGAGCACCAGATCCCAGCCAATGATCCACGCGAAGATCTGCCCGAGCGTCACATAGCTGTAGGTATAGGCACTCCCCGATGCCGGCACCATTGAAGCGAATTCCGCATAACAGAGTCCCGCAAGGGAACAGGCGATCCCGCCGATGATGTACGAAATGGTGACCGCCGGGCCGGCGGCCTCCGCCGCCACTTTGCCCGTCAGCGAGAACAAACCGGCTCCGATGACGACGCCGATGCCGAGCAGGATCAGGTCAATCGGACCAAGCTGCCGCTTCAGGGAGGAGGCATGGCCCCCTTCCCCGGGCTCGATTTCACGGAGCACATCGGCGAGCGGTTTTCTGGCAAAAAGATCCTTCATGATGGGAGGCGAGGCTGGTCACTGGTCGGCATCGTGTCAAGGATGCCGGCAGGTGAGGAGCATTTATTTCCGGGATTTATTTCCGGGGAAAGGCCGGCGCCCGGGGATTCCCGGACGCCGGCTCAGACAAGGTCCCGGCTCAGGCAGGCCGGGAGAATCCTCAGGCAATGAAGTCGTTGAGGACGTTCTCGAGCATTTCCTGACGGCCGCTGGCGACCATCGGCTGCTTCCGGAGACTGAGCACGTGGGCTTCCAGTTCGTCGAAGTTCGTTTTCCGCTGTTCGATCTTCTTGCCAATGCCACTGTCGAAGCTGCTGTAGCGGGCCTTCACGAAGTCCTCGATGTCCCCGCTTTCGATCAGGCGGTGCGCGATCTTCAGTCCCCGGGCGAAGGCGTCCATGCCTCCGATGTGGGCATGGAAAAGGTCCTCGGGTTCGAAGCTCTCGCGGCGGACCTTGGCATCGAAGTTCAGTCCGCCGGTCTTGAAGCCACCCATCTTGAGGACCTGAATCATGATGTGCGTGGTCATGTAGATGTTCACCGGGAACTGGTCGGTGTCCCATCCGATCAGTTCGTCGCCGGCGTTCGCATCGATGCTGCCGAGTGCCCCGGCCGCCGCGGAAACCGCCAGTTCGTGCTGCACGGTGTGGCCGGCAAGGGTCGCATGATTCGTCTCGATGTTCAGCTTGAAGTGATCGAGCAGCCCGTACTCACGCAGGAAGTTGAGGCAGGCAGCGGCATCACTGTCGTACTGGTGCGTGGATGGTTCACGGGGCTTGGGTTCGATGTAGAACTGGCCCTTGAAGCCGATCTTCTTCTTGTAGTCGACAGCCATGTGCAGCAGGGCCGCAAGGTGGTCCATCTCCCGCTTCAAGTTGGTATTGAGCAGGGTTGCGTAGCCCTCGCGTCCGCCCCAGAAGGTGTAGCCGGTGCCACCGAGTTTCTTGGTGACATCCATGGCCTTTTTGACCTGGGCGGCCGCGTAGGCGAAGACGTCGGCGTTCGGCGAGGTGGCGGCACCCTGACAGTAGCGGGGATGCGCAAAAAGACAGGCGGTGCCCCAGAGGAGCTTGATGCCGCTCTTCTTCTGAAGCTTGAGAAGGTGGTCGGCGACCTCATCGAGCGCGGTGTTGCTCTCGGCCAGAGTCGGCATTTCCGGAGCCACATCGCGGTCATGGAAGCAGTAGAATTCCACCCCGAGCTTGCCCATGAATTCGAAGCAGGCATCCGCCACGCGCTTGGCATTCTCCACGGAACGGCTGCCGTCATCCCACGGACGGATGGCCGTGCCCGCACCGAACGGATCCGCCAGCGAGTTCTTCATGGCATGCCAGTAGGCCACCGCGAAGCGCAGGTGCTCCTTCATGGTCTTCTTGCCCACTTTTTCGTCGGCATTGTAGTGACGGAAGGCGAGGGCCTTCTTTGCCTTCGGTCCTTCGTAGGCGATCTTGCTGATTTTCGGGAAAAATTCCTGACTCATAGGGCCGCGAGTTTCGGGGAGAGCGTCCTCCGCGGCAAGCCCCGAAATCGCGCATGAATCTGGAGGAATCGCACAGCGCAGTCATTTCCGGCGACCGCTAACCCAGCATTGGCGGAAGATCCAGAGCGCGGCGGCGCGCAGGGCGAGGCTCGCTCCTGCCCAGCCGGCCGCCGTGGTGAACGTGCTTCGTCCGGGGACGGGCATCCCCCACGAAAAGGCGAGCGGTCCGAGCGCCAGCAGCAGAACGGCAGCCCCTGCGCAGATTCCCGCCACCACAGCGGAGACACTGGCAAGCCAGCGGAGCAGGCGCCAGTCAGCAATTAAAGTTTCGGATGGGATGATGAGGCCGGCGAAGCTGCGGGGTGCCGTCGTCCATTCCCAGGCGGGACGCAGCAGCGGAAGGACCGCTGTGGCCCATGCGAAACCCCACGCCGCAGGAGCCTTCCATGCAGCATAGTCCCCGGACCATGGCCAGACCCGGCTGAGCCAGCGGCAGATCACAGCCATCAGCCAAACGGCCCCGGCGGAGGCAAGAGTGGCGGGAACCGACCGCAAAGCGGCGGCGGCGCAGGAGCGTGTCCAGCTGCGCCACGCAGGCTCGGGACTGACCGGAACCCAGCCGTGCAAGTCCGACCCCGGACCTCTGCCTGAGAAGAATGGATGCCCAGTCAAGCACAGGTGCAGTTCCGCAGCAGGAAGCACTTCCCAGAGCTGCACGCCAAGCCAGATCCACGCGAGGAGCTCGGCGAACGGATGGCCGGCGAGCAGCAGCAACAGCACAGGACCAAGGACCACGAGTCGGCCCCGCCGGTCCAGCCGCAGCCTGTCCCTGATCCACACAGGAGCTTCCGGTTCCCGTCCGGCATGGCAAGCCATCCGTTCACGCAGGCCCGCGACCGCCATGGCTGTCGTCCATGCCGGTTCCAGCCATTCTCCGGAACCATCGGACTCTCCCGCCCCGCGACCGGGTTCCCCGGCCTCATCGTCCCACCATTCATCCCATGCACTGTTCTGGGAGTTGTCATTCCAGTGCGACTCGTCCCACCCAGGCACGGAGGGAACGGTTCGCAGCATGGCGACGGTCTTCCGGATGGCAGGAACGGCAGCCCAGCCAAGCCCCGCCAGCCACAGAAGCGATCGCCACGGGACCGCAGGTGCCTGTGCGGGCCAGCTCAGCAGGGCACCGCCGGGGAGCCAGCGATGCAGTTCCCGGCCGATTGGCTGGATCCAGTGCCGGCCGAGGCCGGTTTCCCAGCAGAGCGGAGCCGTCACAAGCAAGATCAGCACGAGAGTCAGCAATCCCCCAAGCGCCTCATGAATTCTCATTGGCAATCCCCGGGCCGTACGGTTGAACCATGGCCGCAGCCGCGGCAGCACCGCTGCCAGCAGCACCAGCTGCAGCCAGAGCCCCAGCGCTGCAGGAATCATGAAGCCCGCCCGCCATGGCCAGCCGAGGCGCGCCGCCACACAGCCGTGCACCGTGACCGTGCCCAGCGCCATCAGCAATCCCGCCCCCAGCAGCACAAGAAAGCCACGGAGCCGGCTCTGCTGCGCGCAACGCCCGAGGAATCCCGGCTCCACCGGGGCCATCAGCAGAGCCACAGGAAAC
>JBIICE010000183.1:0-8154 GCA_044239025.1 Verrucomicrobiales bacterium
CCGACGATGTCGAGGCCGATGCGCCGTCCGAATTCGCGGTGCAGGATCGAGAGGGTGATGGGAAGACCTTCGCGGTCATCGACGACCTCGTTGAGGTAGCTGTTGGAGCGGCTTTCAAGTTCGTCCCTGCTGCCATGGAAGCCATTGGTCTGGAACATCCAACGATTGAGGGCCTGGAGTTTGGCCACCGGGCTGGAGCGGTCTTCGGTGGTGAGGGATGCTTCCAGTTCGGCGGCAAGCCTGTCGATTTCCGCAAGGGTGGGTTCCGCATTCAGTTCCGGGTTGTCAAGGCAGGCGAGAAGGAGGGCGGCGCGGGGAAGATCGCCGGGCGATTCGGATGGTTTGGCGAGGAGGGTGGCAAGGTCCGTGGCGATGCGGTCGGCGTGGGCCTGGGCGGCGGCGGTGCGGAGGGTGGCCGCACGTTTTTCGAGGGCAGCGGCTTCCCGTTCCGCGAGTTGGCGGGTGCTGGACGATTCGCTGGCGAGGAGTCGCTGGTCTTCCGGGGAAAGGGGTGTGCCACTGGAAAGTCTCGCGATGATGGGGGCTGCCGGGGAGTCGTCGATGGATTTTCCGGAGAGGTCGGTTCCCATCTGGAAGTCTTTGAATTCCGCTTCGGTGTCGCGGAACTTGCAGAGTCCGGCGAGCCCGGAGCGCAGTTCGGAGTCCGGGGAACTGATGACTTCGCGGCCATTGAGGAAGCAGACGATGCGCTCGGCTTCGATGCGGACGCGGAGGTGATTCCATGCGCCTGGGAGGTAGGCGTCGGAGGCGGTCTGGGCGAGAATGGTCCAGGAGTAGACGTCCGGGCCGTCGAATCGGGTAAGGCGCAGGCCGCCGCTGCTGGGGTAGAAGCCATAGTGGCGATCCTTGCCATCGGCGCAGAAGATCAGGCCGGCAGCTCCTGACTCGTCGTTCAGGCGGACGCGCACCGCGATCTCGCAGGGAATGGGCGGAGCATCGGGGAGGTGAAAGCAGAGTGTGCGGCCACCGAAGGAGTCAGGCTGGCGGCCCCGGGCTCGGATGGTGCCGGCGCGCTGGGACCACTGACCTCCGCCTGGTTTCCAGAGTTTCGGGTTGAGGGCACCGATTCTGAGCCATGCGGACATGGCCACGGGGGTGGGGCGGCTGAGGAGGGCCTTGAGCTGAGAGGAGGGCGCGGCGAAGCCCAGATTTTCGGTGAGCGTGCTCTTGAGGGCGACGACGCCGATGACGTGACCGTGGCGGTCGATGACCGGCCCGCCGCTGTTGCCGCGTTCGATGGGCATGGATAGCTGGAGCATCGGTCGGCCTTCGACTTCCTGGCGTGCCGAGACCAACCCCTCGACCATGCTGAAGCGGAGTCCGAGAGGATTGCCCATGGCGGCTGCGTAGTCGCCCTGCTGGACGCGGTCGGACTCTGCGAGGGTGAGGGCGGGGAGATTGGAGGCACTGACGCGGAGGATGGCAAGGTCAGTCCGGCGGTCCCATGCGTGGACCCCGGTGACTTCGAGTGACTGACCGTCGCTGGTTTCGATGGTGAGCGCGCGGCCTTCGCCGATCACGTGGAAGCTGGTGGCGATGAGTCCATCCGGGGAGATGATGAAGCCCGAGCCGATGCCTGAGGTTTCTCCATTGCGTCCAGCTGGCTGGATGGCGACGAGCGAGCTGCGGATGGTTCTGGCGAGGCTGGAGGGATCGGGACGCAGGGAGTTATCGCTGCTGCGTGACTCGGGAGACGAGAGGATCAGGAAGGCGGGCAGGAGCAGAAAGGCGGCGCGCATGGTTGGGGATGATAGCTTTGTGCGTTCCGGGTGTCACTGGCGAAACCGCGGTGGGGTTGCGGATGTGAATTCCGGGAAACAGGAACGCCGACCCCGGAGATCCGGAGTCGGCGTTCAGAAAGGACTTGCGCGGGCCAGCGGGCGCTGCTCAGGCGATTTCGTTGATGGCCAGAACCTTGCGGCCGCGGTACGTTCCGCAGGAGGGACAGGCAATGTGTCCGGGAACGGCTGCGCCGCATTCAGGACAGGTTTTCAGGAGCGGGGCTTTCCATGCCTTGGAAGCGGCGCGGATCTTCTGCTTGCTGCGGGATGAGCGGCGTTTTGGTACGGCCATGGAGAGAGGTGGTTGGGAGTGAAGAGAGTTATGATTGGGAAGCCTCGCCGCGATCCTGATCCGGTTGGAGTTGGTTCAGGGCCTGCCATGGGTCAGGCCGGGGGGAATCTGGCGTTTTTTCGTCCGGAAGTGCAGTGAACTCACTTGCCGGGGCGAACCGGCCGGCTGCTGAGCAGGCGCGGGTTTCCACGTTTGATTCCTCGCAGCGGGGATGACCCGGGAGGGCGAGCAGTGTATGTTCGCGGAGGAGTTCTGTCAAGTCGAGTGTGGTGGCACCGTCTCTGGGGTCTTCCGAGTGGAAATGATCGGAGCCAGCTTCAAAGGGGAACCACTGACCACAGCGGACGCAGAGGAGTTCGAAGCGTGCGGAGACTGAGCCGTCGACGACAATGGCGGGTCCATCGATCTGGACGCAGACGGAAAAAGTGAGGGGAGGGAGGAAGCGCGGAGCCTCCGGTCCCTCGAGGGTGAAGGGATCGGTACGGATTTCCCCATCAAAGATGCGGCCTTCCGGGGGCAGTTCGTTGAGGTGAATGTTGTGGAACATGCTTGGGCCTGCAGGTTGGTGGAAAACGGACAGGAGGCAAGGTGGAAGTGTTCCGGGAAGGGAATCGATTCTGCGGCTTGCCGATCCGTGCGGGCAGGGCATCGTGCCATTGCTGTGCTGCAGACTTCGCTGACCAATCTGATCATTTTCAATCTTACGGTGCTGATGGCGGTGCTGGGCCTGCTGTGGGTTGGCCGGGTGGCCGTGGACCGTTTATCCGAGCGGAGGCGCAATCGGCACCGGGTGGTGTGTGCGGTGTGCGGCCAGGTGTTCCGGGACCCGGCGCGGACGCCGGTGGTGAGTTGTCCGGCGTGCGGTCGCCGGGTGGAGCGGCAGGAAGTTCTGGATATCTGAGTCCGTAGGTGGGGGGGATCAGGCGAAGAGGATGAGGCGGAGGGCAGCCAAGGTGGCGAGAGTGAGGACGAGTAACTGGAACCGGTCCTGTGGCAGCCGATGGACGATCCAGCGTCCCGCGAAGAGTCCTGCGGCAACGGTGGGCAGGAGCATGAAATTGAGCTGGAGGGAGGGGCCGGTGATGAGGCCCATGGACCAGCTGAAGGGGACTTTGATGAGGTTTACGAAGAGGAACAGCCAGGCCATGGTGGCAATGAATTCCTTCTTCGGGAGTCCCATGAGGAGGAGATAGATCGTGGCGACGGGACCGGCGGCATTGGCGATCATGGTGGATATGCCAGTGAGCAGGCCGGCGAACCAGAGAAAGGCGGTGCTGTGGGGGAGGCTGGCGGAAAAGGCCGGGTGTGCCTGGCGCACGAGCTGGAGCGAGAGCATGCCGAGGACCATCCAGCCAATGACTGGTTTGAAGGAAGAATCGGGCATGGCGGCGAGAACGGCGCAGCCGGTGACGATCCCGGCGATGATGGGCCATGCGAGCCTGCGGATCTGGGGCCAGAGGATCTGCTGACGGAACATGGCGGCGGCCATGAGGTCGGCGGCGATGAGCAGCGGGAGCACGGTGCCGCTGGAGGCTTTTCCGGGAATGATCTGGGCCATGAGGACAACGGTCATGATGCCGATGCCGGAGAGTCCAGCCTTGCCCATGCCGCAGCAGAAGCCGGCGATGAGGAGCACGGCCCATTCGGACAGAGAGAAATCGCCCATGGTTCTGGCGGCAGGTCCGGCCTACTGATTTTCGAATTCGCGGGCCACCTCGTCGAGGTAGCGGGAGATGGGGTCGCTGCGGCGGGGTGGTGGGCTGGTGAGTTCGTCTTCGGCGCGGAAGTAATCGCGGAAGGCGTCGCCTGCCTGGTCCTGCTGGGTGGCCTCGTACCAGTCGAGATAATCCTCGATGCGGCCGAGATCGGAGCGGATTCCCGAGAGGGTTTTGTCGAGCAGGGCGAGTCTGGCGTCGGCGTCGCGGAGGCGGCGGCCGGCGCTGAGATCGCGTATGAGCACAAGGTAGTCGTTGATGACCGGGCGGTAGATGGGGTGGGCGCGCACCGACAGTCTGGTTAGGGCGAGGGCGGAGCGTTCGAGGATGGCCGCGCGGTCGGGCCGCGAGGCGATTTCCGCCCATTTGGCGAGAGGGAGCTGGCGGGGTTCGCCCGGGGCCATGACCGTGGCGTCGGCCGGCTGGTCTTTCTGACGCGAGAAGATGCGTTTGATTTTTCCTGGCAGTCTCGTGGGTTTGGCGGGGGCCTTGGTGGGAGGCTCCTGATCGATCTGGAGGGTGATGGCTTTCAGCAGGGCGGATTCTGTGTCGCGGGGCGGGAGAATCTCGTCGGCGCTCGGCTGAGACATGGCGGCGAGCTGGAGAGCCCACCATTTGGAGAGGCTGTTGCCGGAGGCAGTCAGGGCAGGGAAGCAGCGGGCAATGGCGATGGAGGGGTCGGTTGCGGGGGAAGCCAGCGAGGGCAGGAGAGCGGACATGCTGCTGGCTCCGGAGGGTTGGTCGAGGAGCATCTGGAGCAGACCGCAGCAGGAGGCGCGGTAGATGCTGCGGGAAACGGAGTCCATGCGGATGGGGTCTGCCTGAAAGATGTCTTCCAGGGGCAGCACATGACCGAGTTGGAAGACCCGTGCGAAGGCTTCGCTGGGTCGGCCGGTGGCCTGATAGACGAGCATTTCCAGGGTGCCGTGGAGCAACCAGTCGGGTGGAGGAGATTCCGAGTCGGCGACGTTGCTGTCCGAGCGGCTGCGGAGGATCATTTCGGCGAGGAGGCAGCGGACGACCTCCTGGCGCCACAGGTCGCCGGGGACGGTGTCGCGTTCCGGCGCGACGTTGATTTCAAAGCGGAAGCCACCGGAAACTTCTGTGATTTCGGACCAGACGGGGCTGGCTCCGGAGCGCAGGGAACCGGCGTCGCGGATCTGAATGACGATGGGATGCCGGAAGGCGCTGGGTTGTCGGAGGGCGGTCAGGACGAGCCGCTGGGTCTCCGTTGCGGAATTGAGGAGGAGGGTGCGGTGCCGGCGGTCGCGTCCCCAGACGTGGAATTGACCGCCGCGGACCGAGGATTCCTCCAGCGGGGGTCGGTTTGACATGCGGACCCTTTCTGGTTCGCCGGGTCTGGGGGGTGCTGCGGGGGTGCTGCTGAAGCGGGTACGGGGAAGCCGGGATGCCTCTGCGGCTGGCGGAGGCTGGGCAGGTTGCTCCGTCGCCGGGGGAAGGTCCTGAGCGCGAGCGGTGGAACCGTTCTGCGGCAGCAGCAGCGCAAGTCCTGTTGCCGGGAGGCAGTGCCGCAGCAGGGAGGCCCAGGCGATCATGAGCCCCGGGAACACTGTGTCTCAGGGAATGGCATCGCCGGTGGCGACCGCTTCATTGCCTCGTTCGCCGGTGCGGATGCGGACAGCCTCTTCGACGGGCAGAACGAAGATCTTGCCATCGCCGATTTTTCCTGTGTTGGCCGTTTTGGCGATGCTGTGCACGACCTGGTCGCAGCGGGCGTCATCGATGACGATCTCGAGTTTCACCTTGGGGACGAAGTCGACGGTGTACTCGCTGCCGCGGTAGATTTCGGTGTGACCTTTCTGGCGGCCGAAACCACGGACTTCCGTCACGGTCATGCCCTGGACACCGATCTCGGAGAGGGCGGCTTTGACGTCCTCGAGTTTGAAGGGCTTGATGATGGCTTCGATTTTCTTCATGGGTGTGGAGGCGAGGGGGGAATGGATCAGACTATTTACGTGCCTTGAGCTCTTCAAGTTCTTTCTCCAGGCGGGTGATGAGTTCCGATGCTTTGCGGAGTCTGGCGGCGAGCACCCGGGAGATGAAGCCGTAGAAGGCAGCGTAATAGCTGGCGTTGTCTTCTTCCGGTTTGAGTTCGCGGAGGAACTGCTGATCGATGACGAGGCAGAGGGTATTGGTGCGGGCGACGACCGAGGCGATGCGTTTCTCGTCACCGAGGACGGACATTTCGCCGAAGATTTCGCCGGGTTTGCTGATGACGGCGAGGGTTTCACCATCCTTGCGCACTTCGAATTCTCCGGTGAGGAGGATGAAGATTCTGGTATCGTCCTGACCCTGGCTGATGACTTCGTCTCCGGGATCGGCCTGGAGGAAGTAGCTGGAGTAGAGGATATCGTTGAGGTGCCCGCTCTGGAAGGAATCGAAGAAGGCGATGCGGTTGAGAGGTTCCGGGAGGGTGCCTTCCTCGTGGATGTAGGCGAACTCTTTCATGGCTGCGTGCTATCCTGTATCATGAGGCGCGGTCGGGCGCCATGAGGATTCACCTGGAAAAACAAGGAGGGTGGCTCAGGGTTGGCGGGAGGCGAGCAGCCAGCCGAGCCATGCCGCGGCGGTGCCTGCGGTGATGCTGCCGGCCGCGTTGGCGAGAGCTGCGAGGGGGCGGCCGGACTGCAGGAGCTGGAAGGTATCCCAGCCGAAGGAGGAGAAGGTGGTATAGCCGCCGAGGAGCCCCGTGAGGAGAGCGAGGCGCCATGCTTCGTGGCGGGAGAGGCAGAAGCCGTGAAGGAGACCGAAGGCGAAGCAGCCGCTGACATTGACGAGGAAGATCATGCCCGGGGCGGTGAGGCCGATGTGTCTGGCGGCGAGGGTGGCGGTCCAGCGGAGCAGGGCACCGGAGGCACCGCCGGCGGCCACGAGGAAGGCGTCCCGCCAGGCATTCACAGGGAAGCGTCCCTGGTGAGGGCGTCGAGTCGCTGGGAGCGCTGCTCCTGCACGGCTTCCGATTTGCGGAATTCCGTGAGGCTGATGATGCGGCGGCAGGCTTCGCGGAGGTTGCTGCCGGAGAGCTGAAGCGTGGCCTTGCCGGTTTCGACGCCCGGGATGGAGGCGAGTGGTTCCGGGTTGGTGAGGGTAATGACGAGGCGAGGATTCCAGAAAAGGAGGGTGCGCTGGAATTCGACGGTATCGACGGACGCATAGGGGATCTTCACGGTGCGAGGGCCTTCGTCACGGAAGACGTTGTGGCGGTATTCCCAGAATATGAGGAGTTGTTCCTCGCCGGCGACGACACGCCCTCCGATGTGTTCCCGTCCGAGCGGGTCACGGGCGGGATTCTCGAAATTCACGGCAGGCTGATCGGTAAACATCGAAGCGGTCACGCGGGGACCGTAGAGAAGATCGTGGTGATGTGCAAGGCAGTGACGCGGGGGGCGGCAGAACGGCCATGGTTAGGCGAAGAGTCAGGAAGGCGGGTGGGAGCCTTGCTCGGCATGGGGCCCCGCAGCGGAGGCGGATGGCATCGTGAGGAGGGATGCCGTGGCTGTGCCCGCGGCGCGCAAACTCCTGACGGTGGCGGCATCGCTGCGCAGGATGAGGGAGAGCGAAGGGTGCTAGACAGACCCTGCCGGAAAATTTCCGGACTCATTAATAATTTTCTTGACCGAAATACTAAATTCGTAGTAGAGACGCCCGCGATTGAGTTCATCGTAGTTCCGGCGCGTCGCGCTGTGGACCAATTCCATGAGAACTGTCCGTCCATCACAACTTGAGCTTCAGGTACTGTCCGTGCTGTGGTCTGCAGGCGAGGCCACGGTGCATGAGGTACTGGCGGCGATTCCTGACGGCAAACGCCGGGCGTATACGACGGTGCTTACGGTGCTGCAGAAACTGGAGTGCAAGGGATTGGTGAGGAAGACGCAGAGTGGGCGTCAGAATTTGTATTTCGCAACGAAGACGAGGGGGACGATGGTGGGAGGAGTGATCCGGGATCTGGTCTCCCGGGTTTTCCATGGGCGGGCGGCGGACTTCGTGCATCAGATTCTCTCCGAGGTCAGTCTGACAGCGGGGGAAGCCAAGGCTGCTGCGGGGATGCTGCTGCGTCGGAGACGGCGCGGACTCACTGCGGTGGCTCCAACCAAACCAACAAACCAACCGACCAACACTATGGCAGTAAAGAAGAAAGCAGCGAAGAAGGCACCGGCCAAGAAGGCCGCGCCAGCGAAGAAGGCCGCTCCCGCCAAGAAGGCTGCGCCAGCGAAGAAGGCTGCGCCAGCGAAGAAGGCCGCACCAGCGAAGAAGGCCGCTCCGGCCAAGAAGGCAGTGGCCAAGGCTGCGAAGAAGAAGGCTCCTGCGAAGAAGGTGGCCACGA
>JBIICE010000184.1:0-8147 GCA_044239025.1 Verrucomicrobiales bacterium
TTTCCGGTGTGTGCGAACGTAGATCGTCGCCCAAGGCTGGCAAGCGGAATTGGTGGGCGGGCCGCGGGAACGGTCACAGTATGCCCGAGTCGGTGGGTTGCCGGCCATTTCGTCCGTGGCGCCACCATGCGAGGGCAATTCCGCCCATGAGGCCCCAGAAGTGACTCGACCATGAGACCATGGGGTCGATGCGGAGGAGGCCAATGACCGAGCCGAGATGGAAGAAGCCGACAACGAGGGAGACCGCGAGCCAGATCGGTTTGCGGGAGAACCATCCACGGGCGAGAATGAATCCGAGCATTCCGTAGATCACGCCACTGGCTCCTTCGTGGACGCGGCCACCCTGACCGAAGAGCCATGCACCGAGACCGCTGACCACGGCCGTGAAGACAAAGACCTCGGTGAAGAGTTTCCGTCCGCCCGTGATGAGGACGGCACCGAGCACGATGAGCGGCATGGTATTGGCGAGGAGGTGCCAGATATCGACGTGGAGAAACGGAGCGGCAGCGACGCCGGGAAGGCCAAGGATGCGCCGGGGCCAGATCCCGAGGTGATCGAGCTGGGCGATCCCATCCGGGATGAGCATGTCGATGATGAAGACGATCCACATGGCTGCGGGCCACAGCAGAACAAAGAGCAGCTGCGGACGCGCACGTCGCCAGATTCGGTCGATCGGATCGGAGGCAGGCATCAGGAATTTGCAGGGAGGAATTCTCTGGCATAAACCTCAGCGCAGCCCTTACGTCAAGCTCGCGCATCCCCGGCCCGCCGCATGAAAAACTACCGGCCCATCCTTCTGCAGGACCTCGCCATCAGTCTGCCTGGTCTGCACATCTACCGTGTGCGGCTCAATCATCATGCGCCGGAAGCCGTGTGGACGACTCATTCGCATGAATACGGGCAATTGCTGGTCTATCTGAGCGGGCGGGGCAGTCAGACACTGGGAGACAAGCCGCACGATTGCCGTCCTGGCACGGTGGTCTGGGTGGCACCGGGCACGACGCATGCGTTTTCGCGGCAGATGAGCCGCGCGCCCCTGGTGCTGGTGATTGACTGTGATCTGGTATCGACCCGGGCGACGGCTCATCCCTGTTCACAGATGCCCGATGCGTCACTGGCGCGGGTGCGTTCCGCTCTGTCGCGGCTGCTGGCGCTGCGCGGAGCGGAGCAGCGTGAAGCCATGCTGCATGTGGGCTCGCTGGTCCTTGAGATTCTTGACCATGTGCTGCTGGCGGCGGGATGGCTGCGGCCCTTCAACCGCTTTGCTCCGACGCGTACGGCGGCCATTGTACAGTTCACCGAGCGACTCATCGAGCGCATGGACGGGCCTGAGGTCACGCTGGAAGCGATTGCGTCACGTGCTGGCTATCAGACCGATCACCTCAACCGGAAGCTGAAGACCGAGTGCGGGCTGACGCTTGGGCAACTGAGGTCGCGGCTGCGGCTGCGGAAGGCGGAACTGCTGATCCGCCAGGGATACCCCATGTCTGCGGTGGCGGAACGCATCGGGATCCCGGACAATAACTACTTTTCCCGGTGGTTCCGGCGTCAGACCGGAATGACTCCGAGCCAGTTCCGGGACAACCCTCAGCCTGCTGTGCGCCTGTGAAGTTCCGTCATGTTCTGTCATTCCTCCCTGCCCTTGCTGCCACGGCGCAGGCGGCGGTGACCATTGATACCAGCGCAGCCCCGGAGCATCGGAAGTGGGCGGACCAGGCGGAGCCGGTTGCCACGGCATGGCTGCCGCGGATCGTCAACCTGCTGGCCGTCCCCGGAGCGCGGACACCTGGCGACATCAGGGTCACGATCACACCGGATTACCAGGGCGTGGCCTATGCGAGCGGCGAGCGCATCACGATGGCGTCCGCGTGGGTACGGGATCATGCGGAGGATGCAGTGGGGGCACTCATTCACGAGCTGGTGCATGTGGTGCAGGGGTATCCTGGAGGAAGCGAGCACTGGCTGACCGAAGGCATTGCCGACTTCCTGCGGTTTTCAGTCTATGAAGGGAAACCTGCCAGTTACTTTCCCAGACCCGGCAAACCCCAGGGTTACCGTGATGCCTATCAGGTGGCTGCCGGATTCCTTGCGTGGCTCGAAGCTGGTCCGGCTCCGGGGATCGTGCGCCGCCTGCATGCGGCCCTCCGTTCCCGGACCTACGACGCCCGCATGTTCGCGACTGCCGCCGGAAAGCCGCTGGATGATCTCTGGCGCGACTACACAGCGGGGGCGGGCAGTGCGCGGCTTCCCGTGGCCCTTACGAAGCTGAGCTTCGGAGACGGGCGTGGATCGTTCGCCCCGGGTGCCGGGGGGGAATGGGTGGAAACGCAGGGGGGGAAGGAACACGCGAGGTTCCGCGAAGTGAGCCGCAGTGCCGAGGCCATCGAACTTGAGGATGCGGCGCGGGGCATCCGGCTCCGGCTCACCGGGGATGCGGTTCTCCTGAAGCGGGGCAGCCAGTTTGTGCCGCTCTACTCTGCCGCCTGGGAAGCGGCACCATCCGCCCATCCTTGACAAACGGCCTGCCCCAGCCCCTAAGCTAACCAAATCGTTCCCATGTCCCGAGCCGCCATCATCAACGTCGTCGGCCTAACGGCGCGTCACCTCAGCGAGGAGAACACGCCGCAGATCATGGCGTGGCTCAAGCACAAGCAGGTGGCTCCCGTGCAGCCCGTGGTTCCTGCGGTGACGACCACCATGCAGACGACCTACCTGACGGGGCGGCCTGCCAGCGAGCATGGGATTGTGGGGAATGGCTGGTATCACCGCGAATTGGCCGAGGTCCACATGTGGAAGCAGAGCAATCACCTCGTGCGGGGCGACAAACTGTGGGATGTGCTGCGCCGCGAGCATCCCGGCTTCACGGTGGCCAAGCTCTTCTGGTGGTACAACATGTACTCCACGGCGGACTACTCCATCACCCCGCGGCCCATGTACCCTGCGGATGGAAGGAAGTTCTTCGACATCTACACCCATCCCGCCGGCATCCGCGAGGACATCAAGACGGAACTCGGCGAATTCCCCTTCCCATCGTTCTGGGGCCCCATGTCCGGACTGCCCTCGTCCGCATGGATTGCGGAATCCGCGAAATGGATCGAGGACAAATACTGGCCGAACCTCAGCCTCGTTTATCTTCCGCACCTCGATTACAACCTGCAGCGGCTTGGCCCGGATGACCCCGCCATCGCCGAAGATCTCCGGCAGATCGACAAGGTCACCGGTGATCTCATTCAATACTACAAGGACCGCGCCATCCGTGTGGTGCTGCTCAGCGAATACGGCATCACTGCCGTGAACCGGCCCGTGCACATCAACCGGGTGCTGCGGGAACATGGCTACATCCGGGTCCGCAACGAACTGGGCCTCGAAACGCTCGACTGCGGAGCCAGCAAGGCCTTCGCCGTCGCGGATCATCAGGTGGCCCATGTCTACGTCAACGATCCTGCCGTGCTCGAGGAGGTGCGCGCCGTGCTCGAGGACATACCGGGGGTGGAAACCATTGTCGATGGCATCTGGAAGAACAGCTATGGCCTCGCACACCAACGCGCCGGGGATTTCGTGTGCATTGCCGACGCCCGCAGCTGGTTCACCTATTACTACTGGCTGGACGACGCGGTGGCTCCCGACTTTGCCCGCTGCGTGGACATTCACCGCAAGCCGGGATACGACCCGGTGGAACTGTTCCTCGACCCCACTCTGCGGCGGCCCAAGGTCGCCATCGGCTCAAGGCTGCTCAAGAAGAAGCTCGGCATGCGGTACCTGATGGATCTCATTCCGCTGGATGCGTCACTGGTGAAGGGAAGTCACGGAAGGGTACCGGAGGACCGGCTCGACTGGCCGCTGCTCGCCGGTGATTTTCCTCACCTTGCGGACCAGGAGTTCGTCGCCGCCACGCAGGTGTACCATGAACTGCTTCATGCCGTGCGCCGGCAGTTCTCCGAGTGAACCCGGGAACGCGCCATCGCGGCAGGGCGGGCCGTCGCTTCAGGGCCCCTCGACGGCAGTGACCTGCCACTCCAGTTCACGGCCCGCTTCCCAGGGAATCACGCAGGGGTCGCCACCCGGGCCGCTGAACTGGGCCGGCACGGTCCATGGGCGGCGTTCGAGGACGACGCGGCGTTCCGGCACGGTGAGTCCATGGATGCGCATGGCGTGATCCGACACGAACGCCTGGAGGTTCTGCAGGGCCCCGTGTTCCGCGAACAGGCCCGCGAGCCGGGGCAGCAGGACAGGTGCCGACCAGACTCCGGCGGCGCAGCCGCAGCATTCCTTGGCATGGCGTGGGTGCGGAGCGCTGTCGCTTCCCATCATGAGCCTGGGATGCGCGGCGAGGGCGGCGGCGAGCAGCGCGTCCCGGTCCTCCGGGCGCTTCGCGATCGGTTTGCAGAACAGGTGCGGCTGCAGCAATCCGCCAGCGACGTCATCGAGTGTGATCACGAGGTGATGAGGTGTCACGGTGGCGTGAAGATTCTCATGGCGGTCGAGGAGGCGCACCGAGTCTGCCGTCGTGATGTGTTCCATGACGATCCGCAGCCGGGGGAAGGTGGTCGCCAGCCATTCGTACACCGGCAGGAATTCCCTTTCACGGTCCATCACAAAGCCCGTGGTTTCTCCATGGACGAGCAGAGGGATGCCCTGCTCCTCGAGACGGCGGAAGACCGGCTCCGAGGATTTCACGCTGTGAATTCCGCTCTCGCTGTTGGTGGTGACGCCATGGGGATAGAGTTTCACCGCAAAAAGATGCGGTCGGGCCGCCGCCAGTTCCGCTTCGCTGTAGTCGCGGAAGAAAAACGTCATGAGCGGCCGGAATCCCGCCGCGTGGGGTCCGGCGGCAGCCATGATGCGTTCCTCGTACGCCCTGAGCATGTCGAGCGACGTCACCGGCGGGACGAGGTTCGGCATGATGACGGCACCGGCAAAGACGGAAGCGCTCGCGGGAGCCACGAGGGAGAGCATGTCGCCATCCCGCAGGTGCAGGTGCATGTCGAGCGGACGCGAGAGAACGAGTCGGTCAGAGGAATTCATGGACGTTCTGCCCAGTGGCACAGGGCACGGTAGGATGCCAGGCACATTCGGCCGGAGACGGAAAGACCGGCGGCATTACTGCGCCCAGGCTCCCGTGCGGTTGCGGCGCGCTTCGGTTTCCTCGGACTGCAGCTGCTGGTGGTATGATGCGGCCGAGCTGCGTGGTTCCGGGGGATCGCGGTCGCCTGGCGCGATCATGGCCAGACCGCTGCGCACCAGCCAGACGGCGAGGTCCTGCCAGCCGCCCTCGCCATTATCCAGGTAGACATAGCAGAGGAAGGCGCTGTCTCCAGGTTCCTTCTCCCAGCGGGTTACGAGACGGAACGGGCGGGCACGCAGCAGACCGAGGGTGAATTTCGCGGCATCCTTGGCAACCTCCTGCAGGTGATTCTCGTCACGCAGCGCAAAGTGGTCGGTGATCTCGCGGGCCGTGGCCGGATCACCACCATTCACGGCCGCAGTGCGCACCCAGTAGAGGCGGAACCGGTGGGTGCCTTCAGCGGTCGACGCCCGGAAGGAATCTCCTCCGTTGGCGGGATCGTCCATGAGGTGGCAGCTTCCCGGGGTGAGGATCTGGTATTCGCTGAGGGGTTGCCGGTCTTCGCCCTGCGGGATCCTCGGGTCGGCGGCATCCGGCGGCGGGACGCCTGGCTTTGCCTGATCCGACACCGCGGGCAGGGAAGGCTGCCGCCCGCTTGCCCGCTTCCTGAGAACCCAGGAAGCCACGATGAGGACCGCGAGCGACACGAGCGTCAGGGTCAGCGTCGCACTGGTGCTGCGGTCGGCTCGGGAATCGTCAGGATCAGACATGGCAGAGAATCGGCTGTACCTTGTCTGCCCCGCTTCGTCCTTTCAATTCGCTTTTTCCATGCTTCCGGGATGCCATGAGCGTCGACTGGCAGGCCCGTTATGAAGCAAAGGAAACCCCATGGGACCGCGGCGGTCCCGCACCCGGGCTGATTGCCTGGCTTGGAGACCACCGGATGCACGGACGCGTGCTCGTGCCAGGCTGCGGGCATGGGCACGATCTCACAGCGCTGGCTGGGAGTGGAGCCGATGCCGTGGTGGGGCTGGACATCGCACCGGCTGCGGTGGCCCTGGCGGGCGAGCGCTGTGCCGGGCTGCCTGCTGTTTCGCTGATGGAGGGCGACCTCTTTGTCCTTGCCGGTGGTCCGCTGCGCGGATCGTTCGACTGGGTCTTTGAGCACACCTGTTACTGTGCGATTCCGCGCGAACGCCGGGCGGACTACGCAGCGGCGGTGCAGGCTGCGCTCCGACCCGGTGGTCATCTGCTGGCCGTGTTCTTCCTGCGCCCGTGGGACGACCATGAAGATCAGGAGCAGGGCCCGCCTTTCGGCACCAGCACGGATTCCCTCGATGCCATGTTTGCCGATGGATTTGAACTGATCGACCGCTGGCAACCGGCGGCCGCCTATCCGGGACGCGAAGGCCGTGAGGAGATGCGTCTGTTCCGCCGCCGACCCTGAACCCGGCGACGGCGGCGACGGCCCTCAGGGTTTCCGCAGGGGAACCGCTGCCGGCTTCTTCGGCGGAACCGCGGCCGCGCCGGTGGCGGCGGATGAATCCGGAGCATGCGCATCGCCCGCTGCCGTATTCTCCACTTCCCGCTGACCCGACGGAGCGGCGGGGGTGGAGGGAGGGTCGGCGGGTTCCTCGTCCTCGACCACCGCGGCCGGCTTCTTGCGGATGGTGCCCATCCAGATTTCGGGCGATCTCCGGCCAGGGCCGGTTTCCCCGCCGGGAATGACAATCTGTCCGTCCCAGTTCACGGCAGGATTTGTCAGGCAGGGTGTCCCTGGAAAATGCCCGAGGTGATTCCATTCGCCGATGCCGGCATCGTATCCGAGGACCGTCCGGGTGTAGCCCGGAAACTTCTCCATGAGCAACCGGTTGTAGTCCTTGCGCCGGTTCTTCTCGGCGTCGTCGATTTCCTTGAGATCGCGGGCCTGGCTTTCCATGACCCGGGTGAGGGTTTCGTCGGTGCCGCTCACAATGACGAGGTGGTGTGGCGGCACATGAAACGCTGGCGCTCCTACAATGGCACAGGGATGCCCGCGCGGATCAATGATGTCGCCCAGCAGGGCCCAGTCCTTTTTCACCGGGTTGTAGCGGTGCAGATCCGTCAGAAAATCGGGTTCGCCTCCAGGGTTGCGGCCGCCGCACAGGTAGAGGTACTCGGCACCGCCCTCCATGCTGGCAGCCGCCACCGCCAGCATGCGCGGCGGGCCGTCCCATGCCGGGAGAGACTTCCATGCGAAGGCCGCTCCACCCGCCTCGCGTTTGCTCAGATCGAGCGCGTAGAAACTGTTCACGGCCCGGCTGCGCGGCAGTTCTCCGGTGCCGCCGAGGACGTAGACCGTGTTCTTCACGACGGCCGCAGAAGCCCATGCGAGCGCCTGCGGCAGCTTCGGAAAATCGGCACGTTCCACTTTCCGTTCCGGCGCATTCCAGCGCAGCAGAAAACAGCCATCCCGGACGCCTGCATCGGACGCCCCGCCGATGCAGAGCAGACCGTCCTTGATCGACACACTCGCCCCGCAGCCCATGGCCTCGGGAAGGCTCAGGCCGGACTTCACCCATGCATACCGCGGCATCCGGTCGTCACCCGTCGTGCGCTCCAGCACATGAACCGCGTCACTGAAGCTCCGCGTGCCGCCTTCCCATGCCATGGCTCCGGAAAACTCCGTACCGCCCGCCAGAATGAGGACATCCCCATGCGTCCCGGCAAACATGCCCGCGTAGCCACCCAGCTTCTTTCCATCGGCATCCGACAGCTCCGCAATCTTCTCCCACTCGATCTTCGGCGGCACGTGAATCGTGTCGCCTTCCGCCGCCGGTGGGGCCTCCTGAGCCGCGCCCTGCAGCAGAGATGCCACCACCAGAAGGCCGGCAAGGAGAATACAGAATCGGTCGCTCGGAAAATGCATGCGGCATCATCCTTTCGGTCAGTCCATGGCTTGGCAACCACAAAACGGACGCTTAGCCAGGCCGAACATCCAACATCTGTTAGAAACTACCGGCGCCCGCCTCCGAGCACACCACCCAGCAGGGCGCTGAGGCATCCGCCGGCCTTGGCCCCGCCACCGCTCATGCGTGCGAGG
>JBIICE010000185.1:0-8117 GCA_044239025.1 Verrucomicrobiales bacterium
TGAAGCGGTCGCGTTCGGCCCGGACGGCGGCAGCGCTGGCGGAATCGCTGCGGCTGGTGAATTCGTCGGCCAGTTTCTGCAGGGCGTTGCTGTAGGGCTGGCTGAGCCGGGTTGCTTCGGCCGTGATTTTCTGACCGGGCCCTTCATCCCAGAGTCGGCGGTATTGAAGGCGGAGCGAGGCGAGACCGCCGCTGATGGCCTCCGGCTTGGGTTCCGGTTTGGGTTCCGGTTTGGGTTCCGGTTTGGGTTCCGGTTTGGGTTCCGGCTTGGGTTCCGGCTTGGGTTCCGGTTTGGGTTCCGGCTTGGGTTCCGGCTTGGGTTCCGGCTTGGGTTCCGGCTTGGGTTCCGGCTTGGGTTCCGGCTTGGGTTCCGGCTTGGGTTCCGGCTTGGGTTCCGGCTTGGGTTCCGGTTTGGATTCCGGTTTGGGTTCCGGTTTGGGTTCCGGTTTGGGTTCCGGCTTGGGCTGCGGCTTGGGTTGCGGCTTGGGTTGCGGGCTGTCGATGATGGTGGCCGCGGAAGGAGGAGGGGTGGGTTTGGGTTTGGAGAGGGTTTTGGTGATCATCCATGCGGCCACGCCTGTGAGCAGCGTGGCTGCGGCGATGAGGAGGTAGTGGGGCAGGTTGCCGGGGGGGGCTTCCGGAGCCGGGTTGGCGATGGTCGGTGCTGGCTGGGGAAGTTTGGGAGGGGCGGGCGCGGCCGTGGAAGGCTTGCGGGCAGGTATGGCGACAGGTGGTGTGACTGCGGCTCTCGGAGCCGGGGCGGTGGGGGCGGGTCGGGCGGCCGGGTTGGCGGGGGCACTGGCGGGGCGGCGGGTGACGCCGGGCGGGCGGCGGGCGGCGCGGGTGACCTTGCGTGGTGCGGATTTCGGGCTGGGTTGCCTTGGCTGGTGGAATGCGTCGAGGATTTCCCGCGTGAGCGAGCGGATCGCTTGAACCGACTGGAAGCGGTGGGCTGGGTCAGGTTCCATGCAGCGGCCGATGATTTCGTCGATGCGGGGGTCGAGATGGAGGGGGCCGGCCGGGAGTTCGAATTCGCCGGAGGGGGTGGTGCCCGTGAGCATTTCGTGGAGTACGACGCCGAGAGAGTAGATGTCGGCGCGGTGGTCTGGCGTGCTGTTGCGTTCGTACAGTTCCGGCGCGGCGTATTCCGGGGTGCCCATGGGGGTCCATGAGGAACTGTCGCGGTCGTGCTGTTCCATGAGGCGGGCGAGGCCGAAGTCTGCTAGTTTGGCCTGACCGTCGGAATTGACGAGAATGTTTCCTGGTTTGATGTCGCCGTGGACGATGCTGCGGCTGTGGGCGAAGGCCACGGCGTCGCATACTTCCGAGAAAACCTCGAGGGCGCGTCGGGGTGGGAGTTGGCGGTCTCTGATGAGCTGGAAGGCATTGCTGCCCTCGACCAGTTCCATGACGAGGACGCAGAAACTGTCGGTGACGGTGAAGTCGAAGACCGCGGGAATGTTCGGATGGGTGAGGCGGGCCATGGCCTTGGCCTCGGTCCGGAAGCGTTCGATGGATTCACCGTCGCGGGCCGCTTCCGGGGGAAGGATCTTGATGGCGACCGGGCGGTCGAGGTCGCGCTGGAGACCAGCGTAGACCGCCCCCATGCCGCCGGAGGCAATGATGCGTTCGACCGAGAACTGGGGGAGCATCCGTTGCAGCGACTCCGGAGCAGGGGGGGCGAAGGGAACCGTTTGGCTTTCTGGGGCGTCGGGTGATTCCTCCGGCATGGCTGGGCGTGGGTCGGGCTGGTCCTTGAAATGGGTGACGGTGGTGATTATTCCGCCGATGGGCTGTTTGTCATGCGCCAAATGTTCTGCGGGCGCGGAGATGGGACGGACGGAAGGGGTTCTGCGGTTTCATTTTGTGGCGAGCGAGCGGACCGCTTCGGCCGGGGCGTTCCGGGCGAGCGAGTCGAGGACGAGAATGGGGAGCGAGGAAGGAAGGACTTTGCGCCATGCGGCGAGGCGTGAGTGGCGGCGGTCTCTGTATTCCGGGAGGGAAGCGAAGCGTTCCTCGAAGGAGCTGGCGTCGAGAATGGCGAGTTGGTGATCGGCCGGGAGCGGAGCGGCATCCGAGGCGAGGGTTCCGTGGAGATCCTGTTCCGGTGTCGCCGCGAAAGAGAAGAGGAAGATGCGGTGGGCCAGCGGGCTCGAAGGGGTGAGAGCAGCGTCGTCCTCGTTTCCGTAGGCGATGGTGGGGTGGAAGTGGGCGAGGACCTGAGGGCCCCAGAGGTGGCGGGCGATGGTGCGGATGGCGTCGCGTTCCGGGGATCCGGGGTCCATGTGGACCGGGAAAACGTCGGCGATGGCCGGGATCGGATTGCTGGCTCTGCGGCAGCGTGCGGCTTCCTGCTGCCAGTCCTCATCGATGCGGGCGATGGCCTCGCGTCGGCTGGAGCGCGCCATATTGGCGAGAAGGAATCTCGGTATGATGATGAACAGTACGGCCGTGGCGGCCCAGAGGTGGATCCACGGGGCGGCGCTGCCGCGTGAGGGGTCCGGTACAGGAATGCCGGTGACGAGAGACGCCGGACCGAGGAAGACCCTGGTCAGAGCGCGGACCTGGGGTTCGGCGAGGAACGTGCTTTCCCATGTGACCGAATAGGCCCTCGTGAGGCCGCGGGAGTACATTCCGGCGATGACGCCGGTGGCGAGGCAGATGGCAGCGAGGTGGAGCCAGAGGGGGAAGCGGGCGCGCAGGTTGAGGTGCTGCAGCGATTTCCAGCGTGCGGCGAAGAGGGAGTCCGTGCGTTCCTCCGGAGTGGATCCCGAGGGAATGTGCTGCGGAGGCGGCAGTGGTTTCCGTTTCCAGTGGGAGACGAGGCTGAAGATGGCGACCGCGAGGTTCCAGAGGATGAGGCCGAGGATGGGAAACGAGAGGACGTTGATGGTCCGCGACGGGCCCAGTTCATTGGTGAACCAGCCGATGAGAAACGCTGCCGTGCAGAGTGCCGCGGGAAGCCAGCGGAGCCACGTGGGGGGCGGCCGGACTGCGGCGGCCAGTTTCTGCTGCCAGGTCGCCGGCAACTGGGAGGAAAGCGCGGCGGCGCGGGCGGCGAGGAAGGCACCGTCGGTTTTCCCGGAATCTGCCGAACGGCCCGCGGCGCTGCGTTGTTCGAGGGGGATGACCGTGGCGGCACCGTCGGTTTCCTCGAGGCAGCGCAGGTAGAGGACGCGCTGCTGGGTTTCCGGGGGCAGGCTGGCGAAGCCGGAAGTCTGCAGGGATGCCATGGAGTCGGTCGTTCCCGGGCCTGCGGTTCCCCTGGTCGGGACGATGGTTCAGTTCTTGCCCTTCAGCAGATAGAGGAAGGCCACGGCTCCGATGCCGAGGAGGATGAAAGTGAAGACAATGCCGAGGGTGATGTCCGGGATCATGGTTTTGGTGATCTAATCAGAGAGCCGGGGCGATGCCAGCGGTTTTTTCCGGCCGCGGCGCGAGTTTCCCGGGGCTCAATCCCTCGCGGTGCGGACGTCGAGGGCGTCGCGGAGGCCATCGCCGGCGAAGTTGAGGCAGAAGAGGGTCGCGGAGAAGAAAGCAGCGGGAAAGGCGAGCATCCACCAGCTGGTTTCGATGTTTTTGGAGCCGTCGTTGATCAGGGTGCCCCATGAGGTTCCCGGGGGCTGGACGCCCAGTCCGAGAAAGCTGAGCCCCGCTTCGAGGAGCATGACCGCCGGGACCGTGAGCGTGGCATAGACAATGACGGGGCCGAGGACATTGGGAAGAATGTGACGGAAGATGATTTTCCATGAGGGGAGGCCGAGGGAGCGGGCCGCTTCCACGAATTCCTGGCGGACGAGCGACTGGACCTGAGCGCGGACGATGCGGGACATGGTGAGCCATTCGACGGCTCCGATGGCGGCGAAGACCACATAGATGCTGTTTCCGAAGCGCTGTTCCACGTAGTCACCGAGGGTGGCGGTGAGAAGGATCACGAAGATCATGAACGGCAGGGCATAGAGCATGTCGACGAGCCGCATGAGGAAGGCGTCCGTGCGGCCGCCGAGGTAGCCAGCGGTGGCTCCGTAGCTGACTCCGATGAGGAGAGCGACGAGCGTGGCGATGAGGCCCACCATGAGGGAGACCCGTCCGCCGTGGAGCGTGCGGACGAGGAGGTCGCGTCCGAGAGTATCGGTGCCGAGCCAGTGAACGGCGTTGGCGTCGGAACCCGGGACGAGGGATGCCGTACCCGGCGGGACCGCCTTCAGTTTGAGGTCCTGGAGATCAGGCTGCCACGGGAGGAACCATGGACCGGCGATGCAGAGGACGACGATCAGGGCGAGGACGAGAAGTCCGCCGACCGCTGGCCGGTTTCTGCGGAGGCGGGCCCATGAATCCTGCCAGAGCGAGCGACCGCTGGCCTCTTCGTTTGGGGCGGCTGGGCTTTGCTGGTTCATGCGCTGAGGCGGACACGTGGATTCATCCATGCGACGAGGATGTCCGCGAGGAGGTTCATGAGGACGAGGAGGGCCGCGTAGAGCACCGTGGTCGCGAGGATCAGGGTGTAGTCGCGGTTGAAGACGGCGCTCACGAAGTGCTGGCCGAGGCCGGGGAGGTTGTAGATCTTCTCGATGATGAAGGAACCGGTTGTGATGCCCGCGAGGGCTGGACCGAGAAAGGCGGCGACCGGAAGCAGGCCATTGCGGAGCGTGTGGCGGAGAATGATCTGCCAGCCCGGGACGCCTTTGGCGCGGGCGGTGCGGATGTAATCCTGGCTGAGCACCTCGAGCATGCCGCCGCGGGCGAGCCGGGAGATGTAGGCCGCGTAGGAAAGCCCCATGGTGGCGGCCGGGAGGATCCAGTCGGTGGGCTCGAACCATCCGGCGACATTGAGCAGGCGCCATTTGAGTCCGAAGATGGCGATGAGGATGGGGCCCATGACGAAGGTGGGGAGGCAGATCCCGATCATGGCGAGGGACATGGGGCCGAAGTCGAGCCATGTGTTGCGGCGCACGGCGGCGATGATGCCCGCGGGGAGGCCGATGGCGAGGGCGATGACGAGGGCCGCGGTTCCGATGATGAGGGAAACCGGGAAAGAGTCGCGGATGATCTTCGCGTTGCGCATGCCCTGATTCTTCATGGAGAGGCCGAAATCGCCGCGGGCGTAGGACGAGAGGGCTTTCCAGTACTGGACGGGCAAAGGCCGGTTGAGGCCGTACTGCCGTTCCAGTTCGGCACGGACGTCCGGGTTCATGCTTTTCTCCGTGGCGAAGGGGTCGCCCGGCGCGAGGCGGACCATGAAGAACGTCATGGTGAAGACCGCGAGAAGAACGGCGGCACTCTGGAGGAGTCGGCTGGCAATGAAGCGGAGCATGGGGAGCGGCGGGCCGGTCGGAGAGTATCCGCAGCGGATCCTGTGCCAACGGTCAGAAACGCTGGAGTGTCAAGTCCGCCGGGGCGTGAGGATGGGGATGGGTTCCCCTGTTGAAACCCGTGCGTGCGTGCTGCATGCGGGGGATCATGATGAACTTCCGTATTTCCGTTTCCGTGGCTGCGGCCGTGGTGTCCGCGGCGTTTGCCGTCACTGTTTCCGCCCAGAATGCGGCCGCTCCCGCGGCAGCCAAACCGGCCGGCGCTGCGTCCCTGACCGATCCGTCGAAGCTCAATGAGAAGGCTCCCGAGTCGTTCAAGGTGAAGTTCGAGACCACGGTGGGTGCGTTTACGGTCGAAGTGAGCCGGGCGCTCTCGCCGAACGGGGCGGACAGGTTCTACAACATGGTGAAGAACGGTTTTTTCCGGGACATTGCGTTTTTCCGGGCGATTGAAGGATTCATGTGTCAGTTCGGGATCCACGGTGACCCGAAGATTGCCGCGGTGTGGCGGGCGGCGAACATTCCCGATGATGCGGTCAAAGCCAGCAACACGCGCGGCATGATCACCTTTGCCAAGACCGGTGCGCCGAATTCGCGGAGCACGCAATTCTTCATCAATCTTGCCGACAACGCGAATCTTGACGACATGGGGTTTTCGCCCTTCGGCAAAGTGACCGAGGGAATGGAGACGATCGACAAGATCTACAAAGGTTACGGGGAAGGGGCGCCGCGGGGGAATGGACCTGATCAGATGCGCGCGCAGGCCGAAGGAAATGCGTACTTCCGGAAGGATTTCCCGAAGCTCGACTACATCAAGTCCGCCGAGGTGCTCAAGTGAGCGGGGGCAGAAAACCAATAACACCACCGAACCGACATTTTTATGAGTGACATCCGCATCATTGTTCATACCGACCGTGGGGCCATCGAGGGAACGCTGTTTGCCGGCAAGACGCCGATGACCTGCGCGAATTTCCTGAATCTGGCGAAGCGTGGCTACTACAACGGCATCAAGTTTCACCGCGTGATCCCGAACTTCATGATTCAGGGAGGGGATCCGACCGGATCGGGAATGGGTGGGCCGGGGTACAAGTTCGGCGATGAATTCGATGCGTCGCTCAAGCACACCAAGCCGGGCATTTTCTCGATGGCGAACGCCGGTCCGGGAACCAACGGGAGTCAGTTCTTCATCACGCATGTGCCGACTGACTGGCTCGATGGGAAGCACAGCGTTTTTGGGGAGGTGACGAAAGGTCAGGACGTGGTCAATGCGATCCGCCAGGGAGACAAGATCACGTCGATTGAAGTCCTTGATGCGACTGATGATCTCTTTGCGGCGCAGTCGGCGAACCTGACAAAGTGGAACGCCGTGCTGGACCGCTGAGCCGGGCCTGTTCCCATGCTGCTGCGGGGGTGGCTCCGGGCAGCGAACGATCCATGAATCACCCGAGAGCCCTTCTCATGAGGACGACTGCCCTTACTCTTCTGATGTCGATGAATCTGACTGCTGCCGGTGCGGAGGCGCTGCGTTACCCTGAAGCGCGGCGCGATGGTCTCGTGGAGGAACTGCATGGCGTGAAGGTGGCAGATCCGTACCGCTGGATGGAAGACATTGACGGTGCGGAGACGCGCAGATGGGTGGAGGCGCAGGCCGAACTGGCGGGCCGCTATCTCCGGGCGATTCCGCAGCGTGAGAAGTTCCTTGAGCGGCTGAAGCAGCTGCAGGATTACGACAAGCTGGGAATTCCGCGGCTGACCGCCGGACGGCTCTTCTACAGCCGGAAGCAGGGGCTCCAGAATCAGGCTGTGGTCTACTGGCGGGAGGATGGGAAGGAAGGAGCGGCAGAGCAGGTCCTGCTGGATCCGAACACCCTGTCGCAGGATGGCACGGTGGCGCTGGGCGGGTATGATCTGACGGATGACGGCAAACTGATGGCCTACACGCTCAGCGAGGCAGGCAGCGACTGGGTGACGATTCATGTGCGCGACGTGGCGAGCGGCAAGGACCTCGGTGATGTGATCCGCTGGGTGAAGTTCAGCGGGCCATCGTGGAGCCATGATGGCAAAGGCTTCTATTACAGCCGCTATGCGGAACCCGCAAAGGGCTCCGAGCTGAAGGCCGAGAACTACAATCAGAAAGTCTACTATCATGTGCTGGGCGAGGCTCAGGAGAAGGATCGGCTGGTCTATGCGCGGCCGGATTTTCCGAAGTGGGGACTCAACGCCGGCGAGACCGAGGACGGGCGCTATCTCATGATCTCCGTCCGGGAGGGAACCCGGCCCGAGGATTGTTTCTTCTACCGCGATCTGAGCCTCGGGCCGGATGCGCCGGTGGTGGAACTGCTGCCGGGATTCGAGGCCGAATGGAACTACCTCGGGAACGAAGGGACGAAGTTCTACTTTCTGACGACGCATCAGGCACCGAACCGGCGGGTCGTGGTGATTGATCTGGCGAAGCCGGGCAGGGACAGCTGGCAGGAAGTGGTTCCGGGAGGAGCCAGCGTGATCGAGTCGGCCGGTCTGGTGGGCGGAAGGCTGTTTGTGCAGCGGTTGGTGGAAGCCCATGATGAGGTGACCGTCTGTGATCTGACTGGCAGGGAACTGCACAAACTGCCGCTGCCGAATTTCGGCGGGGCTGGTGGGTTTGGCGGGAAACTGAGTGACCGGCAGACCTTTTATGCGGTGACCGGATTTGACACACCCGGCGCGATTTACCGGTACGACACGCAGAGCGGCAAGTCCGTGCTGCATGAAGAGACCACCGTGAAGTTCGGGACCAAGGACATCGTGGTTGAGCAGCTTTGGTTTG
>JBIICE010000186.1:0-8091 GCA_044239025.1 Verrucomicrobiales bacterium
TGTGCAGACCGGAGCGGTAACGAGGAATTTCGGACCATATGCTGTCACGCTGAACAATCTCGGTGCGGATGGCTATGATGACCGCCTGCGGCTGACTCCGGCGGACGGGGTGGGCTTCACGGAGGGCGCCTTGCTGCGCGATGTGATCTTCTCGCGGGATCAGACCGGGACCGGTGGGCTCGAGTTGAGTCTGGCCGGACTTCCGCCGCGCATGCCTCTGCAGGTCACCGTGTGGAGTTTTGATTCCGGCAGTCCCGGGGCACGGGTGAGCGACTGGAGCGCCAATGGGGTCGTCGCCCGGGAGAACTACAGTTTCAACGGCAGTGCCCTGCCGACCGCTGACGGTCAGGCATCGTTTGCGGTGGATGCGGTCAGTGATGCGGCAGGGCGGTTGGTGCTGCAGGGAAGGCGCGATGTTGCCACGTCGGCCTTCGGGGTTTTTCTCAATGCGGTGGCGCTCCGTGCGGCATCGTATCGACCGCAGATTTCCGCAGACACCGGAGCCATGGCCGGGGTGAACAGCAGTGTCCGGCTGCGGATTCCGTTTCGTGTCAGCCGGGCCGACGATGTGACGCGGCTGCGGCTGCGGGTGCGTTATGACGATGGCTTTGCGGCATGGATCAATGGTGTGCCTGTGGTGCAGCGGAATGCCGCCGCCGATCCGGCATGGAATGCGGCCGCACTGTCCGACCGGAGCCGGGGCGAGGCGCTCACGCCTGAAGAGATCGTCATTCCTGTGGAACCCGGCCTCCTGCAGGAAGGTGAGAATCTGCTGGCGGTGCAGGTGCTCAATGAATCGGCGAGCAATGGCGAGTTGCTCTTTGCGCCGGAACTCGCGGCCGAGGAACGGGCGGTGCTGCGGCCGCGCTACTATGCGCAGCCGACGCCCGGGGCAGCCAACGCGCAGGCCTTCGAGGGGATGGTGGCCGATACGAAATTCTCCGTCGACCGTGGCTTTCACAGCGGGCCCTTTCCGCTGGAAATCAGCTGCAGCACACCCGGTGCGCAGATCCGCTACACGACTGATGGCAGTGAGCCGACCGAAGCGATGGGCCTTCCATGGACGGGCCTGCTCACGATTGGCCGGACGACCGTGCTGCGGGCTGCGGCCTTCCGTCCGGGTTTCATTTCCTCCGGGGTCGATACGCAGACATATCTCTTCATGGACGACGTCATCCGTCAGCCGGCGCTGCCCGCCGGCTGGCCGGCTTCATGGGGCATCAATGCCGAAGTGAATACCAACGACGGCGCGCGGGACGGCACGGTTCCTGGTGATTACGAGATGGATCCTGCGGTGGTGGATGCTCCGGCAGCTCCGGGTTATGCGGTGGCTGATGCGCTGCGGGCGCTTCCGGTGGTGTCGCTGGCGCTGGCTCCCGCTGATTTCCTTGGTCCTGCGGGCATCTATCAGAACCCGCAGAGCATTGGTCCGGCATGGGAACGCCGCTGTTCCATGGAATTCTTCGATCCCAGCGGACGGGAGCGCGATTTCAGCGAGACCTGCGTGGTGGAAGTGCATGGCAATTCCAGTCGTCGGCCGTGGCGCATGCAGAAGCATTCGCTTCGGCTGAGTTTCCGCGGCGAGGTTGGTGAGGCCAGGCTCCGGCATGGCATTTTTCCGGGAAATCCGGTCGATGAATTCGACAAACTGATCCTGCGGGCCAGTTTCACGGACAGCTGGGGTCTGGTCTCATGGGACGCCGCGCGTTACCGGCCGGATGATTCCGTCTACTTCCGGGATGTCTGGATGAAACGGGCGCAGCGCGACATGGGATCGCTGGCCGCTGACAGCCGCTGGGTGCACCTCTACATCAACGGGCTTTACTGGGGTTGCCATAATCTCAGCGAGCGTGTCGAAGATGAGTTTGTGGCCTCGCATCTCGGCGGGCGGGCCGGGGATTACGAAATGGTGGATGACTTCACCGATCCGGATCCATCGCCCACGAGCCGTTGGAAGACGATGTTCGGCATGATGTCGGTGCCGGGCAGTCTGGCGAGCCAGTCGGCCTACGTGGCCGTGCAGGATTTCGTCGATGTGGCGCAGTTTGCCGATTACTATCTGCTGCATGTGCTGGCCGACTGCGAAGACTGGCCGCATAAAAATGGATATGCGTGGCGGCGTCGGACCGGGCCGGATCTGCGTTACCGCTTTGGTGTCTGGGATCAGGAAATCATGCTCGACAACCTTGCGATGGACCGGGTCAGTCCCACCGCAACCAACACAGGCACCGACCGGACCGCAGGACGGCTCTATCAGCGACTGCGTGAGAATGCCGAGTGGCGGCTGCTGTTTGCCGACCGGGTGAGGCGGCATCTGTTCCATGGTGGGGTGCTCACCCTCGGGCGGAATCAGCAGCGCTGGCAGTCGGCGGCAGGCGAGCTGGATGTTGCCATTGTGGCCGAGAGTGCGCGCTGGGGAGACACGGCCGATGCCACGCCCTATGGGAATACGGAGAGCCGCCCGGGCATTCCGTTGAAGCCCGTGTATACCCGGGAAGCCGACTGGCTGCCCACGGTGGCGGCCGTGCGCGACAGTTACCTTCCAGCGAAGCATGCCGACAGCGGGGCTGGTTCGTTCTTTGCGAGACTGCGGAGCGTGGGGCTGTGGCCGTCGGTGGCTGCGCCGGAATTCGCCCGCATGGGTGGAGTGGTCGCGCCGGGCTTTGCCTTGTCGATGAGTGCGCCGGGCGGTACCATATTCTACACCCTGGATGGCAGTGACCCGCGTGAACCCATCAGCGGCACGCCGCGTGGGAAGGTTTATGATGCGGCGGTTCCGCTCACGCAGACCGTGGTGGTGCGGGCGAGGGTCCGCACCGGCACGGAATGGAGTCCGCTCACCGAAGCGCAGTTCATCGTCGGGGTGGCGGCCGGTCCGGGAGACCTCGCCGTGGTCCGGCTGCATTATCATCCCCCGGAAGGATCGCAGCGGGAATTCCTCGAGGTCATGAATGTCCGGGACATGAGCATCGACCTCACTGGTGTGGCCTTCACGGCAGGCATGGCCTACGCCTTTCCTCCGGGCACCGTGCTGGCTCCCGGAGCGCGGCTGGTCCTTGCCGCGGACGCCGCCGGATTCGCTGCGGCATGGCCTGCGGTCCCGCTGGCCGGTCAGTATGAAGGCCGGCTCGACAATGCCGGGGAAACCATTGCACTTGCCGCTGCCGATGGGCGGATCATCCGCAGCTTCCGCTATGGCGACCGTCTTCCATGGCCGGAACTGGCCGACGGCGGAGGGGCGGCGCTCACCCTGATTGCACCGCTGGGCAATCCGGACCACAGCGACCCGTCGAACTGGCGTCCGTCCGTGCAGGATCCCCTCGTTCCGGGTACCGACGACGCCGTGGTTTTCCTCGCCGACCCCCTCGCGGACAGCAATGGAAACGGACGGGCTGACCTCCTTGATTATGCGCTCGGCGCATCCGTTCCGGTCGTTCTGCGCAGCGATGGCGGGCCGGAACTTCAGCTGATCCGGAACACGGCGGCGGACAGTGCCCGTCTCACCGTGGAAGCGAGTGCCGATCTGATGAACTGGAGCGCGCTTGACCCGGCGCAGTCATTGCGGGCCGTGAGTTATCCGGCACCTGGTCGGCAGGACGAACGCTGGACGGTTCCGGTGGCGGGCGGTCGTCAGTTTCTCAGGGTTCGCGCGGCGTGGCGGCCTTAGCCTCCGGCGGGGCGGGGCGGGGACCGAAGTTCCGGCTGAAACTCTGATGGCGGTCGTTCCAGAGGCGGAACTGATCTTCCGTGAGGATGGCCCGGAGCGGGGCGGCCTGCTCCTCCTGCATGAGGTGGCTCCATGCCCATGGTCCGGGGTCGCCCCCGCGTGTCTCCGCGAGGGAACTGAAGAGAGCGAACAACTGGTCCTTCTGCTCATCCGACAGCAGGAGCGACTTCTGCATTTCACCCAGCATGCTGCCCGCGTAGACTTCCTGGCGGTTGCGTTCCTCGTCAGCGGTGAAGCGCTGGAAATTCTCCCGTTGTTCCTCGCTGAGCAGAGAGACGAGGGCGTCGTCCGCCGACTGACGGATCCTGTCAAGTTCGGCTGGATCCGGCTGCGATCCCGCCTGCCGGGCTTGATCGAAGGCGCTGCGGCGCTCGGCGTCCATCCGCTCTGCGAGTTGCGCGGCTGCTGCCAGCTGGTTGTCATCAAGCCCGACGCGTTCTTCCATGGCGAGAAGCCGTGCAGCGGTCTGCTGACGGCGTTCCGCTTCCCAGAATTCGGCCCATCGGTTTCCCCGGTGGCCTTCATGATTGCGGGTTTCCGTGCCGGAAGGAGGCAGCGATGCAGCGGTGAGTGGCGGTGCGGTCGCGGCGCTGGCCCGGACAGCCGCGGTTCCCTGGGGAACCCCGGCGGTACGCAGCCGGCCGGCTTCGATGACGCCGGAAAGCCGATGATTCTCGCTCCGGAGACTCCGGATAGTGGCTGACTGGTAAGCGACGGGCACGGATGCGGCGAGGAGGCAGGCTGCGGCAATCTGCGTCTTCGAAAGCGCTGCTGCCTTGAGGAAGGCGAGCCCGGCCGCTCCGGTGGCGGGCAACGAAGCCGCGGACGTGACCACCTGGGCCGCGAGCCCGGCCGGAACCGACGACTCCGCCGCCTTCGGGAGCATGGTCGTGGCGAGGAATGCCGCTGAAGCCGTGGCTCCGCGGCGCTTGAAGACTGTGGAGAGCTTCTCGAGTGCACGGCTCACCCGTTTGCGGGCCGCCTCCTCCGTGGTCCCCATGGCCGCCCCCGTTTCGCGCAGGCTCAGGCCCCGGAAAAACCGGAGAACGATGGCCTCCCGGTCCGCCTCCGACAGACCCGCGAGGGCATCGTCGAGCAACGGCATGAGGTCGGCCGCCCGCGGCGCGTCGGTATCTTCGTCGGAAGTTCCCCGGATATTCATCTCTTCGGAATAATGTCGCTCACGCTGACCACGGCGCGCCTCATCACGCTGACGCCGCGCGGCCTCCATGAGAGTGGATTTATAGAGCCAGCCGCCCACGTTCGTGCGGACGCTGAGCCAGGCAGCCTTGCGGGCGAGGGCAAGGAAGACATTCTGCGCCACATCAGCGGCTGCGTGGTCGCTGTACATGCGCCTCCGTGCGGTCCCGAAGACCATCGACTGATGCCGCTCGACCAGCGTGCGGAAAGCCGACTGCGACTGCGTGAGTGCAAACTCCCGCAGCAGTTGCTGGTCGGTGATGGATTCAGTGGTCGACACAGGGTAGGATGGCGAGGCGGACCTGCCTCAGGACAACTGCCACTGACGGCATGCTCCGGACAGCGAAATCTGCCCGGTCGGTGCTGGGAACTGCGGCGACAGACCAGCACCGTGGAGCGGCCCGTGCCGTTCCCGCCGGGGCCGGTTACCGGGGAGCGGGAAGCGGGGAGAGGATGGCGGTGACGGGGAAGTGATCCGAGGGCCAGCCTGCGGGGCTGACTGGCGTGCGGATGATTTCGGCGGAGGAAGCCGACCATGTGGCCGGCGCGAAGATGTAATCGATTTTCGACCCTTGGCTGGAGCCGGTGAAGTTGTGGAAGGTCGAGGCATCTGCCGCTGGCATGTCCGGGTGGAGGGCGCGCCATGTATCGCGGAAGCCTGCGGACTTGAGGGTGCTGATGGCGGGGTTGTCTTCGCCCGCGTTGAGGTCGCCCATGAAGAAGACCGGCCGGGAAGCGAGGAGCGGTTGGAGGCGGCTGACGATGGCGGCCGCGGATTTTTCTCTGGATGGCTGGGATTGGTGGTCGAAATGGGCGTTGTAGACATCGAAGGCGAGGCCGTCGCTGCGGCGGCGGAAGCTGGCCCAGCTGCAGATTCTCGGGATGGTATTGCCCCACGAGCGGCTGCCAGGTGTCTCCGGGGTGTCCGAGAGCCAGAACGTGCCGCTGGCCGTGAGTTCAAGGACATCGCGGCGGTAAAGGATCGCCGAGTACTCTCCGGCCGTCTTGCCGTCGTCGCGTCCGACCCCGGTTTCCGCGAAGCCCTGCAGTCGGGTGGCGAGGTCATCAAGCTGGCTGCGGAGCGCCTCCTGGAGACCGACGACATCGGATTTGAAATCGCGGATGATGGCGGCGGCGGTGTCGCGGCGGTTGCTCCAGTTCCGGGGGCCGCTGTCGCCCTTGTTCTCGTAGCGGAGGTTGAAGGTCATGAGCCGGATCGGTTCGGCTCCCGTGAGCCGCGGCGTGGCGGTGGCGAGCGTGACACTGAGCGTAGTGAACAGGAGGGCAGGGCGCATGAATGGAACGTCGTGGCGGGACGTCCGCTTGTCAAAACCGCTGCGGCGGAGCCGGGAGCCGACGGATTGCCTCCGCTGCGTCAGGCTGGCGAATCCGTGAGCCGTGCGGCGAGGGAGCGGGCCTCGAGGTCAGCAGCGATGACCGCATCGAGGGAGTCGTCGTTTCCGGCCGGGGCCTTGTCCATGACGCGGGCGACGGTCTGCCAGATCCTGGGGAAAGCGATGCGTCGGTCGAGGAATGCAGCGACGGCGACTTCGTTGGCGGCATTGTAGATCGCGGGGAGCGTACCGCCATGGGATCCGGCGCGGACAGCGAGGTCGAGGGCAGGGAAATCGTCGCGGCGCGGGGCTTCGAAGTCGAGTCGGGCAAGGGCCGGGAAGTCGAGCGGGGCGAGGCTGCTGGGAATCCGTTCCGGCCATGTGATGGCATACTGGATCGGGAAGCACATGTCCGTGCGGCTCAATTGAGCGAGGATGGAATGGTCGGTGAATTCGACCATGCTATGGATGATGCTCTGGGGGTGGACGACGACATCGACGCGGTCCATGGGAACATCGAAGAGCCAGCGTGCCTCGATCATTTCGAGGCCCTTGTTGAAGAGGGTGGCGGAATCGATGGTGATTTTGCGGCCCATGTCCCATGTGGGGTGGCGGAGCGCTTCCTCAAGCGAGGCCGAGGCGATGCGCTCGCTGGGCCAGGTGCGGAAGGGCCCACCGCTGGCTGTGAGGATGAGCCGTCGGATGTCGCTCGCGGATCGGCCTTCGACGCATTGGAAGATGGCATTGTGTTCGCTGTCGACCGGCAGCACGTGGACGCCCCGGTGTCGGGCCGCCTCCATGACCATGCGGCCGGCCATGACGAGAATTTCCTTGGAAGCGACGGCGAGGTCGCAACCCATCTCGATGGCGGCGAGGGCCGGGCGGAGTCCGGCGGTGCCGACGATGGCGACGAGCACGAGGTCCGCTTCCGTGGCGCGGACGAGTTCCGTGAGTCCGTCGTTTCCCGCGAAGATGCGGGTGCTCCCGGGGACGAGAGAAGCGAGTCGTTCTGCTGCTGCCGGGTCCGTGAGGCAGAGGTGCCGGCAATGGAATTCGGCCGCGTGGCGGGCGAGTTCGTCGGCGCTGCGGGCGGCGGCCATGCCGACGATTTCGATGCGATCCGGGAGGTCGCGGGCGACTTTGAGGGTACTGGATCCGATGCTGCCGGTGGCTCCGAGAAGGATGACGCGTTTACGCGGGGGGCAGGACATATTTGAGGAGGAAGTAGAAGACCGGAGCCGTCCAGAGGAGGGAATCGATGAGGTCGAGGGCACCCCCGATGCCGGGGAGAATGGCCCCGGAGTCCTTGATGGAGAGCGAGCGTTTCACGACCGACTCGGCGAGGTCGCCGACAATGCAGACCGCGGCGAGGACGAGGCAGGCGAGGATGAGGCTCTGGGTGGTGGCGATGGGGAGCGCCGGTCCGTAGATGGCGCGCACCGCAAATCCGGCGGCGAGGGCCCCGGCAAAGGCGCCGATGAGTCCTTCCCATGTTTTGCCCGGGCTGATGTGGGGAATCATTTTGTGTTTCCCGATGAGCGAGCCGATGGCGTAGGCTCCGGCGTCCGTCATTTTGGTGACCGCGACGACGAAGAGGATGGAGGGAACGCCTGCGAGGCGTCCGTCCGGGTTGTGGCCGTGGAGGAAAAGCAGCCGGGTCATGAATCCCCAGAGCCATGGGATATAGAAGAAGCCGAGGACCGTCCATGCGATGGCCCAGAGGGTGGCGCGGCCCTCGATGGGTCGGACGAGGGTGGGAAGGAAAGCCGCCATGACCATGGCGGCCGCGAAGGCGAGATCGACAAGCGGGTCCCATTCGTGGCCCGTGCG
>JBIICE010000187.1:0-8048 GCA_044239025.1 Verrucomicrobiales bacterium
GACGAAGCGGACCTCCGGCTCACGGATGATCAGAGCCTCACTGGTGGCAGCCTTCCCTACTCCGGAAGGCTCACGACACTCCTGCTCTGGCATTACGCCGATCCGGTCAGCACGGCCGAATCCCGCCGGAACGACCGCGTCCATGAGCGTCAGGGGAACCGGAATCCCTTTGTCGATCGTCCGGCGTGGGTGGAATCGTTGTGGGGTAACCCCGCCGATCTCGCGGTGGCCCGGACCGGGCAGTCCCTGGTTTTCAGCTGGGGACTTGGGCTGCAGCAGGCCATGCTCGAAACCCGGCGGTCGCCCGCGGAAGCCTGGACGTCGGCCAATGGCACGGCTGGCATCAACGGAAACCAGCGCACGTTCAGCGTGATTCCGCCGGTAGCCGACCACCGGCGCTTCTATCGGCTGCGGTTCCGGGGTATCGAGGCCCCCTGAGGGCGGCGGGATTCACTTCACCCAGCCATTGGCGCGCATCCACACGAGCAGATCGAGAGCCCATGGATGCACCTGCCCCGGGGCAGCTCCGTTTTCACCGCGGCTGAGTCCGATGCCGTGGCGTCCCTTCTGATAGACATGCAGATCGAACTTCACGCCATGCCGTTGGAGCGCGGAGGCGAAATCGAGCGTGTTTTCCACCTTCACGGCCTTATCTTCCCATGTGTGCCAGAGGAAGCACGGCGGCGTTTCCTTCGTGACCTGCTTCTCATTGGAAAGCAATTCTATCAGTTCCGCCGACGGCTGATCGCCGAGCAGATTCCGTTTCGAACCACCGTGCGTGTGCTGTCCCATGGTGATGACGGCGTAGCAGAGCACCCCGAAATCCGGGCGTGAACTCAGCCGATCCACCGGATCCTCGGCCCCGGGCGTTCCGGGATCGGAACGTGTGAGGACCGTAGAGGCGAGGTGGCCACCGGCACTCGACCCCATGATGCCGACCATGGAGGGATTGACTTTCCACTCGGCTGCCCGGTGCCGCACGGTGCGCACGGCCCTTGCGGCATCGTTCAGCATCACGGGATGACGGTAGCCGTCGCTTCCAACGCGGTAGCGCAGCACCACGGCGGCCACGCCCTCTCCCGCCAGCCATTCGGCGTAGCCAGTGCCCTCGTGATCGGCGAGGCCACCGTAGCCGCCGCCGGGGCAAACCACCATGACGGCACCGGTCGACTTCGCCGGATCCGCTGCGAAGAACTGAATGGTCGGCACGTGGGAATCGCCATCGCCGAGGGAACCCGGGGGTTTTCCGGGCCACAAAGGCTCGGGCGCGGCGGCCGCACGGAGGTCGAGGACAGTCATCGCGAGCAGACTCAGGGAAAGCAGGATCCGGATCATGAACTCACGGGTGCCAGAGCCGGACGCGCACGTCAATCCCCTCGCCTTTACGTTCCGGCGGAATGGCTCAGGCGAACACCTTGCGGACTTCCGCCACCCCGGCGCGGGTTGCGGCGAGGCCATCCATGGTGTGGGGGGATCCCGGTTCGATGCACTGCTCGAGGATCAGGAGAGGTTCCAGCTTCCGTTTTGCGAGGAAGGCCGCCACGCCGCGGTAATCGATATCGCCTTCGCCCGTGAAGACTTCGCTCCAGCGCCCGCCCCGCGACTGGCGCAGGTGCAGCGCCACGATCCGGTCGGCGTAGCGCTCGAGGGCGTCGAACACGGCGAGCATGGAATCGCCGCAGCCGCGGTAAACCCAATGAAGATCGAGACACAGCTTGACTTTCTGCGGGTCGGTCCGGCTCAGGCCGTGATGGAATTCGCGCGCTCCCGCCCGCAGTTCGGCATCGTGATGGTGCAGGGCGAGGACCATGCCGGCAGCCGCCACGGCCTCGCCCAGCTGGTCGAGGCCGGTCACCTGCCACTGGAGGCGTTCGTCCGCTTCCCGGCCCCTGAGTGCATCGGGCACGGGCACAGGATTCGTGACGAGAACCCTGGCTCCGAGCGCCGCCGCTCCGGCCGCAATGGAACGCACTTTCCCGATGCTTTCGCGGATTGCTGCTTCGTTTTCGAGTCGTGTCCCCACGTAGATGGAGCGCATTTCGAGGCCGTGCCGCGGGAGCCTTTCCCCGAGGCCATCGAATTCCTTCCCGTCACTGACCCCGGGCTCGAAGCCACTCTGACCAGCGGCGGCCATGAGCCCGAGAGCCTCGTCACTCCATTGCGAAAAACCACGGCCTTCGCGTCCGGCGTAGGTTCCCCAGCCATAGGTATTCGCGGAGACATGCCGTGGGCGGCCATCTTCCGTCTCCCCGGAACGCAACATTCCGGGAACCACCGCCCCGGCCACCTGCAGAATCGTTCGCCTTGTCATCATCCACTGCAAACGCCCGGGTGCGGCCTGCGCTTTCATCCCGGCTTCACGCCCGCGGTTTCTCCATTGCGGGGCCTTCCTCCCGCAGTCACCCTCCGCCGACCTTCCTCCCCAAAGGATGATACGCTCCTCGACCGCACATCACCTCATGATTGCCGCTGCCGTGGCCCTGTCCTTCGCGGCGTGGCCCTGTTCTGCCCAGTCATCGTCTGCGAAGAAGCGGACCACGGGGGCGAAACCGGCTGCTTCGCAGGGAGCAAAGCCGGCCAGCAAGCCTGCGGCGAAAGCGACGCCTAAGCCAGTGACGAAGCCGAAAGAGCCGGGCGGGGGGACGGTGTCGGCTGCGGGGGCGCGTGGTTCCATCGGGGCGGTGGCTCCGATGCCGCGGGTGTACGCTCCCACGCGGGCGCGCGATGCCGCTCCCAAGTACCCATGGCGCAAGGAGATTGTCACCACGATCTTCTGGATCGGTGAGCAGCCATCGGAAAACAATCCTGTCCCCAATCATGCCAGCAGCTGGGACATGGAATGGCAACTGAACTACGGAGGGTACGACAACCCCGACCGCAGCAGCCGCACGTGGGATTTCTGCCCCAAGGGTTTCACGCCAGGTCTCAATCCGTTTTACGTGGCGCTCCCCTTCAACGACATCACCAATCCGGTGGTCGCCGCTCGCATTCCCTGGTTCAAGCAACGCAAGGCGGAGGGCATGAAGAGCGTCTGCAAGGACGTCTGGATCGCCATCCGCACGGGCAACAAGACCTGTTTCGCCCAGTGGCAGGACTGCGGTCCCTTCACTACCGATGACCACCAGTACGTCTTCGGGGGCAAGCCTCCCGTGAACCGCGAGAACAACGGGGCTGGACTCGATGTTTCCCCTGCGGTCCGCGACTTTCTCGGCATCACTTCCGGGGCCCGCTGCGACTGGCGCTTCTGCGACGAATCGGAGGTACCTGACGGTCCGTGGAGCCGCTACGGACGCAACAATACCTTCCTCACGAAAGACGCCCGCAATAACGAACGCATCCGCCGTCAGTACGAGGAACTCGTCCGCAAACGCGAGGAATGGCTCAAAAAGCAGGCGGCAACACGCGTCGTCAACTGACCCGCTCGTTCGCGCCGTATCTCCGGGAATCTCCTGAAGCTCCGCCGGCGTAGCGTCGGGATGAAACTGCGCTTAAAACCGTTCCACCCGGCCCTCGCGCTGGCATTTTGGCTCGTTCCCAGCGCCGAGGCACGCTCGTGGCGCACCGGTCAGATTCCCAGCGGCAGCACCGTGGGATGCGCGGCCTGCCACACGAACCCCTCGGGTGCCGGTGCGCGCACTGCCTTCGGGGAGGCCGTCTGGAATGCCCTGCCGGCTTCCAATAAAGGAACCACGGCGGCCTTCTGGACAGCCGCGCTGGCCACACCCGATTCGGATGGGGATGGCAGCACCAACGGAGCGGAACTGGGCGACCCTGGCGGTTCGGGCACCCCGGCACCGGGCACCGTCGCCACGAATCCGGGAAATGCCCCGCCGGTTTTTTCCAGCATTGCGCCGACCACTGCGGAAGAAGGGATGCCCTTTTCCTACCAGGCCACCGCCACCGACCGCGAAGGCAATCCCTTCACCTTCTCGCTCGTCTCGGCCCCGGCCTGGCTGGCGATGACCACCGCGGGTCGGCTCAGCGGCACGCCTCCCACAGGTTCGGCCGGATCGTTTCCCCTGACCATCCGTGTCGCGGATTCCGCCACGTCATCGCTCGGGCACTCCCGTTCAGGGACGACGCAATCGTTCACGCTCGCGGTAACTCCGGCCCCTATCCTGACGCCATCGCCGCTGCTCTCGCTGCAGCCTGTGCTCCTCGGCCACGTCCACTCCCCGACCAACATCACGCACGCCAGCGACGGATCGGGCCGCCTCTTCATCAGTGACCAACCGGGCCGCATCTGGATCATGCGCAGCGGTCACGTGCTTCCGGATCCATTCCTCGATCTCGCGCCGCGCATGGGAGGCATGGTTCCGGCGAGCGGCTACTCGGAACGCGGACTGCTCGGTCTCGCGTTCGCCCCGGGTTTCCACCAGCCCACCTCCGCGGGATTCCGGAAATTCTACGTCTATTACAGCGCGCCTTCGGATCTGCCTGCGGCAACGGACCCGGTACTCGGCACCACAGACCCGGTGAATCACATGTCGGTACTCGCCGAATACAAGGCATCTCCCACCAACCCCGACCGGGCCGATCCCGCGTCTCACCGCACGCTCCTGCGCTTCAATCAGCCACAGTCGAATCACAATGGCGGTCAACTCGCCTTCGGTCCGGATGGTTTCCTTTACATTGCCTCAGGCGACGGCGGCGGACGCGAGGATTCCTCGGCCGGTCACTCGGGCGGCACCGCGAACCGTCCCACGAACGCCCTCGGGAATGGCCAGGACCTCCGCCGACTGCTCGGCAAGATTCTGCGGATCGACCCCTTCGGTTCGAATGGGCCCGGGGGAGCCTACGGCATTCCCAGCGACAATCCCTTCACTGCCCAGGCGGGAGCCCGACCCGAAATCTTCGCCTTCGGTCTCCGCAATCCATGGCGCTTCAGCTTTGATGCCCGGCCCGGTGGGACGAATCGTTTCTTCGCCGCCGACGTCGGACAGGACCGCATCGAGGAAGTCAATCTCATCACCCGTGGCGGCAACTACGGCTGGCGTTACCGGGAGGGCGCGGAAACCACTTCGTTCTCCTCGGGCATGCCGGCGGCTCCCGTCAATCTGATCGCCCCGATTGCCCAGTATCAGCACCCGGGCATTTCGCCTTCCGCAGGACTGCCCGCCCTCGGCCTCTCGGTCACCGGCGGATACGTCTACCGTGGCCAGGCCATTCCGGAACTTCGTGGGCGCTACGTGTTCGGCGACTACGGAGCCACGTCGGGGGTCTCCAGTGGACGGCTCATGGCCCTCCAGGAGACAGCTCCGCTGAGCGGCCGCTTCCTCCTCGAACAAGCCATCCCGCTCGCCCAGGGGAATCCTTTCGCCCTCCGCGTCCTCACGCTCGGCGAAGACGAATCCGGCGAACTCTACGTTGGCACCAAAACCACCGCCGGTGTCCTCGAACTGGCCAATGGACGACCGTCCGGGGGCGTTTACCGGCTGGTGCCCGTGCGCGCGGGAACGGTCACCCTCGCGGCCACCCGGGACGCCACGCTGTTCGAAGAAAGCGGGACCCTTGCCAATGGGTCCGGCGCATGGCTCTTCAGCGGTGTCACGGCGGGAACCAACTCGCTCTATTTCCGCCGCGCGCTCGTCGGATTCGACCTCTCTGCGATTCCGGCCACGGCCCGCGCGGAGTCGGCCGCGCTCCGCCTCTCCATGGACAAAACCATTGTCGGCCCCTTCCCTTTCCAGCTCCACCGGATCTCGTCGGCATGGTCGGAAGGAACTTCGGACGCGGGCAATCCCGGAGGCGCAGGCACCACGGCAGCCCCGGGCGATGCCACCTTCACTCACGCCTCGTTCCCGGAGAAACTCTGGACCACTCCGGGAGGCGACTTTCTCCCGGCGGTTGCCAGCACAACCACCGTGGACGGCAACAACCGCTACTCGTGGTCCAGTCCTAGCCTGCTCGCCGATGTGCAGTCGTGGATCGCCAACCCCGGCAGCAATCACGGCTGGATCCTGCGTGACCCCGCGGATACCACGACCCGACCGAACCGCACGGTTTCCGCCAAGCGCTTCGCAGGCCGATCCCACCTCGACGCTGCCGCCAGACCGTCCCTCGAGATCTCATGGACTGACGGACCGGCACCCAGCTACCGTGAGACATGGCTCGCACAGTTCTTTCCGGACCTTCTGCCGGGTGCCCCGGCGAATGACATGGAGGACGCCGACTCCGACGGTCTCGCCAACCTTCTCGAATATGCCTTCGGCACCACCCCTCGCTCGCCGGAGCACGCGAACCCCTGGCTGCCATCGCTGAACGCTTCGCTCCCCGAACTGCGCTTCTCCCGCGACAGCCGCCCCCACGACCTCCGCTGGCAGCTGGAAAGCTCCCCGGACCTCCGCGCATGGTCTCCCGCAGGGCCGGCCATCCTCCCCGGGGAAACGTTCCCGCCCGGTCCACTTGGCAATGGCATCGAAGTGATCAGCGACGTCCCCTCCGCCAACGGCCCACTGCGCACGGTGACGCTTCGCTTCAGCCCGTCCGCCCACCGATTCCTCCGCCTCGCACTGACGCGATTCTAGGTCTGTTGAAGTACCCGGACTGGCAGGGCGGCGGGGAATGCCGGCACAAGGCGAGGGGCCGCAAGGGAGAAGGCCACGACCTTAGACCGCGGCGCAACGAAGCCCTCGGGAATCAGGCCCGCCGACCGCAGGGGATCCCCTCTTCACGACCACGCGGCGCAGCCGCTCGTCCCACCACCGCTTCCTCTGAATCCGCGGCCGGTCCGGGTTCGGCTCCAAGTCCTTGGCAGACGGGAAGCAGCGTGCTCCTCCGCACCGTAATTTTTGTTTGTAGTCGTCGGACAAATCGGATGAAATCGGGCGCAATCCCATGCGTGCCCCTCTCCTCTGCGCTGCCGTCCTGTCGTCTCTCGCTGCCGCGGTCACCGCCGCCGACAGTGTCGTCGTCTTCAACGAAATCCATTTCCACCCCCCCGCTTCCTATCAGGCGGGCGAATGGATCGAGCTCCACAACCAGATGGCCATCGACATCGAACTGTCGAACTGGTCCCTGGGCGAAGCCGTGCGCTTCCGCTTTCCGGAAGGCACCATCATTCCAGCCGGAGGCTACGTCGTCATCGCTGCCAACCCGGACGCCGTGAAATCCCTCACCGGCCTCGCCTCGGTGCTCGGTCCTTTCTCGGGCAATCTCGCCAACTCCGGAGAACGAGTCGAACTGCGTGACCTCAACGACCGCCTCATGGACCGTCTCGACTACCGCGACGGCGGAAACTGGCCGGTCGCTCCGGACGGCTCGGGAGCCACTCTCGCCAAGCGCAACCCGGGCACACCGAGCGACGATCCATCCCTCTGGACCCACAGCATCATCACCGGCGGAACCCCCGGCCTGCGCAATTTTCCGGACACCACGGTGCTCACGAAATCCCTCGTTCCTCTGAACGCCCTGTGGCGGTACGATGCCACCGGGACGGACCGTGGTTCGGCATGGAAGGAGCCGGGATACGATGAAACCGGATGGGCCGGACTGAATTCGGCGGCGCTCACCGGGTACTGGCCGCTCAATGGCAATGCCACGGCCACGAAGGGTTCCAACGGCACCCCGACCGGCACCCCCACCGCCACCGCAGACCGCAACGGCACCGCCGCCTCCGCGGTCGCTTTCGGGGGCAATAATCAGTTTTTCAGCATCCCCGCGGGCGGGGGACTCAACGCCGCCGCTGCCGGCACCATCAGCCTCTGGGCGCGCTGGAATTCCGTTTCGCAGGACCCTGACTGCTGCGGCACCTTCGGAGCCATCACCTCGCGGCAGGCCAACGGCGCTTTCTCGGATACCATTCTCGCCCTCAATTCCAGTAATCCGGCGACGGCCCGGCTCGTCTGGCGGCAGTCGGGCGGCCCGGCTCCCATCCTGCTCACCAGCACGACCGCCGTGGGATCCACCTGGCATCACGTCGCGGTCACCTTCGGTCCCGATGGCAGCACCCTTTACCTCGACGGTGTCGCCCAGGGCTCGGCCAATGGCGGCCCCATGAACAACAGCCCCTCCACTCCACTCACCGTGGGAGCATGGGGCGGCGATGG
>JBIICE010000021.1:0-31161 GCA_044239025.1 Verrucomicrobiales bacterium
CTGGAGCCATTCGTCGTACTGGAGGCGGAGGAGCCGGTCGAGGAAGGGGATGCGGGCGGGGTCGCGGTCCCTCGGCAGCGGCCGTTCTCGGGGGATCCACGAATCCGTGGCGAGTGACTTGAATTCCCGTGAGTATAGCGTGCGGCGTTCCTCTTCCGACCAGAGGGTGCGGAGGGCGTAGAAGTTGGCCATGAGGTGACGGCGGCGGTAGTGGAGGAGGAAATCCACGCCGCGTTTCTTGCCCTGGCTGCCGAGGTCGGCCGGGAAGTGAAAGAAGTGATTGAGGACGCGGTGGGGAATGGCGCGGAGGGCGTGGCCGGCGAGCGGTGCGGCGGGTCCGAGCCGATTGGCGAGCAGGAGCTTGCGGAAAAAATCGTAGCCCGCGAAGCATTCGTCGGCCCCTTCGCCGCCGAGGACGACCTTGAGGTCGCGGGCGGCCCCCTGGGCGAGCCGGTAGAAGGCGATGATGAGGGCGTCGCCGACCGGGCGGTCCATGTGCCAGACGATTCTGGGAAGCAGCTGGAAGTCGGCTGGCTGGACGTGAATGGTGTGGTGTCTGGTGCCGAGGAAGCGCGCGGTTTCCTCCGCGTCCCTCGTTTCATCGATGGGCGAATTGAAGCCGATGCTGTAGGTACTGATGCCCGAGGCGACCCTGGTCATGCCAGCGGCGACGAGCGAGGAATCGACTCCACCGGAGAGGTAGGCACCGACGGGGACATCGCTGCGCATGTGAAGACCGATGGCGTCATTCCAGAGGCTCTCGAATTCCTCGAAGTATTCCTCATCGGAGCGGTAGAGGCCATCGGTCAGCGGGACTTCCCAGTAGCGTTGGATCGAGAGCCGGCCGTCGTGGGTGAGTTCCATCCAGTGAGCGGCGGGAAGGATTTCGATGCCCTCGAACATGGTGGCGGGCTCGGGAACATTGCGGAGGCAGAGGTAGGCATCGATGGCGCTGGTGCGGCAGCGGGCCGTCACGTGGCGGCTCTGGAGAATGCTTTTGGCTTCGCTGGCAAAGAGGAAGCGGCCATTGCGGTGGTGGTAATAGAGAGGCTTCTGACCGCAGCGGTCGCGTGCGATGAAGATGGAACCGCAGCGTTCGTCGCGCAGGCAGAAGGCGAACATCCCATTGAGCCGGGAGAGGAGGCCGGGAAGCCCCCATTGCTCGTAGCCATGGACAAGGGTTTCGGTATCGCTCTGCGTCCGGAACGAGTGCCCGAGGGCGGCCAGTTCGGCCTTCAGTTCACGGTAATTGTAGATCTCGCCGTTGAGGATGACGGCGATGGACTGATCTTCATTGAAGATGGGCTGCCAGCCGCCCGCGAGGTCGATGATGCTGAGGCGGCGCATGCCCATGGCAAATTCCGGACGCTCGTAGCGACCGTCGCCATCGGGTCCCCGGTGAATCTGGACGCTGGCCATGCGGTCGAGGAGACCTTCTTCATGAAACCCGGAGTAGCCGTAGATGCCGCACATGTGAGGGAGAGGGAAAGGGGCTCATGCACTGCGGTGGCGGGGAAATCAACCCTTTGCGGAAACCGTGATGTCACTGGACGCCGTGGTGGGAACGAGTCATGATCGGATCACTATGAAAGAGACCATGCGTGCGATGGTGCTGCGGGAGTTCGGGGCACCGGATGTTTTCAGGGAAGAGCGGATTCCGGTTCCGGTGGCCGGGCCGGGGGAAGTGCTGGTGCGGGTGCGGGCATCGAGTGTGAATCCGGTGGATGGGAAGATCCGGAGCGGGATGCTGCAGGCCATTGCGCCTCCGGATCCGGTGGTGCTGGGCTGCGATATGGCCGGGGAAGTGGCGGCGTGCGGCGACGGTGTCGGGCCGTTCCGCGTGGGTGATGCGGTTTTTGGCTGTGCAGGAGGCGTGCGCGGACTGCCGGGCGCCCTGGCTGAGTACATGGTGGCGGATGCGGCTCTGCTGGCACCGAAGCCGGCCGGGCTCAGCTGGGAGGAAGCGGCGGCCCTGCCGCTGGTCACGATCACAGCGTGGGAAGGATTGGTGGACCGCGCCGGGATCCGCGCAGGTCAGCGGGTGCTCATTCATGCCGGAGCCGGAGGGGTGGGGCATGTCGCGGTGCAGTTGGCGGTGGCGCAGGGAGCCGAAGTGTGGACGACGGTATCCGGCGGGCACAAGGCGGAGTTGGTGCGCTCGCTCGCAGCAGTGCGTACGATCGACTACCGGAGTTTGAGTGTGGAGGAATATGTGCAGAGCGAGACGGGGGGGCTGGGCTTTGATGTGGTCATGGATACGGTGGGTGGCGAGAATGTGGGGCGAAGTCTGGCGGCGGCGGCGGTCAGTGGCACGGTGGTTTCGATTTCGACGCGGACGACCACCGATCTTTCTCCGATGCACGCGAAAGGGCTCACGCTGCATGTGGTCTTCATGCTGCTGAACATGCTGCACGGTCGCGGCAGGGAGCGTCATGGAGAGATTCTGCGGGAGGCGGGCCGCCTTGTGGCGGAGAAGAAGCTGCGCCCCCTGCTTGATCCTCGGGCGTTTGGCTTTGCTGAAGTGGCGCAGGCGCATGCGCATCTGGAAAGCGGGGCCGCCGAAGGCAAGATAGTGCTTACGGGATTTGCCGATTGAGCCATCATGCATGTTTTCCGTGGTCTTCTTGGGGTAGTGGTCCTGCTGGGGTTGCTGGTATTGCTTTCGCAGGACCGCCGGGCCATCAACTGGCGGCTGGTGGCGGGGGGACTGCTGCTGCAGCTGGCGCTGGCTGCCTGTTTCTTCGGAACGGAGACCGCCGCCGCCCTGATGGAGCCGCTGGCGGGATTCTTTGTGAAAGTGACTGACTTTTCCAAGGAGGGGGCGCGCATGGTTTTCGGGAAGCTCGTGGATCTTCCGACCATGGGCGGCCTGTTCGGGCCGGACGGGGCCTTTGTTTTTGCGTTTCAGGTCCTGCCGACGATCATTTTCTTCTCGGCGCTGACATCAGTGCTCTACTACTTCGGGATCCTGCAGCGCATCGTGTTCGCCTGTGCGTGGGTCATGAAAAGGGTCATGCGGCTTTCGGGTGCGGAGAGTCTGGCCGCGGCGGGCGAAGTGTTTCTGGGACAGACGGAATCGGCTCTGCTGGTGAAGCCCTATGTGGCGCGCATGACGCGTTCGGAGGTCTGCACCATGATGATTGGCGGCATGGCGACGATCGCGGGCGGGGTCATGGCCGCCTACATCGGCATGCTGGGTGGCGATCAGGAAGTGGAACGTCTCAAGTTTGCCCGGTGGCTGCTGTGTGCGTCGCTCATGAGTGCGCCGGCCGCCATCGTGGTTGCCAAGATTCTCGTGCCTGAGAAGGAAGAGATTGACGAAAGCCTGCATGTGCCGCGCGATGAGATCGGGGCGAACCTCTTTGATTCCCTGGCTGCGGGAACGACGCAGGGACTGATGCTGGCGATGAATGTGGGAGCCATGCTGATCGCCTTTGTGGCCTTTGCGGCCATGATCAACGGGGCGCTGAGCTGGATTGGCGGGCTGATTCCCGCGGGTTCCGGTGGTTCGCTCAACGCGCTGATCCGATCGGCGAGCGGCGGGGTCTTCGAGGGGCTTTCGCTGCAGAGTATTTTCGGGACATTGATGGCACCGGCGGCGTGGCTCGCGGGAGTGGAAGGATCCGAAATGCTGCGTGGCGGGCAGTTGCTCGGGACGAAGATGGCGCTCAACGAGTTTGTGGCCTACGACGTGCTTGGGCGGATGAAGAGTGCGGGGCAGTTGAGTGAGCGCTCGGTTTTCCTGATGACCTTTGCGCTGTGTGGATTTGCGAACCTTGGATCGGTGGGGATTCAGCTTGGCGGCATCGGGGCGCTGGCCCCGGGGCAGCGCAAAGTGCTGGCGTCGCTTGGTTTCCGGGCCCTGCTGGGCGGAACCGTGGCGACACTCCTGACGGCTGCGGTGGTGGGCATGTTCCGGCCGTGAAGAAAGGAAAGCCGGAGGGCGCGGTTGCCGTGAGGCGGCGGAACGGTGAGCCTCGGGACCATGCTGAAGGTCTATCTCTATGATGGTTGCGGGTCGTGCCGCTCGGCGCGGCGCTGGCTGGAGTCGCGCGGAGTAAGGTTTGAGGCGGTTCCGATCCGGGTCAGTCCGCCGACGGTGGAGGAACTGGGAGCGATGCTGGCGGCGCGGGGCGGGCGGCGGGTGGCGCTAGGCAACACGTCCGGGCGGGACTACCGCGAAGCTGGCATGGGGGCGCGTCTGGCGGGCCTGAGCGATGCGGAATTCCTCGCGGCCCTGTCGGCTAACGGGAACCTCGTGAAGCGTCCCTTTGCGCTGGACCGGGAGGCCGGCATCTTCCTGACCGGGTTCAGGGAAAGCGAATGGGAAGCCGCCTTTCCGCGTTGATCAGGGCGGTGTTTCCGGCGGGAGCAGCGCGCAGAGGGTGCGCAGCGCAGCGACGGTGGCAGGCACGTTGTGGACGCGGAAGATGTGGGCCCCGCGGAGGGTTCCCGCGGTGAGGCAGGCGATCGTGCCCGCGTCGCGATCCGTGGGTTTCGGAATGCCTAGAGTTTGTCCGATGACCGTTTTGCGGCTCACCGGGAGCAGGATGGGGCGTTCCAGCGCTGCGAGGAGATGACCATCGCGGAGGATCGTGAGATTATCCTGCTGCTGTTTGGCGAAATCGATGCCGGGGTCGAGGACGATGGCGTCGCGCGGTAGTCCTGCGGCCATGGCCGTGGCCATGCGGTCCGAGAAGAAACGGGAGAGTTCCGCCATGATGTCGGGCCAGACCACATCGGTATGCTTTTCCTTCGGGAGTCCGACCGAGTGCATGATGAGAAGGGCCACTCCCCACGCGGCGCAGAGGCGGGCATTGCGGTCGTCCGGGAGGGCACTCATGTCATTGAGGAGGTCTCCGCCTTCCGGAAGGATGTCCGCGACGACTTCCGGCCGCCAGGTATTGAGCGAGAGGAGCGGGGGCCAGAGTTGGCCCGGGACCGGAGCGGGCGATGCGGCCACCGATGCTGCCCAGACCCTATACTGCCGGATGAAGGGCAGGAAGCGCCGGCATTCCTCCTCCGGGCTGATGGCGGCCCGGTTGGTGCGGGCGGATTCCGCACCGGCATCGATGAGGTCGGCTCCTTCGTGGGCCATGGCGATGGCCTGCCGGAGGGCGGCAGAGATATCGAGGGTGCCATCGCCACAGAAGGAATCGTCATTGATGTTGACGATACCCATGACGAGCGGGCGCCGCGGGAATGGAACGAGGCGGCCGCGCGCGGCGAGGTGAAGCGTGCGCGCGGGATGCCGGGTGACTGGGGTCACTTGCGGAGGTCGTCCGGTTTCACGCCCTTCTTGAACTTATTGAAGCCGAAGAAGGTGGGCTTGTACTCGCCAGCCGGTGCGGTGCTGAGGGTTTCCGTGATTTTCTCCTCCAGCCCGCAGCCCCAGAAGGCGGCATTCACGAAGAAGCGGCGGAGGCCTTCATTTTCGAGGTCAACGGAAGCACCGATGGTGGAACCGATGATGCGGCCCGGTTTCCCGTCTTCGTACTGGTATGGGCGGACCCAGATGAGCGGCTGCAGAGGTTCGTTCTTCGGGCCTTTCACGGCAGGGTCGTCTGCCTTCATGCCGGCGACCACTTCACCGCGGACGAGGATTTCGGTATTCGCGGGCAGCTTATCGATACCGTAGACATCGGTGGGGCCCCAGATGTCCTTGACGCCTTTGAGGAGCGGGTGGCTGGCGAGGTCCGGGTTGATGATGCCGCGGGTGCTCTCGCTGCCGTGGTCGCCGTGGTGACGGACCCAGGTATCACCGACGATCTGCTGACCGAAGCCCCCGGGCCATGCGCTGCTCTGCCAGTCCCAGCCGGCGTACTTGCTGTCGCGGTTGGCGGTGTAGGCGAACGCGTGAGTGCTGGTGCGCACGGCGAGCGCAGGCTTGCCGGCTTTGAAGAAATTGACGATGTGCTGCATGGAGTCATCCGGCAACTCGCGGAAGCGGAGCATCATGACCATGAAGTCTGCGGAATTGAGCTGGTCGAGGCCCGGGATGTTGTTGGGGGTGTTCGGGTCGATTTCGCCCGACTCCTTGTTGATCGAAAAGAGGACGGTCGTCTTGAAGCCGTGCCTTGTGCTCAGGAGTTTGGCGAGCATGGGGGCGGCTTCTTCCGAGCGGTACTCTTCGTCACCGGTGACGAAGACCACGTGTTTGCCTTTGCCCGGGCCATCGGATCCCTCGAACTGAATCCAGGGATCTGCGGCGAGGGTTGTGGTGGCGGACAGGCAGGTGAGAATGAGGAGGTGACGGATCATGGGACGGAGAATGGTTGCGGGATGAGGCGTTTCCGGACAGAGTCTTGGAAGCGGTGCGGTGCAAGCCCGGCCTTATGAATACGCAGACACCATTCAAAGTTTTCGGTCCGTCCCATCTTGCTGCGCTGGCGGTGACCGCCCTTGTGGCCGTGTGGATGGTGCGGGCGGGACGGCGGGGCAGACCGGCATTGGCGGAGCGGACGCTCGCGGCGGTGCTGCTGCTCTGTTATCCGCTCTCGCTGCTGGCGGGGATTCCGGTGCAGGGGGAAGGGCCACCGGTGATCCTGCCGATGCATCTTTGCGACTGGGCGGCGGTGGCGGCGGCCTTTGGGTTGCTGCTGCGGCGGGTGTTGCTCGCGGAACTGGCGTGGTTCTGGGGATTGGCGGGGACGCTCAATGGCTTGCTGACGCCGAATCTGCACGCTGACTTTCCTTCGCTGCGGTATCATCAGTTCTTCCTGCAGCATGGCGGGGTAGTGGCGGCGGCCATCTATCTGGTGTACGGGGCGGGACTGACGCCACGGCCGGGGGCGGGGAAACGCGCCTTTGCGGGCTTGTGTGCCTACGGAGTGGCGGCCGGGGCCGTGAACGGGCTTACCGGGGCCAATTACGGCTTTCTCTGCGGGAAGCCCGAGGTGGCGTCGCTCATGGATGCGCTGGGTCCATGGCCGCATTATGTGGGCGGGCTGCTGCTGCTTGCCGGGGTGTTCTTTTTTCTGCTGGAGCTGCCGTTCCGGTGGGCTCGGTTCAGGGGGCGGTCCGGGTAATGCGGTAGAAGCGGGTAGGTCTTCCGGAGGCCGTCGCGTCGGTGAAAGTGCCGGTTCCGGTGGCCGCGGCCGTAAAAGGGGATCCTGGGAGGGAAGATTGCCAGCCAGCGAGCGCGGCTGACCATCGGACGAGGTACTGGTAGCCGGCTTCCTGGGCAAACGTGAGGGTAACGGCCCCAGTCGATGCGTTGCGGGTGATGGTCGGCTGAGGGCTGGCCGGGGTGTCCGTGCTCACCATCCAGTCATCGAACAGCAGGTAGTTGTCACCAGGCTGGGGCGATCCGGTCAGGGAGGTGCCGACGATCTGCATCTGGGCGGCGATCGGCCCGAGGTTGCGGGTGCGGGATCCGCCATGGAAGGTCAGGTCCTCGAAGATGTCGATTCCGTCGAGCGAGACACTCCAGCGGTTTGAGCGGAAATTGATGCGGATCTCGAACTGCTGGATGGCGTCATGGAGGAAGACAGCGTTGGTATTGACGAGGTCGAAGCGCTGCGTGCTGGTGTTCCACTGAGTGCGGTAGATGTTGCGTTTCGGGGTGGCGCTGGCGGGATCGAGGGTGGAATTGTCGAACTGGATGCTGCCGAGCAGTTGCGAGGATGTGTTGTAGACCGCGAACTCGAAGTTGTCGCGCTTCGTTCCGATGGTGGTCCCGGTCGAATCCTTGATGCCGATGAGGCAGCGGAAGGTGACGATTTCCTCTCCCAGCGCGGTTGGATCGATGCCGATGTTGCGGCGGATATTGACGGTGCGGCCGGCCGAAAGGGGAACAATCGCGCTGTTACCCCCGAGGAATGCGGCATTGCCAAGGCCGATCACCCCGTGGGTGCTTTCCGCATCGATGCCTGAGAGTCGGAGTCCGGTGTGGTTCGTGGAACCCTGCCAGCCATCAGTTCCAGCAACGGTGTCGTATCCGGGGGTGAACGATTCGAAGTCGGTGTAGTAGCGTTCTGCGGCGCGCGCAGAAAAGAGGCAGGCGCAGAGAAGGGTCGCGGAAAGCAGGCGCGTCGGGTGCAGGGGGCGGAGCATGGGCGGTCGGGGAGGACAGCGGAAATTGTACGCGATCGTGGTGCCCCGTGACCATTCGAAAAACAGCCCTGCGCAAAAAAGAACGGCCCGGCGGTGTGCCGGGCCGTTCTGGGTTTTCGGACTAACGAATGGAGAAGCCGGGGTCCGCTTAGCGGCCCGTTGGCGGCGGCGGAGGAAGCGCTGGGCCGTTCCTGTCACCGCCACCTCCGCCAACCGGGGGTTGCGGCGGGCGCGGAGGCTGCGGGGGAAGGACGGGACCACCAAGGGCTGCGAGGAATTCCTCGAGGCTGACCGAGCCATTGCTGTCCTTGTCGAGACGGGCGAGGATCGCTGCGGCGCGGTCTGCGTTCATGTGCGGGGCTCCGGAGAGTTCCTCGGGGCTGAGGGAACCGCTGTCGTCCTTGTCGAGTTCCTCGAAACGCTTGGTGCGTTCGGCTTCGATCCGGGCGCGGAGCGCGGCCTGGGCGGCTTCGCGCTCGGCCTCGTTGAGTTTGCCATCGCCATCCTTGTCGAATGGATTGGTTGGCTTCGGGCGGTTCGCCGCGGCATCCCGCATGGCCTTGATGAAAGCCTGGCGTTCTTCGACCGACAGTTTTCCGTCACCGTCGACGTCGTACGTCTTCAGGATTTCTGGAAGGGCGCCGGAACCGAAGGGATTGCGCTTCGGAGGAGTGGGGGCCTGGGCGAGAGCGCTGGAGACAGCACCCGCGAGGACCGCCGAGATCAGGACTGGAGTGAGCAGTTTCATGGTGGATGTGGATGGGGTTGGAAGGGACTGGGGTTTTCGCCGATTGCGGTTGGAACCCCTTCTCCTCTAAGCTTGGAGACGCGGCGCACGGGTGGCGGTTACAAGGCGGTGGCCGGGGGGCTTGTGAAAAATTTCACAAATTCGCCTTGCCGCTCCGGAGGGGCGGAGAATAGATGGAAACGGCCGCCGCGTGGTGGCTCACCGACTGCATGGACTGGTTTCTTGTTCTCTCGTCCCTGATCAAAATCACTGGATTCACCTTCCTTGTGATCCTTCCCTTCGTGGCTCTGTCCTCGCTGGCGGAACGCAAGGTGAGTGCCTACATTCAGGACCGGGTGGGGCCCAACCGGGTGGGGGTACCGCTCACCATTCTCGGGGCGAGGAAGGATTTTCCGCTCTTCGGCCTCGTGCAACCCCTCGCGGACGGTCTGAAGTTCATCCTGAAGGAGGATCTGACGCCGAAGCACGTCCGCAAGTTCTACTTCTGGCTGGCACCTGCGCTGACCATGGTGCCGGCGCTGCTGACCTGCGCCGTGATTCCCTTCGGGAGCAGCCTGAACATCGGCGGCCGCGAAGTGAAGATGGTGATTGCCGATCTCAACGTGGGTCCGCTCTTCACCTTTGCCGTCGCGAGCCTCGGGGTCTATGGCATCGTTCTGGCCGGCTGGGCATCGAATTCGAAATATCCGTTTCTGGGAGGCGTGCGGAGCAGCAGCCAGATGATCTCCTACGAAATCGCTCTGGGCCTCTCCGTCATCCCGGTGCTGATGGTGTTTCAGGAACTCAATCTCACGAAAATCGTGGAGGAACAGGACCGGAACGGCTGGCTCCTGCTTCCGCTGTGGGGCGAGGGCCTGTCATGGCAGCGCTGGGTGCTCCTCGTCCCGATGTTCATTTCGTTCGTGATCTTCACGATTGCGATGTTTGCCGAGACCAACCGGATGCCCTTTGACCTTCCCGAGTGCGAGACCGAACTCGTGGCGGGATATCACACCGAGTATTCTTCGATGAAATTTGCCATGTTCTTCCTTGGGGAGTACGCGGCGATGATCATCGGAAGCGGTCTCATCGTGACCCTGTTCCTCGGTGGCTGGTCGATTCCGTTTCTGCCTTCGGGTGATTTTGCGAAGACGAACTGGTGGATGGGGTTCCTGCACATGGGATGCTTCCTGACCAAAGTGGCGGCCTTCATCTTTTTCTTCATGTGGGTCCGCTGGACCCTGCCGCGCTTCCGCTTTGACCAGCTCATGCGCCTCGGCTGGGTCTTCTTCTTCGAGCTGGCCCTCGCGAATGTTTTTCTTACCGCGCTGATTCTGATGATCGTCAAACGCTGACGGCAATACCTGAAGCACACCATGGCCTACATCGTTGCACGCCCGAAACTGTCGCTCGCTGAGCGTCTCTATTTCCCTTCGATCCTGAAGGGGCTGAAAATCACGCTGGGGCACTTCATGCGGCTCGCGAGGGGCCGCACCAAAGTGACCATGCAGTATCCCGAGGAAAAGTGGGATGCGAGCCTGCCGGCTCATTACCGCGGTGCCCCCACCCTCGTCACGGACGAGCATGGACGGGAACGCTGCGTGGCATGTCAGCTGTGCGAATTCATCTGCCCGCCGCGTGCCATCACCATCACGCCCGAGCAGATTCCTTCTCAGGACAAGTGGGCCAAGGTGGAGAAGCGCCCGAGGGAATTCCAGATCGACATGATCCGGTGCATCTACTGTGGAATGTGCGAGGAAGTGTGTCCGGAGCAGGCTATTTTTCTGCGGAAGGACTATGCGATCACGGGGACCAGCCGGGCCGAGATGCTTCACGACAAGAAGCGTCTCTATGAACTGGGAGGAGTCCGCGAGGGACTGGTCAACAAGTGGAATGAACTGAAGTAGACCGAGCCATGCCTGCGCCACTATTCTATCTGTTCACAGCGATCATGCTGGGCTTCGGGGCCGCGGTGGTGCTGCTGCGCAATCCGGTTTCCAGTGCCTTGTCACTCGTGGTGTCGTTTGCGGGTCTTGCGGCGCTCTACATTTCGCTGAATGCCTACTTCGCGGGAGTGCTGCAGGTGCTGGTGTATGCGGGAGCGGTCATGGTGCTGTTCCTCTTCATCATCATGCTGATGGATATCCAGGCCGAGCAGAGGCGGAAACTGAACCGCGTGGCGGTGGTCGGCGGGGCGGCGCTCGTGCTGGGATTGGTGGTCCAGTTGGCGGGCGTGGTCGGGAGTTTCCGTCCCGGTCGGGCGACGGTCACCGGAACGCCGCTGCGGCTGGCGGAGGCGGTCGAGGCCCGCAAGGCAGCGGGCCGCACTTCGGAGGGAATCAACGCCGAGCTGGCTTCCGGCTCGTTGCCTGACACCAAACTGGTGGGCGAATCGCTCTTCACGGACTACCGGATGCATCTCCAGATGGTTGGAGTGCTGCTGCTGGTGGCCACGGTCGGAGTGGTCGTGATCAGCCGACGGGAAGACCGTCCGGCCGTGGGCAAGGGGGAGGGAAATCTCTGACTGACTGGTGACTATGGTGACCCTGAATGATTATCTGATCGCGAGTGGCCTGCTGTTTGCGCTGGGTCTTGCCGGGGTGGTGCTGCGGCGCAACATCATCGTGATCTTCATGTGTCTGGAGATGATGCTGAGTGCGGCCAATCTGAGTCTGGTGGCGTTTTCCCGTTTCCGGCTCCGGGATGGCCTGCCTGACTACGACGGTCAGATGCTGGTTTTCTTCATCATTACGGTGGCCGCGGCGGAAGTGGCAGTGGGCCTTGCGATCATCGTGGCCCTGTTCCGCTCGAGGCGCACGGTGCATGTGGAGGACATCACCTCGATGAGCGGCTAGGATCAACATTCTTACAAGGAAAGCGACGAAATGACACTGACGAGCCCTGCTGCCATATTGCTGCTGCCGCTGCTGAGTGCGGCGCTCATTCTCCTTGTTCTGAAGCGGAGTGCGGGGGTGAGTGCGCTGGTGGCTACGGGTTCGGCGGTCATTACCTTCCTGCTCAGCCTGAGTCTGCTGCAGAAGGGTGGCGCGGCCGAATCGGCGGTGCTCTACAACTGGAGTGCGGCCGGGAATCTGAATCTGGACATGGCGCTGCGGAACGACGCCCTGAGCCGCGGGATGATGATCGTGGTCACCGGGATTGGAGCGCTCGTGCACATTTTCTCGCTGGTGTACATGAAGGACGATGCGGGGAAGGCGCGCTTCTTTGCGGGTCTCTCGCTCTTCATGTTTTCCATGACCGGGATTGTCTACGCCGACAACCTTCCGATGATGTTCATCTTCTGGGAACTGGTTGGGGTGAGTTCGTACCTGCTGATTGGTCACTGGTATGAAAAGAACAGTGCCGCGGAAGCGGCCAAGAAGGCCTTTCTGACCAACCGCATCGGGGATTTTGGCTTCATGATCGGGATCCTGATGCTGTGGACGCTGACGGGATCGCTTACCTTTGACGGGATTGCTTCGGGTGTCGCTGGACTTGGTCCGGAGGCCCGCGGGACCCTGACGGTGGCCACGCTCCTGGTGTTCTGCGGCACGGTCGGCAAAAGCGCGCAGTTTCCGCTCCATGTCTGGCTGCCCGATGCGATGGAAGGTCCGACGCCGGTGTCGGCGCTCATTCACGCGGCTACCATGGTGGCGGCCGGGGTGTATCTCATGGTGCGGGTGTCGTTCCTGATCGGGGCATCCGATGCGGGGCAGGTGATTGCGTGGATCGGGGGAGTGACGGCCCTGCTGGCAGCGCTCATGGCGACCCAGCAGAATGACATCAAGCGGATCCTCGCCTATTCAACGCTGTCGCAGCTGGGCTACATGGTGATGGCGGTGGGGCTGGGTGCATCGCAGGCTTCCATGTTCCATCTTTTCACGCATGCGTGGTTCAAGGCCGGGCTGTTTCTCGGCTCCGGCGCGGTGATTTATGCCTGCCATCACGAGCAGGACATCTGGAAGATGGGTGGTCTGTCGAAGAAGATGCCCGTGACCTTCCTGACGTTTGCGGCCTGCACTGCTGCGCTTGTGGCGGTGCCGTTTGTGACATCGGGATGGTATTCGAAGGAGGCCATCCTCGAGGCGGCGCATCAGCGGAGTCCGCTGCTCTTTGCGCTGGCGGCCTTCACCGCCCTGCTGACGGCCTTCTACATGACGCGGCTGCTGGTGGTGGCCTTCCTCGGCGAGGCGCGCGATGAACACGGAGCGGGTCATGCCCATGAAGTGGGCCCGTTGATGCTGGCACCTCTTGTGGTACTGGCGGCCATGGGCATCGTGGCTGGGTTCGGTGCGGTGGCTGGAAAGATTCTCGGGCCGGAACTGCTTCCCGAGCATGGGCATTTCGGATTGGTGGGCATGGTTTCCATCGCCACCCTTGTGCTCGGTGCGGGCACGGCATTTGTGATCTACCGGGGACGCCGCAGCGATCCGGTGAGAATCCCGCTCTTTGCGCATAAGTTCTATTTCGATGAGCTGTATGCGCGGCTCGTGGCCGTATTCCAGGATGGGGTCGCGGCCGTCGCCCGAGTGCTCGACAGCCTCCTCATTGATGGATTGGGAGTGCGCGGCACGGCAGGGTTGGCGGCCGGTGCGGGCGCGGTCCTGCGGAGGCTTCAGGTGGGCAACATTCAGGGTTACGCGTTCCTGTTCGGTCTCGGGGTGCTCGTGCTGGTGTTCCTTGCGCTGGCTCACTGAACGCGAATTCATCGTTTTCTCATTGACGGGTCCTTGGCGGGCTTGGCAGCTTCGCCGCATGAGCAAAAGTTTTTTCCCTTCCCAGGTGTGCCTTGCATGGGCGGGACTGTTTTTTGGCGTGGGATCGGCGATGGGGCAGGGATGTGTCGCTTCCCGCTGCCCGGTGAACATGTCGCCCGGCGAGCGGTTGCTGCGTTCTCTGGAAGGCAACGCGGATCACGCAGGCGAGGCTGGCATCATGGTGACCATCGGCTATCGCTGGCTGCGTTCCGACCGGCATTTCACGGGAACGCACGAGGAGGCCTACCGCCAGGAAGAGGGGAGTGAGGTCATCAATGATTCCAGTTACGTGGATGTGACCATCGGGAAGGCCATTACTCCGCGGTTTTCCGTCCAGTTGACCGTGCCGTGGTCCGAGCACGACCGGTCGTCGGTGGTCTGGGATGATCCGGACCGGGCGAAGCGGACGCGGATTCTGGAGCGGTTTCATGTGCAGGCCGGTGGTCTGGGGGATATCCGGGCCGGGGGCACGATGTGGATTCTTGACCCTACCGTGCACCACCGGGGCAATGTGCTGATTGGCCTTGGTGTCGATGCGCCGACGGGAAGGAAGGATGAGAAGGACGTGCACCGGAGACTGGTGGACAATGAGAATGACGTGGTGGGCGATCAGATCCGGAATGTCGATCAGTCGATTCAGCCCGGAGATGGTGGCTGGGGCATTCCCGTCGATGTCTTCGCCTACTACAGTCTTGCGAAGACCGTCTCGCTGTACGCGAGCGGATCGTATCTGATCACTCCCGAAGAAACGAACGGGGTGCTGACGAGTCGCTCCAATCCGTTTGAGTCGGTCATGTCGATTGCGGACACCTTTGCCGGGCGGGTGGGGATTGACTGGATGGTGCTGCCGAGGGCGGGGCTGACGGTGAGTCTGGGACTCCGTGCCGAGGGTGTGCCTGCGGAGGATCTGCTGGGAGGGAGCGATGGGTTCCGCCGGCCTGGAGTGGCGGTGTCGATCGAGCCGGGGATCAGCTGGATGAAGAAAGGCTGGGCTGTGCAGTTGAGCGTGCCGGTGGCGTTGTACCGTGAGCGTTTCAAGAGTGTCGCGGACCGGCAGTGGGAATCGGCCAGCGGGGTCCCGCGGCATGGGGATGCCGCCTTTGCGGATTATCTGATTCTGGGTGCCGTGACGAGGTCATTCTGAGGGTCAGGGACCTGGGTTTCATCCGGGTGTTCCGGCTTGCGGTCCACGGGTCTTCCGTCATAGGTACGCCCCTCAAACAGGGACTATCAGAAGACATGCACTATCTCGTCACAGGCGGCTGCGGCTTCATCGGCAGCAATTTCATCCGCAAGGTTCTCCGTGAACGTTCCGGGGTCAGAATCACCAACCTCGATGTCCTGACGTATGCGGGCAACCGGGCCAGTCTTGCGGACGTGGAGGCCGACTACGCGGACCGTTATGAGTTCCGGCAGGGAGACATTGCGGACCGTGGCTTTACGGAATCGGTGCTGAAGGATGCCGGAGTGACGGCGATCCTGAATTTTGCGGCCGAGAGCCATGTCGACCGGAGCATTACCGGGCCAGAGGTTTTTGTGCATGCGAATGTGACCGGGGCATACAACATGATGGAGCATGCGCGGAAGCTGGGGGTGAGGTTCCTGCAGGTTTCGACGGACGAAGTTTATGGCTCGCTGGGGCCGGATGGTTATTTTGTGGAGACGCTGCCGCTGCAGCCCAGCAGTCCGTATTCGGCGAGCAAGGCATCGGCAGACCTGCTGGCTCTCGCGAATCATCACACCTTTGGGCAGGACGTGGTCATCACGCGCTGCTCCAACAACTACGGGCCGTACCAGTACCCCGAGAAACTGATCCCCCTGATGATCATCCGGGCGATGCATGATCAGTCGCTGCCGGTGTACGGAGATGGTAAGAACATCCGTGACTGGATTCATGTGGAGGATCACTGTGCGGGCATTCTGCGGGTGCTTGATGCGGGCAAATCCGGTGAGGTGTACAATCTGGGGGCCAACACCGAGTGGGAGAACATCAACATTGTGAAGCTGATCCTGAAGCTGCTGGGCAAACCTGAGAGCCTCATTCAGTTTGTGACCGACCGTCCCGGGCACGACCGACGCTATGCGATCGACAGCGGGAAGGCGAGGCGGGAACTGGGATGGGAACCGGCGCAGTCGTTCGACCGTGCGATTGAGGCGACGGTGCGCTGGTATCAGGAGAACGAGGCCTGGTGGCGTCCGCTCATGAAATCGTGAGGGAGATGACAGCGTGAAGCGGCGGCCGGATCCGCGGGAGATGCGGAGCGTGCTCGTGGTGAAGCCGAGTTCGCTGGGGGACGTGGTGCATGCGCTTCCGGCGGTTCGGTTGCTGAAGCGGCGCTGGCCCGGTTGGCGGATCCGCTGGCTGATCAATCCTGAGTTTGCGCCATTGCTGGAGGGAAATCCGGATCTGGAGGACGTGTTGATTTTCCCGCGCGGGGAATTCCGTGGTCCTCGGGGAGCAGGGCGGTTCGGTTGCTGGCTGAAGGATCTGAGGCAGCGGGGCGCAGGGATTGATCTGGCCCTCGACTTCCAGGGACTGCTGCGGAGTGGGCTCGTGGCGTGGGCCAGTCGGGCGCGCTGGGTGGCGGGGATGAGCGACAGCCGGGAGGGCGCGCGCTGGTTTCATGATGAGGTGGTGGCGGTCGGGAAGGGGGACCATGCGGTGGATCGTTGTCTCGCGTTGGCGCGGGGCTTTGGTGCCGAGGGCGAAGTGGAGTTCCTGCTGCCGGAGGGGAAGGCACCGGTGGATGCCGGGTTGGATCCGACCGGGTTGCGGGATTTTGTGGTGCTCCATCCGTTCAGTCGGGGGGAGGGGAAGAGTCTGACGGTGGCGCAGGTTGGGGCATTCTGCCGGGCGATGGGGACGGTGCCGGTGGTGGTGGTGGGGCGGAAGGCGGGTGGCGAGTCGCTGCGGTTTCCGGGAGAAGCGGTGAATCTGCTGAATCGGACGACGCTGGGAGAATTGATGTGGCTGCTGAGGAGGGCGGCGTTTACGGTCAGTGTGGACAGCGGTCCGATGCATATGGCGGCTGCGGTTTCCGGTGCGGTGCTGGGGATTCACACATGGTCCGACCCGCGGAGAGTGGGCCCATGGCGGAAGGATGCGTGGGTCTGGAAGGCGGGGCGTGTGATCCGCTGTGGGGAGTTGGGTGCGGCTGCTAGCGGGTCGGGCACCGTTCCCGGTGAAGGGGATCTGGAGGAAATGGCGCGGTTTGTCTGTTCCCGGCTTGGGTGAAGGGTTGGTAAATGCCGGTGGACGGGAGGCCGGGAAGAAGACATGGGTGAACTAGTCCGCGGTATGCGCCGGGCCGATGCAATGATGACAAGAGAACTCAGTATTTCCGCCGCGGCGCTGGCAGCGCTGTATTCGTTGACCGGCTGTGTGACGACGGGGCCGCAACCCGGGAGTTTTGCATCGGTTCAACCAGTCCTCGAGCGCTACTGTGTTCATTGCCATGGGACGACGCGGCTGAAGTTCATGCCGGCTATCGGGACGAGTGCCGAACTCGCCAAACTCCGTGGCGAAGCGAAATTCATTGTTCCCGGGAAGCCCGAGGCGAGCCGGTTCTATCAGGTGACGGTGCTGGCCGATGACCAACCCGGGGCGATGCCGCCGAGCGGGCATGCCATTCCGAAGCAGGAGACCGAGAAGATCCGTCAGTGGATTCTGGCCGGGGCAGAGTTGCCTGCGGTGGTGGTGCCGCTGGTGCCCCATGGTCAGGTGCCGCGGTCGCGCTGAAGGAGCAGCCCCGGAGCATTGGCTGACAAGGTGACGCGGCCCGCTACGAAGCGGGGGATCAGCGGGTCGCTTGCCCCGCCCGCTCCGTCAGCCACGAAGCCAGCGTACTGAGGGCGCGCGAGCGTTCGTTGTCATGGAGGATGAGGTGATAGGAATGGGGAAAGAAGACGCTCGTGCGGTCCGGAGTGGCGATGTTTCCGAAGAACGACTCAATTTTGTCCGGAGGAGTCAGGGGATCATTGGGGGTGTAGAGCACGAGCGAGGGGACATGGATGCGGGCGGCCGCCGCCGCACTGCCGCGCATGAGAACATCGACCTCACGGAAGAGGCGGAGTGTGAAATCCTTCACGTAGTGTGCGGTGTGCTGCATCTGACCGCGGTGGGTGGTGCTGCTGGTGACCTGGACCTCGCTGTTGCCGAGTTGTTCCAGCGAGATGCGCTTGTCCGGAAGCAGTCGGATGAGGCTGCGGAGGAAGAGATTGCGCAGGGGCGGCGGCCGCAGCGTATCGCGCAGGGACACGACGGGAGAGGCGAGGATGAGGCCCGCCACGGGAGCGTTTCCGACTTCGTCCGAGGCGGCCGTGTCGATGGCGATGAGGGCCCCGAGGCTTTCGCCGAACCAGTAGACCGGGGTTTCCGGGTGCTGCTGCTGCACGATGCGGGTGAAGTCGATGAGGTCGTGACGCCATTGCCGATGCGAGCGGATGTCGCCCCGTCGGCGGGTATCCGGGTCATTCCCCTGGCCGCGGAGCTGGAGACCGTACAGCGAGAAGCCAAGCGGCGAGAGATGTTCCCCAGCCGGCCAGAAGTCGCTCGCGGCGCCGCTGAGCCCGTGGATGCAGATGACGATCGCCCGTGGCGGTTGCCGGAGCGCGGGAGTCCAGCGGGTGAAGGGGAGTTCCTTGCCATCGCGGCAGGTCCAGACATTGTTGGAAAGGTCCATGGTGAGACGTGGGAGGCGGGGCCTTGTGGGGTCGACCCGTGGGGCCGCGCACTGGCAGCAGGCGAGGGCGGCGAGCAGGCCGAGCAGGCACCTCAGCAATCGGACCTCGAGGAAGATCCGCGGGACGGAAGGCGAGGCGGTCCCGGCAGGCACGGTATCTGGAAGATTTGGGGCGCGGTGGAATCAACGAAAGGGCCCGTGTGCGGATCCTAACCGCCGGACTTGTGGATTTCCACCCTGCGGTTGAGTTGCTGTTCCTCCGCTGTGCCATTCGGGTTGATATCCGCGAGAGGTTCCGATTCGCCGCGGCCTTCGACAATGATATTGGTGCCGTCGAGACGGAGACTGGTGACGAGCCAGTCGCGCACGGCGGTGGCGCGGGCCTCGCTGAGCGTCTGATTGGTTGCGGGGGAGCCGATCGTATCGGTGTGGCCGATGAGGCGGAAGGTGGCACCGGCATTGTTCTGGATGATCGCTCCGAGCTTCATGAGGCTGAGCCGGGCATCCGGGCGGAGTTGGGCCGAGCCGAAGTCAAAGAGCAGGTCCGTGCGGAGCATGGTTTTGAAGTCGCCGGTCACAGGGCCCTTGTGATTGAAGAGATCGTCGAGGGAAGCGAAACCATCGAGGCCGCCGTTGCCGTCCGAGCCTTTCTTGAGGGATTTGAGGACATCGCCTTTGAGGTCGGCGCTGCCCGCGGATGGGGAGCCTTCGATGAGGAGCTGGGAATCGTCCGGCGCGATCTTCGATGGATTGGTAAGGGTCGTGCGGGCGAGCAGAGAATCCTTGAGATCGCTGGATAGGGATTGACGGACCGTGGATGGGTCGTCGAGGAGGTCGCCCGAGGTTCCTGGAGCGGGCGTGCTCAGGTTGAGGTTGGCGGTGGGGGTGGAGATGGCCGGGGTGAGAACGACGGCGCGATCGCGGATTGCTTCCGCCAGTTCCGAGAGGTCCGGGAGAGCGGTCGTGGCCGTGGTGCTCTCCTGTTTCTGGGTGAGGTCGGTTGGTTCCGGCGTGAGGTCGCGCTGCACGGTCTCGCTGGAGACGGTGACCTGTTCCAGATCAAACTCGAAGGTACCGGTCTGCGGGTTGGCGAGCATTTCTTCGGCCACCGAGCGGCCGGGGATTTTGAGTCGCTTGATGGCGACGAAGAGTCCGGCGTGAACGATGATGGAGGTGAGCGTGGCGGCAAGGATCCACCATCGCAGGTCCCATGCGGTGGCGGTGGAGCGGAAGCCATGCCCGGATCCGAGGGCATCCCAGCGGGGGACGGGGGACTTTGACATGAGGGAACAGTGGATGATGTGAGGAATGCGTGCAATGAGGGAAAGAAAGGGAGAGGGAATCCCGGCGGACCACATGAGCATACCAGCGAAGTTTCTGACAGCGGCGGCGAGTCTGATGGCGAGGGCGTCGGGCGTGCACCTGACGCGTCAGGAAATGGACGAGATGTCGTGGGCGGGTTACCGGGCCGAGGATGCCGGGCGGGTGGCGGGGGAACTGCGATCGGCGCTGCGGGCCGGGGCGGCTTACGATGCGCGGTACCGGTCGAGGGCTTGGCAGGCACTCGCTCGCCGGCGCGATCCGGCGGATCTTTCCTTGTTCCGGGCGGGGTTGCGGGAGGAACTGGGAAGGGATTCCGGGGTGGCGTGGGCCATCATGGTGGCGCTCGAGGAAATGGGAGAATCTGTGATTTCCCCCGGGCGCGGAGGAGGAGCACTCTGGGAAGAAGAGGCGAACCGCGACGATGCCGAGGCGTACCTGCGCCGGGTGGAAGTCAGGTCAGACCCATGACGGTGACGGTGATTTCTCGCCGGTGGGGAGCCTTGCGGTGTTCGAAGAGGTAGATGCCCTGCCATGTGCCGAGGTCGAGTTGACCGGCTCGGATGGGAATGGTTTCCGAAGTTCTTGTGAGGGCCATGCGGAGGTGGCTGGGGCTGTCGTCCGGGCCCTCCGAGGTATGAACCATCCATGGGGCCCCGTCCGGAGCGATGCGGTCGAAGAAATTGTGGAGGTCCGTGCGGGCGGAAGGGTCCGCATTTTCCATGATGACGAGGCTGCAGCTGGTGTGGCGTATGAAGACCGTGACCGTGCCGTCGCCGATGCCCGAGGCGGCGACGATGGCGGCGACGGCGCTGCTGATTTCCGTGGTGCCGCGTCCGGGGGTGCGGATGGCAAGGGAGCCGTGGTGCACGTGGAAGCGTCGGGCGTCGCTCATTTCGGAGCCTGGAACCTTGGATACTTCGTGGCGAGTTCCTTTTTGAGGTCCGCCGATTTCTTCTTGTCCTCTGCGTCCTTGCTGCGGTCGAGAAGGACGATCATGCGATGGATGGCCGTCGGGGTGAGGACCGGGTCTTCCCAGACATTGCGGACAAGGTTGTAGCTGTTGACCGCTTCGACGGGCAGGTTCGAGCGGCTGGCGACGTCGCCCGAAAGGAGGTGAAGCTGGGCCGCGATGAGGGTTTCGCGGTCGATTTCGAGGCCGCTGTCGACACTTTTGCGGGCCTCTTCGAGATCGTTGAGGCCGAGCAGCGCGCGGCCACGGAGGAGGAACGAGCGGGCGCGCTGCGGTTTGCGTTCCTCGATTTTGAGGAGGGCATCGAGGGCTCGCAGGGCTGCGGCATTTTCCTTCGTTTCGACAAGCGATTCGCCGAGCGCGAGCCAGATATCGGGATCGGTCTGGGCGGGGTCGTCGTGGTTGACGACGAAGGCGAGGTAGCGGGCGGTGTGGGGGTAATCCTTGCGTTCGCGGTAGAGGGTGACGCCGAGCCAGCGCAGCAGGTCTTTGGGGACTGGCTTCTGCATGGCTGGGTTGTTGAGGAAGGCGTCGACCTCCTTGACCATGCCATCGATGTCCTTGAGGGCGGCGTGGGCACCGATGAGCATGAGGGATGCGTCCTGCTGGTACGTGCGGGAGTCGAGGCGGCGGGCGTCCGTCAGAGGTTCGATGGAATCCGCGTATTTCTGCAGCTGGTAGAGCCCGGCCCCGATCCAGTAGCGGGCTTCCCCGAGAAAGCGGGTTTTGGGGTAATCCGCGATGAGTTTCTGGAACGAGGCGACCATGCCTGTGAAGTCCTGCCGGGTGCCTTTGACGAGCGAGGCCTGGTAAAGGGCGGTCTCACCAGTTTCCGTTCCGGCGGTTCGGGTGACAAGGTCTTCGAAGTCGGTTAGGGCGTTGGCCGTGTCTCCGATTTTGAGACGGGCCATGCCGCGCTGGAGCTGAATGACGGGAGAGCGTTCGTCCTCCGGATATTTTTCAAGGAACTGGGAGAGCGTGGCCACGGCGTCCTTGCTGCCTGCGGAGACCTCCGACCAGCCGCGCTGGTAGAGGTAGTTGGCAGCGCGGGAGGGTTCCAGTTTGTCGAGCCGGACACTGCCGTAGGAGGCCGCGGCGGCTTCCCAGACGGTCCGGTTGAAGTACCATGAACCACGGGCGAGCCACGCCTTGTCGAGGTAATCCGAATCCGGGAAGCGCGGGGACCAGAGCTTGACGTACTCGTCGACAGCGTCCGGGAGCAGAGGATCGTTCAGTTTGAACAGGCTGACGATCCGCTTGTAGCCTGCTTCGAGAGCGGTGTCGGCGACCCGCTGATCGGTGCTCGCTGCGAGGCTTTCGACCAGGCGGAGGGTCTGTGCGGCGGGAGCGTGTTTGCCGAGGGTGGCATAGGCGGTTCCGGCGATGAGCCAGAGTCTGGCCCGGTTGTATTCATCGAGGTCGGCATAGTCGCCCGACTGGAGGCCGCGCCATGCTTCGAGGACTTTTTCCTGGTCGTTCTGGCGATGGTAGCCCCAGACGAGGCCGAAGCGGGCACGGGCGCGGGCTTCCTTGGCGCGGTCCCCGGGGATCTGGAGAGCTTCCTCGAACTTGGCGAGGGCTTCAGCGCGGCCTTCTTCGGTTTCGGCGAGGAGCATGCCCGAATTGACGAGTGAGCTGGCGCGGGTTTCCGAATCCTTGCTTTCGCGGGCAAGGAGGTCGAATTTCTCCTTGGCATCCCTGGAGCGTCCGGCTTCGACGTCGAGCTGGGCGAGTTCCTCGAGGGCCTTGTCGAAATAAGGATTGTCGCGGCTGATGGTGCGGACCTGTTCGAAGGCTGCGGAGGCATCCTTGTTCTGAGAGAGGTAGCGGTGGCTGCGCCCGAGGAAGAAGTACGCCGTGGCCCGGATCTTGTCCTGGTCCTTGGGGCACTGGGACGCGGCGATGGTGAAGTAGCGGACGGCTTCCTTGTAGCGGTCGGCTTCGTCCTGCGCGGAATTATAGGCATAGGTGCCGAGGCGGAAGGCCGAGTAGCAGGCGTAAGGTCCGGAGCGGGAGGCCGAAAGGGACGCCCGGTAGGCATCGAAGGCCAACTGGACGCGGCCGGCGCGTTCGAGGACCGGCATCTGGGAAGCGATGCGGTAATGCGCTTCTCCGGCATGGTAGAAAGCAATCTGGCGGTGTTTGCCGCTGGGGAATTCGCGGAAGTAGGTATCGAACTCCTGGAGGGCGAGGTCGTCCAGCTTGTTGCGGTAGTGGGATTCTGCCAGCTTGAAGCGGGCATCGTCGCGGTAGCGTCCCTGCGGGTAGATGCTGAGGTATTCCGAAAACTGGCGGGCGGCCAGCTTGTAATCACCGCGCTGGGTGAAGATGAAGTCCGAGTATTCGAAGAGGTCCTTTTCCGGGTCGTTGGTTTTCGCTGGGGCTTTGGTGGTGCGGCGGGGGACCGACCCGGTGGCCGGAGGTTTCGGGGCCGCCTCGCCGGGAACGGTTTCCGGCACGGGGAGGGCGCGTGGGGGAGCCGGAGCAGGGGCCGGTTTGGCTGTGGAACTGGCTGCTTCCTCGACCGGGATGGCGCGCGGCGGACGTTCGTCCTGAGCTGGTGCGAGGAAGGGCAGGGCCAGCAGGGAGAGGACGAGCAGCTGTGCGGAGCTGTCGCGGTGCGAGCGGTGAAGAGGGGAACGGCGCATGGTCGGGCGGCAGGTGCCGGGGGTCGCTAGTGAAAGCGGAAAGGTGGCCTTGTCATGCGGAGTTTGCCGCCGCGCTGGTGGACTCAGGGGGCGGCGGGAGCCTCTGCTTCCCGCGTGGCGAACGAGACGTGGTAGAGGCCCGCCTGGTGGCAGAGGTCGAGCACGCGGAACATGTCGCCGTATTCGGTCCGGGTATCCGCGCGGATGATGATCGCCTGCTTGCGGTCGAACTTGGCGATCTCGTCGAATTTGTATTTGAGTTCCGCGTCCGTGAGGACCTGGCTATTGAGAACGCGGGTGCCATCCTCGCGGATATTGACCACGAGTTCGCCGACCGTGCGGTTGTTCTGCTTGCCGGAGTCGGCCGCGGGCACGCTGATGTTCACTTCCGTTTCAAATTTCGCCATCGCGAGGTTCACGATGAAGAAAATGAGCAGAATGAGGAGCACGTCGATGAGTGGCACGAGGTTCATGCCATGTCCCTGATCGTGGGAGGTCCGCCGGAATTTCATGGGAGCGGGAACAGGTCAGCGGGTCCTCGTGGGCGTCTGTTCGCGGGCTGCCATCTGCTGCGCCCGTGCCTGGGCGGTGACGCGTTTGTACTGAGCGCTCAGCAGGGCCATGATGTAAGTCGAGGCCGCTTCCAGTTCCGAGATGAGCTGATTGACCTTCCCTTTGTAGATTGAATAGACGATCATCGAAGGGATGGCGATGACGAGGCCGGCTGCCGTATTGACAAGCGCCTCCGCAGTGCCCCCGGCAAAACTCATCTGTGCCTTCATCATGTTGAGCTGAGCCGCGCGGTCGGAAATGTTGCCGAATTCCTTCATGATGCCGAAAACCGTGCCAAGGAGACCGATCATCGGCGCGATGGCCGCAATGTCGGCGAGATACGCAATGCGCTGGGTAAGCTGACTGGCCTGACGCTGGCCCTCGCTTTCCGTGACCTGGCGGACTTCCTCGAGGGTCGCCGTGGGATTCTTGGTGGCGAAGTCGAGGGCCTTCTGAGTGATGATCGCGATCGCCTCCGTGCGGCGGTTGCAGACGGAGAGCAGCCCGGCGTAATCCTGTTTGCGGATGAGACCCTCAGCGGTCCGCATGAAGGCATCGCTCACCACCGCCGCCCGCCGGATTGTCAGGAAGTAGAACACGATGAGCGCACACATGATCAGGGAAAGCCCCAGCAGGGCGTAGATCGTGATGCCGCCCTCCCGGAAGAGTTTGACTGGATCAAGGGACGAGCCGGCTTTGCGCGCAGGTGCTGCAGCGGTGGCCGCAGTCCCGGCGGGCGCAGATGCGGCAGCGGGAGCCGGATCAAGGATGCCAATAACGGGCGTCGTGCTGGTCCCGGCGGGAACAGCGGGCGACTCCGCCGCCGCGGGAGCTGGAGTGGCAGGAGCCTGCGCCAGCGACACCTCCGGAACAAGAGGGACGCAGACACAGGCAAGAACGGCGATGAGCCGGGAAAGGCGTTTCATAAACACAGACGTACCGTCAGTTTAAGCGACAGATCTCCGGCGCGCAAGGCATCCGCGGAGGCATCGTGGACGCCGCATGCTGCCCCCTGACCCGTGCCGGAGATCGCCGTTTGTGAGGCGCGCCCAGCGGCAGCAGCGCATCGTCCTCGGATTCTCAACGTGGCTGCAGGGAAAGATTTTCCGGAGAAGGGGGCCGAGGCAGCCAACGGCACATGCATTGATGAACCTCGCACCGCTTGAGTTCCGGGCATCCCGCTGTCTGACCCGCTGGAACGCTGCGGATAGGCCAAAGAAGTGTTCCGGCGACGGTCACCCTCAGGGCAGCGGTACCCGGAGACGCAGGAAGTAGACCGCCTCCGGCATCGGCCACCGCAGCGACATGATGTCGGGAGCGCCACCCACGCCGGGCGTTCGGCTCAGGCTATCGAGCGGAAAGGTCGTCCATGGGCCAGCAAGGGAAGGGGCTCCTTCGATGGATTCCCATCCGTCCGGCCATCCCGCCCGCCTGGTCCAGCGCACTGTCCCCATGCCATCTTCAGTGGAGATGGTCAGCGGTGAACCCGAGGCACGGACCGGATCGGATCCCGTCAGGTATTCCAGCATGTTGAACAATCCATCCTGGTCGAAGTCCGCCGCGGCCAGCTTCGCTGCGGCAGGGGCTCCGGCTGGAAAGACGCCTGCCGACCACAGACCATAGGCCGACAGAAGTGTACGGTCCGCAGACACCGTATAGGATTGGGAGTCCACCCCATCCGGAGCTGTCAATCTGAACTCGGTGGCACTCGGGCCGGGAAAGTTCGGCACTCTCGTGACCGAGTCGGCGGACGGCATGACCAGATCGGCTGGAATATTGCGCTGGCCCGCCATGGAGGTACCCCAGACCACCAGTCGTCCATCGCGCTTCACCGCCAGACTGAAGCTGCCGCCGGCATTGACCGCGACCACATCGGCAAGTCCGGCCGGAACCGTTGACTGACCTGAGGAGTTATCACCCCACGCCGCTACCGTGCCGTTGCTGCGCAAAGCCAGGACATGGCGACCACCACAGGCAAGCTGCACCACATTGGCAAGCCCGGCTGGAGGCGTGCGCTGGCCCTGTGTATTGATTCCCCACGCCGCTACCGTGCCGTCATTCCTGAGCGCTACGGAGAACTCATCGCCGGCCGCAACCATGACCACGGGCGGAAGACCGGCAGGTACGGTGCTCTGCGCCATTGATCCCCAGGAAAAAACCCGTCCGTCGCGGGAAACGGCGACACTGTGCGTGCCTCCGCCCGCCATCGCCATGATCGGTGGCAGTGAGGCAGGCACGCTGCTCTGCAGACTGGCATTCGATCCCCAGGCCGTGATGGTGCCGGTCAACCCGAGGGCAAGGCAGTGGTTGCGGCCGGCTGCGATGGCCGTTACCTCCGGAAAGGCGGCCGGGGGCTGGAGAGTCGTGTCGGAGGAACCCCAGACACTAACTCTTCCCGAGGAACTCAGCGCCATGGCGTGACTGGATCCCGCAGCCACAGCCACGATGCCGCTCAGGCCTGCAGCGGTTGACTGGACGGTGTTCATCGCCGAACTCCACGCGACGGGAGTTCCACTGGTGCGGAGCGCAATCACAAAGGAACTGCTCCCGGCGGCGGGTGGACTGCCGGTGCCATTCAGGGGTTGCCATGCCCCGCCGTTGTGCCGGAAGGCCAGCGAGGCCCCTGCGTTGGCTGACCGCGGCCAGATCAGGAATTCACCGGCAGGCGGCGTGGCACTGTAATCATAGCGGTCCGGCGCAAACGTGTTCATCACTCCGTCGGCACCGGTGGCCAATCCATGAAGACTTAGCGATGCCAGCGAAGGTTGCCGGGTGATGAGCAAGGTGTGACGCAGGGTAGTCACTCCGTCGGAAGCCGCCACGTCGATGTGCACTGTATTCACCCCTGCGGCGAGGGGGATGATCGTTTTCCCCGTCGGTGCGATGACTCCATTCACCTTCACCACCGAGGTGCTGTCGGACGCCATGGCCGTCAGTTCGGTTGCCGTCTGTGACGACACCACCGAGGTGGCATACTGAGTGACACCGGGCTGATACGCCGGAGTGAGTGTCGCATTGGAGAGCTGCAGGACTGACAGATCAGTGTTGGGAGGGCGGTTGATATTGACCTGATAGACCGACTGCGTGACCCCGTCCTCGGCGGTGACCCGGACCACGGCCGTATTGACGCCGTGTTTGAGAGGAAACGGCAGAAACAGCGGACGGGTGTCGCCCCGCGTTCCCTCCGGTACTCTGTAATAGGAAGAACCCCACGTCCTGACGGTGCCATCGGGTTTCACTGCCATCCCGATGGACCGGTTCCCCAGCAGGGACACGACGTCTCCAAGGTCCGGCGGAATGCTGACCGAGGAGCCGAAGGGCATTGTCGCCGTCACAAGGCCGTTCACCCCCACTACGCCCACCCCCCATGGGTCCAGCAGCACCGGCATGGTAAGCGATGGCCACGACGGCGCAGACAGGCCCCAACTGACGACACGGCCATCGGTTCGCAGCGCCGATGAGAACTGATTGACTGCGGCGATGGCGGTGACTCCGCTGAGCCCGGGCGGTACTGCGGATCCGCTCCCCCAGGTGACCACCGTGCCATTCCGCCGCAAGGCAACGCAATGCCGCTGCCCGGCAGAGATGGCGATGACATCATTCAATCCGGCCGGGACGTCCCTCTGACCAGCATCCCCGGAGCCCCAGACCACCACTTGCCCGTTCTCCCGCAGCGCCATGGAATGGAAATCGCCGGCTGCCACCGCAATGACGTCCCTGAGTCCGTCCGGCACCGTCGCCTGCCCCTGCGAATTATCCCCCCATGCGAACACCGTGCCGTCGGTCTGCAGCACGAGCATGTGATGTCTGTAACCAGCCACTGAAACCGCATCCGTCAATCCAGTCGGCACGGTATCCATTGGGAAGGTCAGGTGAGGCCAGCTCACAGGGACGCCGCCGGTTCCCATGATCAGAAAACCAAGCTGTGTAAAGGCCATCCGCTGGCCGTGATGCAGATCCTGCCACACGCCTCCATTGAGACTGACTTCCATCCGGGATGCCGTGCCCTGCGGAATGGCGCGCACGGCCGCCTGGGCAAAGCGATGTTCCTGCTGGTAGAATCTGACCTCAGGATCAAACGCCGGCGAGAGCGGGCCGATCGCAGTGGTCAGCATGCCAAGATCCGCGAGCGAGGAGGCAGCCGCGCGGACCATGTTCAGCTGATAGGACCTCGTGGTTTTTCCATCGACCGAGGTGACGGTCACGATGATCGGAGCCGCAGGAACAGGTGGCAGCGGGATGGCGGCGGTTCCACCTGTGACCTCGACGCCGTCAACCGTTACGGAGGCATCGGATTCCATGGGAGCAAGATGCAGCTTCAGGGATCTGGTGCTCGCCGCCACCTCCGCCGTGTAGGAACTGACGGATGGATGAAAGGCCGGGGTAAGGGACAAGCCCGTGGCCTGCAGGCTGGCCAGCGCCGGATGGAGCGCGCGGGTGACGGCAAGGGCCGTCAAGCTGCTGTCGCCGCTCTGCGGGTCGGTCACCCGCACCTCGACAGTATTGGCACCCGGCTGCAGGGGAAGCGCGACCACCGACGGAGCCAGTCCATTCAGCCCGGAAAACGTGCCGCCATTCCAGCCGAGGAGGCGGTTGCTGGCCGTGGCAGCGACGACATTGCCGTATCCGCCCGTCAGAGCCGTGACACCCGTCCACTGCCACGGGGTGGCTCCCGCGCCATAACTGTTGCCGGAATCCCCCCAGCGTCTGCCCGTGCCGTCAGCGGTGACTGCCACACAGGCTTTCGCATCCGCCGCGATCAGCACCACGTTCTGCAATCCAGCCGGAGTGCCGCTCGACCCGTCGGCCAATTGGCCCCACACCACCACCGTTCCGTCCCGCCGCAGCGCCATGCTGTGTGCGTGCCCGGCAGCGATGGCCACCACTTCCGAGAGCCCCGCCGGCACTGAACATTGCCCCTCATCTTTCCGGCCCCATGCCGCCACCGTACCATCAGCCAGCAGCGCAAGGCTATGATGCAGGCCGGCCCGCACCTGCGTTGCCGCCGGCAAACCGGAGGGCACTGCCAGCTTCCCTTCCTCGCGGTCGCCCCATGCCCGGATACGCCCGTCCTCACCAAGAGAAACCGCGTGGCGCGCAGCCACGGAAACCGCAACCTGATCCCGCACATCCGACGGAACGGTCATTTCGGGCAGCAGAGTGGAAATGCGATTCATGGCAAAAATATTGCCATCATCGAGCAGGGCCATGCCCACCTCTCCCCCATGCGCCACCGAGACCGCCCTGCGGCTGAAGAATTGCATGGAATCCACCGGATCCGACGAATTGGGGTGCCACGAACCGATCTGGCCGTCATCGCGGATGACAACCGGCCGCCCGGAGGCAACGCTGGCATCCCGGCTGGCGATGAGTTCTGCCGAGGCAACCCGGTTCCACGCTCCCCCATTGGAACGCACTTCCACGACCGAGTTCGCATTGGCCGGAGCCGGCCGGATGCGCAGGCTCGCGTGAGCGTGCGTCCCGAGCGCATAACTCCTGACAGACGGGTCGAACGCCGGCATCAGGGCCGGACCGTCGACCGCCAGTGAACGCAGGCCGGTCCGGGGCTGACGGGTAACCGTCAGCCGGGTGACCTTCTCCATGCCGCCCTCACTGGACCGCAGCTCAATCGAATCGCTGCTGCCGGTCGAAAGTGCCGTCGCCAGCCACGATGGCCGGACTTCAAGCACCACCCCTGCCAACCGGTTTGCTGAATCAAAAGTGCTAGGCCTCCACACCGAACCGTCATCCTTGACCGCCATGCCTCCCTCCAGGGCAGCCACTTGCTTCGGATACAGGGTGGATCCATCCATCAGACTCAGCAGGGTGCCATCGCGACGCAGCGCGACGCTTTCGGAAATCGACACAATGTCATGCAGCTGGGCAATTTCTGGTTCTGGCAAGCCAATCAGGGCGTTCCAGAAGACGACTCGGCCCGTATCCAGCAGCGCCGCAGCGCGGGGGTAGGAATAAGGATTCGTACTGATTGCTTTTCCGGGCGCACTGATGGCAACCACGCCCCGCAACCCGGTTGGAACCGGCAGAATTCCGGGCTTTCCCGCGCCCCACGCCACCACGGTGCCATCCCGGCGCAGCGCCTGCGCCCACGGCACCACGCCGCCCTGCGCGGAGACGGCGATAACGTCAGTCAGTCCCGTGGGAAACGTCAGCTGCCCATGAGTGTTGCTGCCCCAGCCGGTCACGGTTCCGTCGGCCCGAAGTGCAAGATTGTATCCCGCGGCCGCTGCAATGGCGCGGATCCCGACAAGACCCGCCGGTACCTGCGCAGCAACTCCCAGGCCCCACGAAACGACCGTCCCCTCACCGCGCAGTGCCGTCGTGTGGGCGTCACCTGTGGCGAGTGAAACGACGCCCGTCAGTCCGGCGGGAACGGCCCAGAGCCCTCCGCTGAGACTCAATGTCGAGACGGTGCCTGCGGGAGTCACCCAGGTCGATGAGCCTTCGCCCCATTGGGTTCCCCGGGACAACCTGCGCCATTGCGGATCCTGACCGGTGCGGGCCTCCAGTTCGGTCCCATGCACCGTTGGCCAGATCATCAGTTCTGGCCGCGTCGTGCGCAATTCGTACTGCCGGATATCAGGGGCAAATCCGGGCGTCGGCTGACCCGCCGAGGTGGACAGTGATGCCAGGTCCGCGCGCACCGGAATCCTGGTCACCGCGAAGGTGTAGGTGCGGCTGGATGACTGTTTTTCATCGGTCACCACCAGCGTGATGGTGTTGAGCCCCGGAACGAGGGCCACCGGAGTGGTCACGCCCGGCAGCAGGGGCTGGCCATTCAGCGTCATGGTCGCCGTCGGGTCCTGCAGGCTGGCTTGAAAGGTCAGGCTTTCCCTGACTGCGGGAACAGCAAGGGTGAACGTGGTGGAGCCCGTGTTGAGGTCGGCCGGAAATTCGCCGCCATTGAGGCTCAGCGTGGCAAGATCAAGGTTGGCCATCCGCGCAACGCTGATGGTATATGCCGAGTGCGTGCCATCTTCCGCGGTAACCCGCACTTCGACGAGATTGTCGCCAAGCTGCAGTGGCATGACCACGGACTCGGGGTGTGCTCGGGCCTTCAGTCCCGCAGGCACGCCGGTCCCATCAAGATTGCCATTGGCGTATGCCCACAGGATCACTTCGCCGTCGGACCGCACGGCCTGGTTCAACCAGTAATGGGACCGAGCGGCAACCACGTCCCGAACCTGTGCCGGAAACTGCAATGCGGGCGGTCTGCCCGTGGGCACGCCCGGTCTTCCGTCCTGAAGGATATGAAAATAATCAAAGCCGTGGCCGGATGACAGGCCTGCCACTCCGGTGGTGGTGTACACCGGATTACCGCCATGCGGTCCCCACACAATCGAGGTGCCATCGCTGCGCAGCACCGCTGCCGGCGCTGCACTGTAGCAGCTGACAAGGTTGGTCGGAGCCGGGTTGAGTGGTATCAGGG
>JBIICE010000188.1:0-7966 GCA_044239025.1 Verrucomicrobiales bacterium
GGCCTGTATGCTGCCCCCGGAAGCCACGCAAGTCAATCCTTGGAAAAGATTCCTGGATCTGCGGAAGTGACCCGGTGCCGACTTCCACCGCCCTCTGGTTTTTATGGTTTTCATGATTTGCAGGAACCCAGCGGTGTTCCCTGAAAGGATTGCTGCGATTTCCCGGGCCGGTCCGGAGCACTGGCGGAAGTAAAGGGGAAGCGACGGCTGTGGTGATTGCCATTGTGATGCGATGGGGTTTCCGGTAGCTGTCGGGCACCGTTGTTTCTCTGCATTCATGAAAGACCGCTCGCAGCTCTTCATTCCCCTGGCCTTCGGGCTGGGATTGCTGGCGGTTGCCCTGCTGCTGCTGCCGGGATCGCTGGGCGAAGGCAGTGGATTCTGGCGCAACCGTCCCGCGGGCGACCCCGGAAACAGCGACCGCCTTGCCGGACGGCAGTCGGATGCGCCGGAAGCGCTCGATTCCGCCCACGGGCCGGGCGGCACCCCGTCGGATCCATCGGCAGCACTCATGGCGGACCTGCTGCGCGACCTGAGCAATCCGGAAGCGCGCCAGGGCGAGGCGATTCTCACGTTCACGTCTGCGGAGGCGCTCCAGCGGTTTCTGGCACGCGCCGGAAAGTCCGGACTGACCGTGCTCGGTTCCATCAACGGCATGCTGGCGGCCCGCGTGAAGTTCTCGGACCTTGCGGCGCTGCGCGACGACATGCGGGCGAACCCCGCAGATTACCAGGACGCCGGTGGCAATTACTACGTGCACATCCCGGGGGTGCCTGCCCCGGAGGACCGTCCCACCCAGTCCGAAGTCGGTTTCGGCGATGGAGCGCTCGCCTATATGGGCATCCGGGGCGACCACAGCCAGTGGGGCAAAGGCGTCACCATCGCTGTGCTCGACTCGGGTGTCGAAGCCCATTCCGCTTTCGGAGGCCGTCTCCGCGTTCTCGACATCGGGCAGGGTCTCAAGGGAGCCGCTGAAGTCGATGGCCACGGCACGGCCGTCGCGGCCCTCGCCGCAGGATCCGCCCCGGGAGCCACGGGAACTGCCCCGGCCGCCAATCTCCTGAGCATCCGAGTCACCGGAGCCGACGGCTTCAGCGACATTTTCACGCTTTCCCAGGGAATCCGCGCGGCGGCCGACGCCGGGGCCCAGGTCATCAACATCAGTCTCGGTGCCTACGAGGAATCTCCGCTCCTGAGCCAGGCCATCGGCTACGCCTACCAAAAGGGTGCCGTCATCACGGCAGCAGGCGGCAACGACACCGCCTCTTCCCTCACCTGGCCAGCCGCCGACCCCCGCGTCGTCTCGGTCGGCTCGGTCGATGCCCTCGGTCAGCAGACTTCGTTCTCGAATTCCGGTCAGAATCTCTGGGTCACTGCGCCCGGTCTCGCCGTCCAGACGGCATGGCCCGGCGAACAAATCGTTTCGTTCGACGGAACGTCGGGCAGTTCGCCCCTCGTCGCCGGATCGATCGCTGCCCTCATGTCGCAGTATCCGGGGATGAGCGGCCAGCAGGCAGCGAGCGTCCTTGGCCAGTATTCCGCCGATGCGGGCGCAGCGGGACGCGACCCCAGCTTCGGTTACGGAACCGTCGACCTCGGCTGGGCCATGAATTACCGCAACCCCCAGTACGTCGACACCTCCATCGCCAGTCACTACTTCCGCGCCGACGAAGGACTCATGGATTTCGTCGTCCAGAACCGCAGCAATCAGCCGGTCAACGGCCTCACCCTCTCGGTCAATGCCGCGGGGGCCCAGCAGGACGTCGCCGTCCCATGGCTCACACCCGGTGCGCGCTGGACATACACCGTTCCCGTCGATTCCACGGCCCTCAGCGAGGCGGGCCAACTCCCGTATTCCTCCCGCCTCCGCAATCCGAACGGCCTCGTCGATCAGAACCCCGGCAACAATCAGAACGCCAGCAGCGTCATCCGGACCGCCCCGGGCAACTGATCCCCCGCGGGAAAATCCGGTGTCCGGCCCTTGCGTCCCGCCTGTCCGGCCCTTGCGTCCCGCCAATTCCCGGAATCCATCGCCGCCACCCGCACGTTTCCACCATCCACATGTCCTGCACTCATTCTTCCGCTGTCATCGAAGCCCTCCAGTGGCGCTACGCCGTCAAGCAGTTCGACCCCGCCAGGCGCATCGACGACGCCCTCTGGGCCGACCTCGAGAAATCGCTCGTGCTCACCCCGTCGTCGTTCGGCCTGCAGCCATGGCGCTTTCTCGTGATCGATGACCAGAATCTCCGGGAACAGCTCGTGCCCCATTCATGGAATCAGCGGCAGGTGGCCGACGCCTCCCACCTCCTCATCATGACCGTGAAGACTTCCATCGATGAGGCCTACTGCGACCAGTTCCTCCAGCACGTGGCGGACACACGCGGCATTCCCGTGGCTTCGCTCGACGGTTACCGGAAAATGCTGATCGGCTCGCTCCCGGCGCTGACCCAGGAATGGGCCGCCCGGCAGGCCTACATCGCCCTCGGCCAGTTCATGCTCGCCGCCGCCATGGTCGGCGTCGATACCTGCCCCATGGAGGGATTCTCCATCCCGGAATACAACCGCCTCCTCGGTCTCGAAGGAACTGGCTTCACCACCTGCGTCCTCTGCCCGGCCGGCTACCGTTCCGACGCCGACAACTACGCCGCCGCCCGCAAAGTCCGCTGGCCTCACGACGACGTCATCAGCCACCGCGCCTGATCCGTCCGGTGGCACCGCGCCCCACCCCGGCTGCGGGCGGTCCGTGCGCGCACGGAACAGGCCGCCGTCACGGCGTCTTCGCCTCCGCAGCCGGCGCAGCCCCGGGCGCAGCAGCCGGTGGCGGCGGCACCACGGTGAGCCACAGCTGATCGGTGTCGTTGATGAGGAGCTGACTGAATCCGTTCGGCACCCCGTTGTTCTCGGCGGTGGACACAAGGATGTGCCGCACGGGAATCTCCCGGCCGCCCTCGACCTCGCGCAGCACGAGCGTGACCGGGCCACTCGCCGCCGGCGCATCCGCCGCCGCCTGCAGCACCAGCACCACTTCCCCACCCTTCTCCGGAACCACCACCTCCGGCGCACTCACCCCGCCAGGCAAACCCTGCGCCGCAAGCACCAGCTTCCGGCTGTAGCCATGCTCCAGCGACACCGTCACCTTCCACTCGGCACTCTTCCCGGCATCAAGCCGGACCGCATGCGCCGCCGTCACCGCGCTGACCGAGGCCGCCGGCGCTTTCATCTCCAGACGATAGTAATAATCCGGCCCGCCTTGCCAGGTCAGGTCCCGCACCACTGCCGTGAACGTCCCGTCGGATGGCGCGGTCCACACCTGACGGGCCTCCCGGGACGCCCCGTCGTCGTCGGCCGATGCCAATTCCTTGCCCTCGCCATCCAGAATCCGCAGCACCGGATCCAGCAACGATCCCCAAGACGGACCCTCCAGCCGGAAAATCCGCACGTCGCCTTTCGCCGCCGCAAACCGATACCGGTCTTCCTCGCCCGACTGCGTCAGCCGCCCGCTCACTCCGCAGGGCACAGCCAGCAGTTCCGCCGCATCCTCTTCCAGCAGTTCCGCATGATCCGACCAGCGCAGCGGCACTGCCGCAGCCACTTCCGGCCCCACCTCAAGCCCATCCGACACCAGATTCCAGCCGACCACCCCGATCCTGCGCCGTTCCCCTTCCGGCACCATCAGCGGCCACGTGTGCCGCACCACCGGACCATCACTCATATGCAGCCGATACAGGCAGTCCGCCCCGCCGGCAAACGACAGCTCGGTCGACGCCGGATACTTGTGCCCCGCCACACGGATCACATAGTCGCCATCCGCAGGAGCCGTGAACACAAGGAAGGGATCCATCCCCACATGATCGTGATTGAAGGCCAGCACCTGCCCGCCGCCATCCGCCAGCGTCAGCATGGCATCAAAGCCAGCCGCCAGCACATTCGCCTCCACCCGGGCCGTCAGCGTTCGGCCAGCCGCAAGGCGGAACCGGAAGGCGTCGGAATCTCCGTTCTTGTCGAGTCGGCCATTGATCACCGCGACGGCTCCACCAATCTCCTGCGGTGCCGCATCATTCGGCTCAACTTCAAGTGTCTGCGGGGAAACCTCAACGGCGACCGCCACCGGCAGTGACGCCCCGCTGCCATCGTGGACCCTCACGTGATGCGGTCCGGGTTTCACCCCCGCTCCCACGGTCACCCGGAATTCCCCAACTTCCTTCCCGGCCTCGAAAACGATTCCAGGATCGTCGGCCCACACCCGGCATGGCCATGGCTCGAACTTGCCCACCAGCTTCACCGAAACCGCCTGCCCGATCTGCCAGCCCGCCGGATGAAGATGCGTGAGCGCCAGCTCAGCGGAAAGGTTGCCGGCCAGCCCGAGACCCGCCCCTAACGTCACAGCGAAGCGTCGCATCACTCAGACAAAAAGTTCACGGATGAGCCGCCCGTCATTCACGAGATGAACCGGCCGACCCACCGAAGTCTCCAGTTTCTGATGCGGATCAATGCCCATCTTGGTGTAGACGGATGCGGCAAAGTCCTCGGGGCGGTAGACATTCTCGGAGGCGTAATACCCCCGCGCATCGGTGGCCCCGACGATCTGACCGCCGGGAATGCCAGCACCAGCCATCAGCACCGACATGGCATGCGGCCAATGATCCCGGCCGCCGCCCGGATTGATCTTCGGCGTGCGACCGAATTCACCGAGCAGCAGCACCAGCGTGCTGTCGAGCAGTCCGCGTTCGCTGAGATCGGTGATGAGCGCCGAGACTCCCTGATCTAGGGTCTTGAGCTGTTCACCCTTGTAGGCATCGGCGAGATTGCCGTGATGATCCCAGCCGCCCCAGTTTACGGTGACCCACGAAACTCCGGCTTCCACCAGCCGGCGCGCGAGCAGAAACCGCTGACCCATGTCGCTCCGGCCGTACAGGTCCCGGACCTTCGGATCTTCCCGGTGAATATCAAAGGCAGCCTGCGCCGCCGGGGACGAAACCAGATCAAATCCCTGCTCGTAGAAGCGGTCGAATTCCACGGCCGGATCCTCGGCCACCCGATCGGCGGTGCGCTTCATGCGGTCGAGGGCCGCACGCAGATCTCGTCTTGTCTTCATGCGGCCTTCCGCAATTCCCTGCGGCAGCACCACATCGCTCACCCGGAATCCATCGCTGTTCGGATAGCCGGAAATCACAAACGGCGCATGCTCGCCCCCAAGGAAATTCGGACCGCCGGAACGCGTGTTCGCTGGCGTCGCCATGTACGGGGGAATCCCCTGCTGCACCCCCCGGGTGTACGAAACCATCGACCCCATCGACGGATGGAACGTCACAAAGGCTCCGCAACCCACGGGCACCGGCGTCGGAGCACCGGTCATCATGTAATGATTGCCACCCCCGTGATTGGGATCCTTGTGACAGATCGAACGGACCACCGTGAACTTGTCGAAGATGCCCGCCAGTTTCGTCGCGGGTTCGCTGAAATGCACTCCGGGAACCTTCGTGGGCACAGTCTTGAAAACCCCGCGGATGTCTTCCGGGGCCTCGGGCTTCGGATCAAAGGTCTCGAAATGCGACGGACCGCCGTCCAGCCAGATCATGATGCAGTTCACTGGTCGTCCGCGGGCCGGCATCTCGGCAGCCGATGCCTTGAGTCGCAGCAGATCGCACAGCCCCATGCCAAGGGCTCCATGCAGTCCCAGTTGAAGAAAGTCCCGGCGCAGGCGGCCGTCGCAATTGCGGTGAATTCCCATGGCTTGCTAGTGATTGAAGACAAATTCGGCTGAATTGATGAGCGCCCAGAAGACATCCTCGATGGCCTGACGCCGCTGCGCGGGATCGCTCCCGAAAACCGCGGTGGCCGCCGCCAGTTCCTCCGCGCCCGGTGGTCGTCCATAGCACAGAAAATACAGTTCCGTGACCACTTCCGGCGGCGTCTGCCCGCCCGCCGCGAGCCGCTGCACGGCCGCTTTCTCATCCGTGCTGCTCAGCTTGGCCTGCAGCGATTCCGCATTCATGAGATGAAGGGCCTGACTGATCGCGGGCCTCATGTTCCGCTCGCAGGGGCAATCGCTGCTGGAATTGGGCCGTCCGAAGGCGTCCATGGTGCGCGATTCGATTTTGTACGTCCAGGCCTGCGCGGCCCGCCCACCGGGCGGCAGTCCCGGGTAGTCGGTGGGCACGCCGGTGACATCGGCGACCGCGTCGGCCATCACTTCCGCGCCCATTCTTCTGCGGTAGTACCGTGAAAAGTTGCGGCTATCCCCGAGATTGCTGGCGTTGGGCGCGCTGCTCAGCTGGTACAGATGCGAATTCATGATCGCGCGCATGAGCCACTTGAGATCGTACTTCGCACGGACCAGTCCGGTCGCGAGGGCGTCGAGCAGCAAGGGATGCGACGGCGGATTGGATAGCCGGAAGTCGTCCACGGGATCGACAATCCCCTTCCCGAAGTAGTGGCTCCAGATCCGGTTGGCGATGGCCCGCGCAAAGAACGGATTATCCTCCTGCAGCATCCACGAAACGAGCGCTTCCCGGGGATCGCTGCGGCCCTGCAGCTCGGCCGGCGGGCCATCGGGCGGCTGCGGTGCCATCACGGCGCCGGTGACCGGATGATTCAGCTTCGCATCGGATACCACGAAGAATGTCTCGTTCCCGCCGGAAATCGGCGCGGAAATGCCCCCGCCCTTCTGACGCAGTGGCGCGAAGAAAGCAGCCATCCGGTAGAAGTCGTCCTGACTCCATTTCTCGTTGGGATGGTGATGGCACTTGGCACAGTCAAGCCGCACGCCAAGGAACAGCTGACTGAACATGGTTGTCAGTTCCGCCGGCTCACGCCGGTCGCGGTAGATCACCGCCGGACCGTGCCGGTGCGTGTTCCCCTGCGTGAGCAGAATCTCCCGTGCGAACTGATCCCATGGCTTGTTCTCCCGGAAACCCGCCCGCAGCCACTGATCGAGCAGGTAGACACTCTTGACGCCGACGCGGTCGGGGTTCGGACGGAACAGGTCGGCGAACTTCCCGGCCCAATGGTCAGCATAGCGGGGATGCGCGAGCAGCCGATCAATGGCCTTGCCGCGCTTCCCGGGATCGTTGTCCGCCAGAAACTGCTTCGCCTCCTCGGCCGTTGGCAGGATGCCGATGGCATCAATCGATGCCCGCCGCAGGAATTCCGCATCGCTGCACGGATCCGATGGCAGCAGACCGATCTGACGGAACCGGGCGTAGGCCTTTTCATCGATGAAATTCCTCACGGGCAGACTGGCGTAGGCGTCGTCCGGAAGCAGATGGTCGGCGGGCACAACCACCTGCGAGCCACTCACCATCCCCATGTAGCGGGCCACCACGACGGCCTGACCGCTCACCTGATCGATACTGATGCGGCCCTCGTCGCTCACCGTGGCCACCTGCTTCTCGTTGGAATAGAAGCCGGCGAGCGCCGTGACGTCGCGCATGCTGCCGTCGCTGTAATGGGCGTGCACCACGAGTCGCTGCGTCGCGCCCTTGCGGTAGTGGCGCTCGGCGGGCAGCACCGTGATCCTGTCGAGCCCGGGTTCTTCCTTCGCCGCGTATTCCATGCCACCGGCAATCCAGCGGCTCAGCAGACGCCATGAGTCGGAATCCCGGCGGATACGCTCGCCACCTTCGTGCGGAACGATGCCGGCTGCCTTCAGCAGCAGGAGACTCTCGGCAGGATCGGACGGAAAAACCCGTCTGCCGCGCGCGCCATGCACGATCTGGTGGTGATCGGATTTCGGATCGAAGGAAAAGACGCTCAGCTTGAAACCATTCTGGCCTTCAGCGCGCGCATGGCATGCGGCGGCACTGCAGCCGGCTTTGCCCAAGTGCGGCAGAACATCACGGACAAAGGATGGGGGCGTCTCCGGAGCGGCCGCCACTTCCACGGGAAGTTCCACCCGCTGTCCCGCGGACTCGGCCACGAGCACGGTGCGTCCGACCACCTTCGCCCGCACGACGCCTTCGCTTTC
>JBIICE010000189.1:0-7899 GCA_044239025.1 Verrucomicrobiales bacterium
CTCCTCGACTGGCTCGCCACCCGTTTCATCGAATCCGGCTGGAATGTGAAGTCCCTCCTGCGTGAAATCGTCCTGACGCGGACGTTCGCCCGCTCGTCCGACGCCGACGCGGACACCCTCGCACGCGATCCGGAAAACAGATGGCTGGCGCGCGGCCCCCGCTTCCGCCTGCCCGCGGAACAACTGCGTGACGCCACCCTCGCCGCAGCCGGTCTCCTCGCGCGCGACATCGGCGGCCCCAGCGTGAAGCCATGGCAGCCCCCGGGACTCTGGGAGGACAGTGGCACCCAGCACAGCTACACGCCGGACACCGGATCCGGACTGCACCGCCGCAGCCTCTACTCGTTCTGGCGCCGTACCTGCCCGCCCCCGCTCCTCTCGGTCTTCGATGCCCCCACCCGCGAATTCTGCCGCGTACGCCGGGAATCCACCCTCACCCCACTCCAGTCGCTCGCCTTCCAGAATGATCTCGGCATCCTCGAAGCGGCCCGCGTCCTCGCCGAACGCATCCTCGGCCCCATGCCGTCCACACCCCCGACCAGGGAATCCGCCGCTTCATTCGCACGCTCCGCCTGGTCCCACGTCGCGGCCAACCCAGCCTCGGACTCTCAACTCGCCACCGTCATGGATCTCTTCCGCGATTCCCTGGCTCACTTCCAGCAGCACCCGGACGACGCCAGCCAGTTGATCGCCTCCACCGGCCCGGCACCCATCCACAAGGAAATCGACCCGGCCCTCACCGCAGCCGGCACCGTCACCCTGCGCGCCCTCTTCAATGCGGATGCTTTCCTCTGTTCCTACTGACCACCTGCACCCATGAACCCTCAGGATTACCTCAGCCGACGCGCGTGGCTCTGGCAGGCCGGCAGCGGTCTCGGCAGTCTCGCCCTCGCTTCGCTCAGCGGGGCGGCCGTGCCCGGTGCCGCACGCTCCGGCGGCCTTGCTTCCCTCCCGCACTTCGCTCCAAAGGCGAAACGCGTGATCTGCCTCTTCATGTCAGGCGGATTCTCCCAGCTCGAATCCTTCGACTGCAAACCGGAACTCCAGAAACGCGAACATCAACCCGTCCCCGATGAAATCTTCCGGAAGCGCGCGCCGGTCGGCATGTCACGCCTCCAGTCGGCCTTCCCCCTCCAGCCCTCGGCCTTCCCTTTCCAGCAGTACGGCCAATCGGGCGCATGGGTAAGCGACCGCTTCCCCCACCTCGCGAAACAGGTCGACCGCATCTGTTTTCTCAAGGGCATGGTCTCGGACGCCGTCAATCACGACCCCGCGATCATTTTCATGAACAGCGGCAGCCAACTCCCTGGCCGCCCCGTCATGGGCTCATGGCTCAGCTACGGCCTCGGCTCGGAAAACGAAAGCCTCCCGGCCTTCGTGGTCATGGTCACCCGGAAACCAGTCGATCAGCCGCTCTCTTCCCGGCTCTGGGATTGCGCTTTCCTCCCCTCCCAGCACCAGGGCACGCCATTCCGCGCCGGACGCGAAGCGGTGCTCTTCCTCCGCAATCCCAAGGGCCTCCCTGATTCCCTCCAGCGGCGCTCGCTCGATGCCCTCGCTGCCCTCCAGAAGGAGGAATGGGCCCAGCGCGGAGATCCCGCCATTCTCGCCAGACTCGCCCAGCACGAAATGGCCTTCCGCATGCAGACCGCTGTTCCGGAGGTCACCGCCCTCACCTCGGAGAAGCCGGAAACCCTCGCCCGCTACGGAACCGATGCCTCCCGCCCGGGCTCGTTCGCTGCCAATTGCCTCCTCGCCCGGCGCCTCTCGGAAAAAGGTGTCCGCTTCGTCCAGCTCTACCACCCAGGCTGGGATCAGCATGGCGACCTCGAAAAGGGTTTCTCGGCGTCGGCCGCCGAAGTCGATCAACCCATCGCTGCCCTTCTCGACGATCTCGCCGACCGGGGTCTCCTCGGCGAAACCCTCGTCGTCTTCCTCACGGAATTCGGGCGCACCCCTTACTCCCAGGGCGGCATCAAGGCCATCACCCGCTTCGGACGCGAACACCACCGCGACGCCTTCACCGGCTGGCTCGCGGGAGCCGGCGTCAAACCGGGCATGTCGTTCGGCTCGACCGATGAACTCGGATTCGAACCAGCCGAGGGACGCGTCACCGTCAACGACCTCCACGCCACCCTTCTGCACCTCACGGGCATCGACCACCTCCGCTTCACCTTCCCCTTCCAGGGACGTGACTTCCGCCTCACGGATGTCGCCGGATCGGTCATCAATCCCATCCTCGCATGAGGTTCCGCCTCTCCCGGAAGGCCAGCACGGCCATTGCCCTCATCGTTGCGGCCAGCCTCGCCGGCGTCGCCGCGCACCGCATCAACCGGGCCCGCCAACGCGCCGCCGCCAAGGCAGAAAAGGACCGCGCCAAAGCCGCCAAAGCCGATAATTCCTACCGCGAACGGATTGCCATTCTCCAGTTCACCGAAGCCCTCCGCACCGAACTCGCATGGCATCAGGCTGCACCGCGACCCGCCACCGAGGCCGCTCACCGCCAGCACCTCGCTGAACTCGCGTCCCGCATGCATGGAATTTCCGTCAGCCTCCTCCCCACGGACATCGCCTCGCCATGGCACGACCTCCAGTCGGCCTGGGGCCACCTCGCCGATTCTCCCCACCCATCCCCGGAAGTCATCGCCGCGGGATCCAAGGCCGCCTCGCAGCTGAATGCCGCCCTCGCCGCCCGCGGCTTCCCGGATTTCCACTTCTGATCCGTACCGCGCCCGCCGAAACCCGCTGCGCTGTCCGGATGTCCGGATCATCCGGACGCCCTCTCTCGTCCGACACCATCGTGCCGCGACCAGCGCAGACCAGTTCCCAGCGGGAACCGCCCCCGGCTGGGCCGGACCTCATGGTTTTCCGCATGTGCGGAGCGCGCCGTGCACGGCCACCCACGCTTTCTGCGGGCGAACCTCCGCGAATTATCCCGGATGCGGGGGCGGTTGCCGTGCGTATCTGCACGGAAATACCTGCTGACATGCGCTCCCTCCTTTTTTTCCTTGCTGCCCTTCCCCTTGCCGCCCAGAGCGACGCATTTCTGTCGAATGCGCGGCAACTGACCTTGTCCGGGAAGCGGGCTGGCGAGGGGTATTTCAGTGCCGATGGCAGCAGAATGATCTTCCAGAGCGAACGCGAGGCGAACAATCCGTTCTATCAGATCTACCTCCTCGATTTCGGAACCGGCGACATCCGGAGGCTTTCGGACGGAACCGGCAAGACGACCTGTGCCTGGCTGCTGCCGGACAACGAGCGGTTTCTCTACGCTTCGACGCACGAAGACCAGAGCAGCGGAGCCAAACAGGAAGCCGAACTCAAGGAGCGGGCCGCGGGAACACAGAAACGCTACTCGTGGGACTACGATGAAAATTATGATCTGTTTCTCGGCTCGCTCGCCGGCAAACCACCGGTAAACCTGACGAAGGTGCGGGGCTATGACGCCGAGGGATCGGTCAGTCCCGATGGCAAGTGGATCGTCTTTGCATCGAACCGGCATGCCTACAGTGCACCGCTGGATGCAGCGGGGCAGGAACGCTTCGATCGTCAGAAATCGTGGCTCATGGACATTTACCTGATGGCGACGGACGGATCGCAGACGAAGCGGCTCACGGACGTCCCGGGATATGATGGCGGGCCCTTCTTCCGTGCCGATGGCAAACGCATCTGCTGGCGTCGCTTCAATGAGGAAGAAGACAAGGCCGAGATCTGGACCATGAATCCAGACGGCTCCGATCAGCAGCAGATCACGAAGCTCGGGGCCATGTCCTGGGCTCCCTTTTTCCATCCCTCCGGACAGTACCTCGTCTTTGCGACCAACCGGCACGGCTTCGACAACTTCGAACTCTACATCGTTGATGCCGCAGGAAAACATGAAGCCGTGCGCGTCACCCAGACGGAAGGCTTCGACGGATTGCCCGTCTTCACGCCCGACGGCACAAGGCTCTCATGGACGAGCAACCGCACGAGCGACCGCACCAGTCAGATCTTCATGGCCGACTGGGATCATGCGGCGGCCCTCGCAGCGCTTGGACTCACGGATGAGCCGGCTACCGCAGCCCCCGCCACACCGCCCCCATCTCCCGATGCATTCAAGGACGACATCACCGCGGACGACCTGCGCACCCATGTCACCTACCTCGCCTCCGATACCCTCGAGGGACGTGGTACGGGCACGCGCGGCGAAGCCCTCGCGACGGGCTATGTCACCGAACTGTTCAAGGCATGGGGCCTCGAACCCGCCGGCCCGGAATGGCTGCACGCGTTCGAATTCACCGCCGGTGTCGATCTCGGACCGGAGAACCACCTGACCGTCACGGGAACGGGCCAGCCTTCCCCCGCAGTACGCAGCGAATGGTCGCCACTCACGTTTTCAAGCACGGGAGCAATTCCCGCGGCCGGAGTCGTCTTTGCGGGCTATGGCCTCGAGGTCCCCGAGGAACGCGGCAGCGACGGCAAGCCGCTGCCCGGTTATTCCTCCTATTTCCATCTCGATGTGAAGGACAAATGGGTCCTCATGTTCCGATACACGCCCGAGAACATCAGCCAGGACCAGCGCGTCCGCTTCGCCCGCTACAGCAGCCTGCGCTTCAAAGCGATGACCGCGCGGCAGAAAGGAGCACGCGGGATCCTGCTCGTGAGTGGACCGAATGCGAAAGTCGTGCAGCAGCTCGTGCCCCTCTCCTTTGATTCTTCAATGGCCACATCCGGAATCGCTGCCCTCTCCATCACGGATGCACTGGCAGCCAGCCTGCTGCAATCGTCGGGCAAGGAACTCAAGGCCCTCCAGGATGAACTCGACGGCGGCGGGCAGGCCCAGGGCTTCGACCTCAAGGATGTCACACTCGCCGCCAGTATCGATGTGAAACAGGAAAAGCGCACCGGCCACAACGTCGTCGGTCTGCTGCGCGCCTCCACCACTTCCACCGAACCTCCCCTCGTGATCGGGGCGCACATCGACCACCTCGGCACCACGGCCGGAAGCGATTCGCGCGCCACCGACGCCGAACGCCACACCATCCACCACGGAGCCGACGACAATGCCTCGGGCGTGGCCGCCGTCCTCGAAATCGCTCAGGCCATGGCCGCCCAGCAGAAGGCCGGCACCCTCAAACTCACCCGCAATGTCATCTTCGCAGGATGGAGCGGCGAGGAAATCGGTCTGCTCGGCTCGAACGCATGGTGCCGTGACCTCGCCAGATTCTCAGGCGACGAAAATGCCAGACTGACCACTCAGCTGTGCGCCAACCTCAACCTCGACATGGTGGGACGGCTGGGACGCAATCTCATGCTTCAGGGCATCGGCTCGAGCGACTGGTGGGCTCCGGAAATCGAGAAGCGCAATCTCGTGACGGCTCTGCCCATTCAGATGCAGGCCGATTCCTATCTTCCCACGGACGCCTCGACCTTCTATCTCCGCGGAGTTCCCATTCTGAGCGCCTTCACGGGTTCGCACGACGACTATCACAAGCCCAGCGACACGGCAGACAAGGTGAACTATGCCGGAGCGGAAAAGATCGCGAGGCTCATGCTGCTGATCGGGCGCACCCTCGCAACAGGGACCGAAGAACCTGTCCTGCGCGAAATGGCCAAACCCGCCGAAGGTCCCCGCGGGGGACTGCGCGCGTACCTCGGGACCGTGCCCGACTACGCACAGGATGGCGTCCAGGGGGTGAAACTCAGCGGCGTCAGCGCCATCGGCCCCGCCGCCAAGGCCGGCGTCCTCGCAGGCGACATCATTGTGAAACTCGCCGGCAAGGACGTGAACAACATCTATGACTACACCTTCGTGATGGGGGCCCTCAAGATCGGTCAGGAAACCGAAATGGATGTCATGCGCGGCGGCCAGCGCGTCACCCTCAAGATCACGCCCGGCAGCCGCGAGTGATCACCCATGCCATTGACACCCAGTCACTGCCCCCTACGATCCGCCCACCCTACCGCCAGCCCCATGCGCACCAAATTCCCTGTCTTCCCGGACGACCGAGAATTCACTTCATCTGCCCCAGGCTACTGGGCCGACCGGAACATTTCCCCGCAGGACTGGAACAGCTGGACATGGCAGCTCCGCAACCGGGTGACTTCGCTCACCCAACTGGAACAACACCTTGTTCTCAGCGAAGAGGAACGCGCCGGCGTCCTGCTCTCCGGCAACAAGCTCGCCCTCGCCATCACGCCTCACTTCTTCAATCTGGTGCATCCCACCGATCCGGACTGTCCGATCCGTCGGCAGGTGATTCCGCGGATTGAAGAGACCTATGACAATCCCGAGGAAATGCTGGACCCATGCGGCGAGGATTCGCACATGCCGGTGCCGGGTCTGGTGCATCGTTATCCGGACCGGGTGCTTTTCCTGGTGACGGACCGCTGTGCTGCCTACTGCCGCTACTGCACCCGCAGCCGCGTTGTCAGCGGTGCCGGCGAACAGGAACTGCACACGGAATTTGAGTCGGCCTACCGTTATCTCGAGGAACACACGGAGGTGCGCGACGTGCTGCTTTCGGGCGGCGACGCCCTGCTGCTCTCGGACGGGCGGCTCGAGGCGATGCTCAAACGACTGCGCAGCATCCCTCACATTGAATTCCTGCGGATCGGCTCGCGCGTTCCCATTTTCCTCCCGCAGCGCATCACTCCGGAACTCTGCGAAATGCTGGCCCGCTACCATCCCCTGTGGATGAGCGTCCATGTGAATCACCCACGGGAACTCACCACGGAAGTACGCGACGCCCTCGAACGCCTCGCCAATCACGGCATTCCACTCGGAAATCAGAGCGTTCTCCTGCGCGGCGTGAATGACGAGCCGGCTGTCTACAAATCGCTCGTGCACAAGCTGCTGCGCTGCCGGGTGCGACCGTACTACCTGTACCAGTGCGACCTCATCAAAGGTTCCTCGCACCTGCGCACGAGCGTCTCCCGGGGCATCGAGATCATCGAAAACCTGCGCGGGCATACGACCGGATACGCCGTCCCCCAGTTTGTCATCGACGCCCCGGGCGGCGGCGGGAAGACCCCTGTCAATCCCGAGTACCTCATTCACCGCGACGACGGCGTCACGCTCATCCGGAACTACGAGAACAAACTCTTCGCGTACCCTGAGCCGTCCACCAGTCCGCTGCCATTCGAGATCGCGGGCTTCCGGCGGGATTGAGCCAAGGAGCGCTCACTCCACGGCAAAATCCGGTGCGCTCACGGACCGGAGACGCCAACTCCACGGTTTCCAGCTGCTCCGTTCCCAGCGGAAGGTGAAGTTGGCACTGCGGACGTCCTCGCCGCCATGAATGGTAAGTGTCTGCGCAATGGTGGCGCTGCGGCCGACACGATCCACGGTGGGCGCGCCTTCCTGAATGGTGAATCCGGACAGGGCGTAGCGCGCCAGGCGGATCCGCTCAGGCACATCTCTGGCACGGTGTCCCCATTGGTCTTCGTAATCGGCCGCCGCAAAAACCCCGGGAAAATCGCCGGGCGGGCCTGTCTGCGCCCATTGCAGCAGTTCCGCATGCTTCACGGTCAGCCGCCGGCCGGGCAGGATTTCATAAATCCCGAATCCCAGCGCCATCACGGCCAGAATCAGCAGAATGACGGTGCGCAGCGACATGGCCATCTCAGTTTCCGGCCGCTCCCGTCGACAGCCAGTCCGCCCCGGAAAGTCCGAATTTCTCCGGGTCGTACATCGCTTCAATGCGCGCCGGAGGGGCCATCACCCGTCCGGCCGCGGTGACCCTGGCGAGATACTGACAGCGGAACCGACCTTGCCCGGCAAAATGGTCGCGGAAGAAAAGTACGCGGTCGCGCCGCATCTCACGGTAATCGACCGACCATTCCGCCACGGGCACATCGCTGGCGGCCATGCTCGCAAATGCCGGATTCACTCCCTCCATGGTCGCAGGCAGCGGGTCG
>JBIICE010000190.1:0-7892 GCA_044239025.1 Verrucomicrobiales bacterium
GTCATCATAGCCATCCGCACCGAGATTGTTCAGCGTGACAGCATATGGTCCGAAATTCCTCGTTACCGCTCCGGTCTGCACAGCGCCCGTGCCCCCGGTGCTGCCGATCACAAAGCTCTGAAAGCCTGCCGCAGTATTCGCCGCGGTGTTCGCATCCCGGTCATTGAAATCAATCTTCAGCAGATCACCGCCGCCCACCGCATCGAAGCCCACGCCAAGCCGCCCACTCTGCCAGCCCTCCCCTCCGCCACCGGCCAGCTTCCAGCCAGCTCCGTCCGACGCGACGGGAACGCGCCATTCCAGCGGCGACCCCGCCCCCGCAAGCGGCACTACCGCGCCTTCCACCAATTCAGCATAGGAAACGTTGCGGCGCAGCGCCGGCACAGGATCGATGGCCTGCACGAGCCTCCCGTCCGGTCCGCTCAAGCCCAGGTACTCTCCCTGCGGATCCAGACGGAACGAGGCATGCAGCGGCTGACCCGCCGCCGCCCGGTTCTTCCCGGAAAGGAAAACCACCACGCGTTCCCCCGCCGCCATCACCCTCGCCGGAAATGCCCACTTCCCCGGCACCGCCGGATCATCGGTCAGTTTCCATCCCGAAAGATTCCCCCCTGCCACTCCCTCGTGGCGCAACTCCACCCATCCAGGTGTGTCGCCATCCTCATCCGCAAGCCCGCCCTGATTGTCAGTGAGCACCTCACTGATCTCCAGACCGCACACCGGCCCGGCCATCATCGCAGCCGCCAGCCATCCAAAAAACATGCCATGAAGTCGTCGCACCGTCATGCCGCATGGCTGCCATGGGGACGCCGTCCCTGTCACGCAGAAAAGCAGCATCCTCGGCCACCTCACCTTCAGCCAACCCACGAACGGAAGGCCTCGATGGCCTCGTATTCGGGCATCCCCAACTGGTCGTAAAGACACGCTGTCGCCCGGTTCCGATCACCGCTCAGCAGTTCCGCGGCATTGTGCGACAGAAACCGATGCATCGCCCCAATCTTCCGGACCATCTGATCCGGACTCATGGGCACCGCCATCTGAATCTCGTGCGGCTGAAATTCCTTCTGATGCCCACGGTAGAGCCACACGCGGCAATGCGCCCGCCAGGCCGATTTCTCCCGCTCCTGCCACGCCTGACGGAAGGCCGCGAAGGCCACCCCCTGCACGCTGCTCGGATCCGCGAGATCTCCCGTGATGTAAACCTGATGCGGCTGCAGCCGGTCGAGAATCGCACCCACCCGCGCCGCATCCTTGGCACTCAGCCGGAACTGACGATAGCGACCCTCCGCATAGTACGGAAGATCAAGGAAATGCACATTGGCCGACTCCACCCCGAGGGCGGCAGCGGCATCCCGCGCCTCCCCGCGCCGGATCAGGCTCTTCAGGTCGCGCAGCCTCGGCGGTGGATCCCCAAACGGTCCCTTCGCGGCAATTTCCTCAATCACCCCGGTGGCGTAACGGTCCGCCTCGGCCCAGCGGGCCGGATCGATCTCCGACGTCTCCTGCAGCACCCGGACAAAACGCAGCGCTTCGGAATCGGTCACCCGCAGGTCCCCGCTCGCCATGTGCACCACATGCACCCGGTGCCCCTGACTCACCAACCGCTCAATCGTCCCGCCCATTCCCATGACATCATCCTGAGGCTCGGGAGAGAACACCAGACACACCTTGGGGTGCGGTGACGCCCGCTCGGGCCGCTGGCGGTCGTCGGCCTCGGGCTTGCCTCCAGGCCACCCGGTGATCGTATGATGCTGCCGGTTGAAGATCTCTATGTTCAGTTCGTAGCCACCACCGGCCCGCGTCAGCAGTTCTCCCATCCCGTTCTCGTTGTATTCCTCATCCACAAGCTTGAGAATCGGCTTCTTCTCCCGCTGCGCCAGCCAGCAGACCGCGCGCCGCGTTTCCTGCGGTGTCCATTCGGCCCGCCCCACGAGCCATGGCAGCTTGACCCTCGTGAGGGCATTCGAGGCGGCCCGGTCGATCAGAAACCGCGCATCGTCATGACTCTGCAGAAATGACGCGGAAACCGCTTCGTTTTCCTCTCCCTCCACCGCCCGTGCCACAATCTCCGATTTATTCTCCCCCCACGCCATCAGCACAAGCCGCCTGGCCCGGAGAATCGTCCCAACTCCCATCGTGATCGCAAAGCGCGGCACGTTGTCTTCCCCCAGAAAGTCGGCGGCCGCATCCTGACGCGTCACCCGGTCGAGGGGCACAAGGCGCGTGAGGGAATCGCGGGACGATCCGGGTTCGTTGAATCCAATGTGACCGGTCCGGCCAATCCCAAGGATCTGCAGGTCAATGCCGCCAGCATCCACAATCCTCTTTTCATACTCGGCGCAATGCTCGAATACCCGCTCCAGCGGGACCGTGCCATCCGGAAGGTTCACATGCTCCCGCGGGATGTCAATGTGATCAAACAGCTGTTCCCGCATGAATCGGTAGTAGCTCTCCCGATGTTCCCGGTTCAGACCATAATACTCGTCGAGATTGAAGGTCACCACCCTGCGGAAGGAAAGCCCGTCCTCGCGGTGAAGACGGATCAGTTCGCGGTAGAATGGCACGGGCGTCGAACCCGTCGCCAGTCCCAGCACCGCGACCTCGCCCGCCGCATTCTTCCGCTCGATCAACTCACGCACTTCGCGGGCAAGGGCCTCGGCAGCCGCCTGCGCGGTCGCATAAACCACAGTGCGCACTTTTTCGTGCTGTTCTTCAGGGGAAATCTGGAGTGTCATGGGAAAACGAAGGCAAGGGCTTCTGTTTCGGTCTACGCTCTCGCCATGCACCCCGTTTCGTGAAACACCAATCACTTTCTCGCATACAATTATGACTTCCCCCGCCAACCCCCGCGTCGTCATGGTCATGGGTGTCTCGGGCTCCGGAAAGTCAACGGTCGGCAGCCTCCTCGCCGGAATCCTCGGAGCACGCTTCGCCGACGCGGACGATTTTCATCCCCCGGAAAACAAAGCGCTCATGGCCCAGCGCATTCCCCTGACGGACAGGGAACGCCTCCCATGGCTGCAGAATCTCCGCACCATGGTCATCGATGCCACTCCCCCGGGCGAAACCACCGTGCTGGCCTGCTCGGCCCTCAAGGCGGCCTACCGCCGATTTCTCACCGATGGCACAGGACCAGATGTCCGCATCGTCTTCCTCCACGGCCCACGCGACCTCATCGCGGCCCGTCTCGCCGCCCGCACCGGCCATTTCATGCCGCCGGATCTGCTCGACAGCCAGTTCGCCACCCTCGAACCGCCCGCACCGGAGGAAGCCATCCACCTTTCCATCGAGGCCGATCCCGTCGCCCTTGCCGCGCAGGCCGCCGCCGCGCTGCGGTCTTCAGACCCGGAAGAGCGCACCCATCTTCTTCCCTAGCAGCATGCCGGCACCGCTCAGGGTGATCGTCAGGAACACCATCGCCCATACCCCGAGCGCACTCGCAAGGACGTCGCCATTGCCCAGATTCCCGAAAAGTTCGTAGATCGCCTTCGTCACCGGATAATGCTCGCGCTTCTGCGCCAGCATCAGACTGTCGCTCACCTCGAGCATCCCGAACGCAAAGGCCAGCAGGGCCCCGGCAATCAGATTCGCCGAGATCAATGGCAGAGTCACGCGCCGGATCGCCCGCAGGGGCGTGCAGCCGAGATTCTGCGCGGCTTCCTCCAGAACCGGACTGGTCTGCTGCAGTCCCGCGCCGGCACTGCGCACCACGTACGGAAGCCGACGGATGCTGTAGGCAATCACCAGCAGCAGCAGCGGATCGTCATTCGGACCAATCAGAAAATCAAAGACCCTGCCCTCCCGGGTCATCGCCAGATACCCAAAGGCCAGCACCAGCCCAGGCACCGCAATCGGCAGCATCGACAGGGCATCCAGCAGATTCCGGCCGGGAAGCTTCGTCCGCACCGTGATCCATGCGATCGCAAACCCCAGCAGACAGTCGAAGGCCGTCGCCAGCCCGGCATACTTGAGACTGTTCTGAATCGACGGCACCGTGAGACTGTGCCCGAGCGCTTCCCGGTAATGCCCGAGCGTCCCGTGCGACGGCAGCACGGTCCGGTACCAGTCGCCGGAAAACGAGGTCAGCACCACGCCCGCATGCGGCAGGACCGCGAGAAGAATCACCGAGGCAAAGCATCCCGCGGCGAGGATCCCGGACCATCCCCGCAGTTCCCGCGTCCGCGCCGCCATGCTCGCCCGGCCGGCTCCGGCAAAATCACTGCGCCCAAACGCCAGTTTCCCCGCCAGAAACAGCAGCACGCTGATCACCAGCATCACGGCCACGAGCGCGTATGGCAGCGGATTCCCGCCCATGTCCTTGGCCCCATCGAAAATCTGAACCGACGTCACTCTGCTGTAATCGAAGATCAGGGGAACCCCGAGTTCGGTGAAGCCCCAGATGAAGACAATGCTCGCCCCGGCAAAGATTCCCGGCATCGCCAGCGGCAGCGTCACACGGAAAAACCGCCGCAGCGGCGCACAGCCCAGATTCTCGGCCGCCTCGTCCATGGCCGGATCGAGATTCGCCAGCGCCGCCGTGATGTTCAGATAGAGAATCGGATACAGGTGCAGGCTGTTCATCAGGATCACCCCGGGAAGCCGGCCAGCCCCGAGCCAGTCGACGGGCCGCGCTGGATCCATCAGTCCCCATGAGACCGCGAGGGCATTGAGCGCCCCGGCCTGCCCGAGGATCTGCTTCACCCCGATCGCCCCCACAAACGGCGGCAGAATCAGGGGCACCAGCAGCAGCGAGCTGAGCACGGCCTTGCCCCGGAATTCAAAGCGCGATCCCAGCACGGCCAGCGGCAGTGCCAGCACCATGGCTCCGAAGGTGCTCCCGGCGGCCATCTTCAGGGAATTGATCAGCCCTTCCACATAAACCGGATTCCCGAAGACAAGCTGCACGTAGTCGAGCGTGAACTTCCGCCCGCCGCCGGCCAGCGGCTTCACGAAGGCTTCTTCGACCGTCACCAGAATCGGCCACACGAAGAACATCGCCATGAATGCCGCCGTTATCAGGAGCACCAGAACCGCCGGTTGAAAGACTCGCCTCATCTGCGTCACCCTTTCCTCCTATACCGTTCCCTCTGCCCACGCAAGCTTCCGCCGTGTCCCCTGCCATCTCCTCTCTGCCTCTCCGGGCCGTCGCTGCCTTCGCTCTCATCGCCCTGCTCATGCTGGCGGTGACACGATCCCTCCAGCAGCACCCTCAGGCCGCTCCACAACCCGGCGAACTGGTCTCCCTCGCGGCCCCATGGACCACGGCCAGCGCCCGCAGCTCGGAGGCCACCACCATGGCGTCGGCCATCCGTGAAGCCCTCGCCGTCCCCCCGGCAAAGACCTCCAGCCGCCAGTGGTCCCGCGCCCTCCAGGCCATGGGTCTCACCCGTTCCCGCCCCAATGGGTCGCGCGAACGCTTTGCGGAAGCCCTCACGGCAGACCCGCCGCTCCCGGATCCGCTGCTCCGTCAGTTTCTCGAGATCTCTTCGGCGCTCTTTCCCGGTGAACTCCTCGCGGAAACCGCCCAGGCGGCCTCGCGCACCGCGTCCCCGAAAACGTTCGCCATGGCGGTCCATCACGTCACGCGCAACGATCCGGAGCGCGCCGCCGCATGGATCCCGGCCGTGACCGCAAAGTTCCCGTCGGCTTCTCAGCACCCCATTCTCCGTGTCCTCCTCTGGCAACTCGATGCCACCGCCCGCCAGTCGTGGCTCGGAAATCTGCCTGACCTCCGCGCCCTCCTCACGGCTCCGTTCACCCATGGCATCCCTGTTATCTTCTCGCTCCAGCGTCATAACCGCGACTGGCCCGGCCGCGCCATCCTCCGCCTCCCGGACCTTTCCTTCGCACGCCACGCCGACGGTTCTCTCTTCTCGGTGCCTCAACTCGCCCGCTCGGTCAGTGCTCTCCCGGGCGTCATCACCAATGGCAATACACCGCAGGGCATCCACGCATGGAATGGATTGGCCGTCTCTTCGAACCGCTACATCGGCCCCACACCCAATCTCCAGCTGAGCCTGCCTTTCGAATTCCCCGCCCACCGCTTCTTCTTCTCTCCGCAGTCTCCGGAAGCCATGTCGGAACAGGCCTACGCCAGCCTCCTGCCCCCGTCATGGCAGACATGGCCCCCCATCTGGGAAGCGTTCTTCGCAGGCATGGCCGGACGCTCCGAAATCATCGCCCACGGCACCACCATCGATCCCTCATGGCACCGCGGTCAGCCATGGTTCCCCATCAGCCCATCCCATGGATGCCTCACCACTCCGGAATCATGGAACGAGGGCGATGGTTCCCGTTCCTCCAGCGCCCAGGACGATCTCGTCCGCAGGCTCCACTTCCACGGCCTCACCCGAGGCTATGTCGTCGTCATCGACTTCAGCCTGCGCGAAGCCCCGGTTTCCCCGCAGGAACTAACCACGCTGCTCCCCTCATCCTGACAATTCCCAGGACCACGGCCTTCCCTGCCATCCGCGACTGCGTGAGAGGCCAATGGCCGGAAAATGAAAAGGCCCCAGCCTGAGGCCGTAGGGGAAAGGATGATATCCCGGACTAACCTGCGCCGCCGCCGCCTGCGCCGATCCCAGCTCGCTTTCACTCTCGTCGAAATCGTGCTCGTCATCGCCATCATCGCGGTCCTCGGAGCCGCTGCCATCTACAAGATCAAAGGTACCGTCGATGTCGCCAAGGAAACCCGCGTCGAAGCGGATATCAAAAACGTCATCACCCAGCTCAAAGTCTACGATGCACGCAATCAGGCCCCGCCCACCACCGAACAGGGACTCAAGGCTCTCGTATCGCAACCCACCCTCGAACCGCTCCCCGCACGCTGGATCCAGCTCCTCGAGGAAATCCCGAAGGATCCATGGAACCGGGAATTCCAGTACGCCTACCCCGCGAAACGCAGCAAGTCGGAGTACGATGTCTTCTCGCTCGGCAAGGACGGCGTCGAAAGCGCTGATGACATCGGAAACTGGAAAGCTTCCGCCACAAGGGAATGACCGTGCCCGGCCCTCTCCGCAGCACTCTTCAGGACAGACGCCGGCCGCACCGCCGCGCCGCGTTCACTCTCGTCGAAATCGTCCTCGCCCTCACCATCATCGCAGTCATCGCCGCCGCTTCTCTCCCGGTCCTCCGCGGTCTGCGCGAAGACGAAAAATTCCGCCAGCCCATCCAGTCGCTCGCCTCTCTCATCCAGGAAGCCCGCTCCCGCGCCATCCGCGAACACCGTTCCTATCAGATCGTCTTCGAACCCCGGGGCATTCACGCCAGCCCGGTCATGTATCCCTACCGGAAGCTGGAGGACTTCCTCGACGCCCTCGAAATCCTGCGCACCCCACCGGAACAAACCGAGTTCGTCAGCCAGTCGTTCGCTGCCCCCGGCTCGGAGGAGGTGACCTCATCCACGCCGCCGCCATGGCAAGCCCCATGGACCGTTTCCATCCCCGTGGACAGCGAAACCCAATGCGGCGTGCTCTTCTGGGGAGATGGGGAATGGGATGTCCTCGACAGTGGCAGCATGCGCCGCTGGGTCTTCCAACCAGCCGGCCTCACGGCTCCTGCCTCCATCCGCTTCCGCTCGGACCACGGTGAAATGGAAGCGGACTTCGATGCCCTCACCGGTGAACTCGTCGCGGAACGTACCCGCGCCCTCCCTGCGCTGCCATGACGCCCCGCCGCCTCCCCCAGCGGCGTTCCCCCGCGCCCACATCTCCCCCAGCCCGGCAGCAGGGCTACGTCCTCCTCGAAATCATCATCGCCCTCACGGTCTTCTCGATCTCCATCGCCGGCCTCGCCAATTCCCTCCACGCCAGCATCGATTCCGCCAGCACTCTCAAGCGCCAGGCCGCCATCCGCCGTGGCCTCGAGGCCATCCTCGCCGAAGCCAATGCCAG
>JBIICE010000191.1:0-7869 GCA_044239025.1 Verrucomicrobiales bacterium
CGACACCGGAACAGCCGTCCTCGAAGCGGTCACGCTTGACGCCGGGTCAGGCACCGTGACCCTTAATCAGCTGCTGAACCTGAACGATGCGGGCGGCGGCAACAACAGTCAGCCCGTGATCAGTGTGGGCGATGGGCGGCGCCTCGTGCTTGCTGGCGGGGCCTCGAGTGCCACGGGCAACCGGAATCTTCAGGTGCTGGGGAATGGCCCTGCCGATTTCCGGACATCACTGACCACGGGAACCGGGCAGCTGCAGCATGCCGGCAACGCGACGATCAATCTCTTTGTGAATCCCTCCGCGACGCAGCAGATGCGGTCGTTTTCGAACGGCGGGGGCGGCATCCGGATTCATGCGAACAATAGCAGGCCGATCGGGCTTGGTGTGACCGGATCGGTGAACCACCTGGGGCGGGTATTCCTTGCGGCGAATGGGGTGACAACATCCGGGGCGCTGACGACGACGGGCGCTACGGTGGCAGGGACGCATTCGATGGATGTGACCTTCGGTGCTGACATTCCGGGGGCGGGTGTTGCGGTGCACAATGGCACGATGGCCTTTGGGACCCTGACGGGCAGTGCGGCCGGCAGCGGGGCCGATGCCTTGGTCCGGCTCTTTGCGGGTGAGCAGGACGTGTTCTCGATCGGCGGGGTGGTCAGTGGCTATCCGACGGGTTATGCGAATCCCGTGCTGCGGAAGGAAGGTCCGGGCACTGTGGAGATGACCGGGGCGAATACGCATACTGTTCCGCTCGAAGTCGCGGAGGGAAACCTGACCGTGACGACCGCGCAGTTGGGTGGCGGGGCGGTCACGGTGGGAGACAATGCGGTGTTTGGGGTGCGGACGGCCGCGGCGGGGGCCACGTTGCTGGTCAGTGATCTGACGGCAGGGTCGGCCACGGGAGCCACGCTGCTGCTCGACACCGGGCTGACGGGGAATCCCACAGCTCCCGTGGTGTCGGCTGGGAATTTCAACGTGCAGGCCCCGACCGTGGTGAAGGTCAGCGGCAAGCTCGGGGTGACGGCTGCCCCGGTGCCACTGATTGGCTACAGCAGCCTGGGCGGACTCGGGGCGGGCGCACTGACCCTGTCGATGCCCTTCCGAGTGCAGGGATCGCTGGTCAATCAGCCGGCTCTTGGGGTGATTGGGCTGAATGTGACTTCCGCGGGTGGGATCACGTGGCGGGGGAATGTGAATGGGTCATGGGATGCGGATGCGTCCGGCACAGGGTTGCAGGGTACGGCCAACTGGGCCGCCGCGACCGGGCCGGGGACGTATGTCGAAGGTCCGCCCGGGACAGACAGCGTGACCTTTGACGACAGTGCGAGCGGGCCGACGACCGTGCAGCTGGCTGGGCCGCTGTCGCCCGTCAGCATCACCGTGGACAATTCCGCCAGGGAATACCGATGGAGTGGTCCGGGGCATCTGGCTGGGGCGGCGGGGATTGTGAAATCGGGAACAGGGACCCTGACCCTTGCGCACAGTGGTCAGTCCACGAACTCCGGTGCCAGTTTCGTGAATGGCGGGCGTCTTGTGATTGGGGACGGGGTCACGGCCGGGGTGGGGTCGCTGGGTGGTCCGGTCACGGTGGCGGCGGGAGCGATTCTGGAAGCCAACCGTCCTGATGGGGTGGTGCTGCGGTCGGTGGCGGGCGAAGGATCGCTGCGGCTGATGTCCGCGGCCACGGTATCTGGCGGAGGCATTTTCGGCGGTGTCATTTCCGGCCCGGGTGCGCTGACGTCATCCGGCGGGAATCTTCAACTGACGGGAGCGGAGGCGAACACGAACAGCGGGCCGACCACGGTATCGGGTGGTCAGCTGCAGCTGGCGAAGGTGGCTGGGGTGAATGCGATGGGCGGCGACCTTGTGATTACGGGAGGAGCGACCCTTGCGCTGCAGTCGCCCGAGCAGATTCCCGATACGGCGCAGGTGAGTTTTACGGGGACGTCGGCCGATTCCGTGCCGGTGCAGACGGCCAGCGAGACGATTGCCGGGGTGTTGGTGCAGCCACCGGTGGCGACTGGGCAATTCATCATGCGGCAGAACATGGTGGTGACTGGGCTGGCGGACGTGCGCTCGGGGATTTTTGGGGTCGCGAGCGGGCATTCGGCCACGGTGGGGGAGATTGCGCTGAGTGCTGGTGCGATTGTGCGGATTGCGGGCAGTGCCGGGCCATCCGTGCTGTACGTTGGTCCGGGCGGAATCCGGGCGGCCGGTGGAGACATTCAGGTGAAGTTCAATACGGGGGCGCAGGATGCGACGCTGGATCTCTCCGGCGACTTCACGGCGACCGGGAACGTGACGGTTTCGAATGCCGGCTATGGCGGACCGAACCTGAACGTCGTGCTGCTCAATGGGGCGCGGACCTTCCGGATCGCGGAGGGGACGCAGACGACCGTGGCGGCCGACCTCGGCGGAAGTGGCAGTCTGGTGAAGACCGGACTGGGCACGCTCAGCCTGCTCGGCACGTGTGCAGCGGATCCGGCCGGCGGCACGGAAGTGAATGAGGGTGTGCTCACGGTGCGCGGGCAACTGGCTGGCGGAGCCGTGACCGTGAAGGGCAGTGGGGTGCTCAGTGGTGATGGTAATGTTGGTTCCGATGTTGCGGTGCAGTCGGGTGGACGGGTGGCTCCGGGCACCGGCTTGGTTGGCTCGGCAGATCCTGCGGTACTGAACTTCAGCGGTGGTCTGACCCTGGGGGCGGGGACGCGCTACGTGGCGGAGATTGCCGGTCCGGGGACGAATGACCGTCTGGCGGTGTCGGGTCCCCTTGTGACATCGGGGACGGTGGCCGTGGTGCTGGCCGGCTATGTGCCGGTGGCCGGAGATTCGTTTGACCTGGTCGATGCGGCGCTGCGGAGCGGGCAGCCATCCTTTGACTTCGCGGCGGCGGTGCTTCCGGCAGGCTTGGCTTGGGATACTTCTCAGTTTGCGGCCGATGGCGTGGTCCGCGTGGTGGAGGGCGGTGCGGGGCCCTTTGCATCGTGGGCAGCCGGCTATGGGCTGACAGGGGCCGATGCGGCCACCGGAGCGGATCCGGACCGCGATGGCGTGGTCAATGGGATGGAGTTCGCGGTGGGTTCGGATCCGGTGCGTGGTGGTTCCGTGCCGCAGAGTTTTCCGTGGGTGCATGAACTCGCGGGCGGGCGAGCCCTGACCTTCACTGTACCCGTGCGTGCCGGCGCGGTGTTTGCGGCCAGCGGGTCGCGGCAGACCGCGCAGCGGGATGGAGTGAGCTATGCGGTGGAGGCTTCCGACGACCTGCAGGCCTGGGATCGGGTGGTGGTGACGAAGCTGGGGGCCGCGGAGAGTGCGGCGGTGCAGGCGCAGTTGTCGCTGCCGTCGCTTGAGACGGGCTGGGAGTGGGCCACCTTCCGGACCGATGGGGTGGCGGGGGTTGATCCGGCGGACTACATCCGGCTGCGGGTGCCGTGAGGCTGGGCGCAGGACTTTTCCGGCTTCCGGATCACTGCCAGCGGTTCACGAGGGCGGCGAAGGCAGCAGTCTGGAAGATCCTCGGGTAGAGCCGCTCGTGGTACCAGAGTCTGGCGAAGTAGAGTCCGATGGGGCTGGCGGGGGCATCGTGTCCATTGCCTGTCAGCGTGAGCAGGGCCGCGGCCCCGCGGCGGAGGATCTCGTCGTGGGAGGAATGGCGTGGCAGGGCTGAGGCGAGGGCGAGCAGAGTGACGGACGTTTCCTCGATGGAAGCCGGACCGGAAGACTGGCCCGCTCCCGACCATGATCCATCGCGGCGCTGTACGGAAGTCAGGTAGGCAGCGGCGCGCTGCTGAAGGACTTCCGTCTCCGGGACATTTCTGAGGTGGTGCAGGACCGTGGCGGTTCCGTAGACCGGATTGGATTCCTCGCGGGCGTGTTCGTTGCCGAACCAGAGAGGGATCCATGAACCGTCCGGTTGCTGCGACTGAGCGAGGAAGCGGAGCATGCCCTTCATGGCTTTTTTGGTGCCGGGCACAGTGAGGTGCCGCCATGTCTGCAGGGCGGCGAGGGCGTGGGCGGTGATTTCCGGCGTGCTGCGGTCGAATGGCAGCGTGCCCCAACCGCGGCAGAACGTCGGGATGCCGCCGTCGCGGTTCTGGAGTCCGATGAGCCACTGGAGTCCGCGTGCCGCGGCATCGTCGTGCTGGCCCATGCCCGGGGTGGCGAGTGCGAGGAGCGCGCTGGACGTGTCGTCCGCGTCCGGGACCCCGCCGGGGAGATCGGTCCATGCCCATGCGCCGGGAGCCGACAGGGTGTACGGGTGAATTTCATGCGTCTGCTGGGCGCGCAGCCAGTCGGCGACCTGGGGACGGGTATCGAACGGGGTGCCGGGGATGGAAGCGAGGGCATTGACCGAGAGTGTGGTCAGCCACGTGGCCAGATTCGTGTCGATGGGCCATGAACCATCGGGTCGGGCCGAGACCGTGAGAAAGCGGAGGGCGTTGCGGACGACTGGGTGGCGGCGTTTTCCGGCGGAAGCGAGGGCCATGGTGACGAAGGCCGTGAGTGGCGTGGCTTCGAGGTATCCTCCGCTTTCCGGCTGGATTTCCGAGAGGAGCTGGAGGGTGCGCTGGCGCTGCGAGCGGCGGAAGGCGCTCAGGGGCGAGTGTCCGGTGTCGTGGTGGAGGCGGACGATGCCGATGGCAATGAGGGCAGGGAGCGCGTAGCTGACGACCGGGAGCTGGAGGGTGGCGAACCACTGACGGGGAAGTGCGGCGAGTTCGAAGGGGAGCTGCGGAACATGCTGCCAGCAGTCCGGTTCCGGGCCGAGGACCCCGCCGATGGCACAGGCCATGAGGATGGGAACCGAGAACGTGCGGTCGCGTCCGTAGCGGCCTTCGAGGGCCTTGGCGAGGTCGGCCGGGGACAGGCTGCCCGTGCGCTGTTCCACCCATGCGCGGGCTCGCGAGACGGCGGTGGCGTGGTCTGACTGGCCGCAGAGCTGAAGGGCGGAGAGGACCAGGAGGGTCGTCGAAAGATTCGGCAGACTGGCCGTCGTGTCGCCCCAGCCGCCTTCTGCTGTCTGGGTCCGGATGAGCCAGGCGAGACCCGGCTGGATGAGGACCTGTTCAAAGGGTCCGCCGGCCAGCTGCAGGGCGATGATGGCCGTGGCCGTGGAGAGAGCGCTGCCCGAAAGTTCTCCTTCCCACCATCCCCCTTGGGCGCGTTCGGAAAGAAGAGCGCGGGCACTGCAGTCGCGGGCCTTGGTCAGCTGGGGGAGAAGGGTTTCGTGCATGGCGATGGCGGGTAAAGAGCGACAGGCCGTTCCCGCGAAGAGAGAACGGCCTGCCGTTTCAGGGAATGCTGATGGAATGCTCAGGCATGGAGCCGGGTCCATGCGGCATTGGCCCTGGAGGAAGCGACGACCGCTTCGATGAAGGCCATGCCGCGGATGCCGTCCTCGATTTTCGGGTAATCGAGGGTGATTTCGTCCGGCGTGGTACCGGCTTCGAAGTCGCGGATGTGGTTAGCGAAGCTGCGGTAGATATTGGCGAAGGCCTCGAGGTAGCCCTCCGGGTGAGCGGGGGGAGTGCGGGTGGCCGCGGCGGCATTCTTCCCGAGGTAGCCATTGGCTGTGCGGTAGACCTGCATGGGTTGGTCGAGCCACTTCACGAGCATGGTATTGGGCTCGTTCTGATGCCATTCGATGCCGCCGAGTTCGCCATAGACGCGGATGTTGAGGTTATTTTCCTCGCCCACGGAGATCTGGGAGGAATGGAGGACGCCCTTGGCTCCGTTTTCGAAGCGCAGGAGGACATTGGCGTCGTCATCGAGGAGGCGGCCATCGACGAACGAAGTGATGTCCGCGGCGAGTTCCGAGATTTTGAGACCGGTGATGTATTCGGCGAGGTTTTCGGCGTGGGTGCCGATGTCACCGACGCAGCCGCCCGCACCGCTTTGGGAGGGGTCGGTCCGCCAGCCCGCCTGTTTCTGGCCGCTCGCTTCCAGTCTGGTGGCGAGCCATCCCTGGGGGTATTCGACGACCACCTTGCGGATTTTGCCGAGTTTGCCGGCGCGGATCAGGTCACGGGCTTCCTTGACGAGCGGGTAGCCCGTGTAGTTGTGGGTGAGACCGTAGAGTCGGCCGCTGGCCCTGATGATATCCCCGAGGGCTTTGGCTTCCGCGAGGTCGAAGCAGGCTGGCTTGTCACTGAGGACATGGAAACCGTTTTCGAGGGCGAGCTTCGCCGGCGGGAAGTGCATGTGGTTCGGCGTGACGATGGAGATGAAGTCCATGCGTTCCGAGGCGGGCAGGGCCTTTTCCTTTTCGATCATTTCCTGGAAGGTTCCGTAGCAGCGGGAGGCCGGCAGGAAGAAATCGGCTCCGGAGGCCTTCGAGCGTTCCGGGTCCGAGGAGAAGGCGCCGCAGACAAGTTCAATCTGCTGATCGATTGCGGCGGCGATGCGGTGGACGGCGCCGATGAAGGCACCGCGGCCACCACCGACCATGCCCATGCGGATTTTGCGGCTCATGATAGTGGGGTGTTTTTGGGGGGGTGAAAGATGGACCTGCCCGTGATGGGGAGGCATGGAGAAGTAAGCGGTCGGGCGCGGGGGAGGCAAGGGAAACCAGAGCCTCAGGCCCGGGTGCCGGGGAGTCCGTGCTGCTGGCGTGCGGCTTTGAGGGTATTGCTGATGAGCATGGCGATGGTCATGGGACCGACGCCGCCGGGGACCGGGGTGATGGCCGAGCAGAGCGGGGCCACGGTTTCGAAATCGACATCGCCGGTGATGCGGTAGCCGTTTTTGGCCGAGGGATCGGGCACGCGGTTGATGCCGACGTCGATGACGACCGCTCCGGGCCGGATGAACTCCGGAGTGACGAAGCGGGGTCGGCCGATGGCAGCGATGAGGATATCCGCATCGCGGCAGACCGCGGGAAGGTCGCGGGTGCGGGAGTGGGCGATGGTGACGGTGGCATCGCCTCCGGGGCCGCGGGCCATGAGGAGGAGTGCGAGCGGCTTGCCGACGATCATGGAGCGGCCGATGATGACGACGCGCGCTCCGGCCGTGGGGATCTGGTATTCGAGGAGGAGCCGCTGGCAGCCGAGCGGAGTGCAGGGAACGAAGGCGTCGGGCGACTCCATGGTGAGTTTCGCGACATTTTCCGGATGGAAGCCATCGACATCCTTGTCCGGTCGGATGGCGCGGACGATGTCGGCCTCGTTGATGTGCGGCGGTGGGGGCGACTGGACGAGGATGCCGTGGATGGCGGGATCCGCATTGAGCGAGTGAATGATGGCGAGCAGTTCCTCCTGGGAAGTGGAGGCAGGGAGGGCGAGGTGCTGTGAGTGCATGCCCAGTTCTCGGCAGGTACGGACTTTCGAGCCGACGTAGGCCTGCGAGGCGGGGTCATCACCGACGATGACGACCGCGAGGCCGGGGTGGATGCCGACGGCCTTGAGGGCATCGATTTCCGTGCGGCATTCGCCGAGGACTTTGGTGGATACGGCTTTTCCGTCGATGAGGGTCATGAGATCAGAGCTGGAGAGGCGCTACACCGGGCGCGGTGCGTGGTCAATCTGCGGCTGGGGTCATGGGAGGCATTGCAGAGCCGCGGATCCGGGATATGCGGAGGTGATGCTTCCGTGGCTGTCAGGTTCCCGTGCGCCGCTCTATCTCGCTCCGATGGCGGGGGTGACTGATTTTGTGTTCCGGCGGCTCTGCAAGGAGCTGGGGGCGGATGTCATGGTGACCGAGTTTGTGAGCAGCGAGGGGATCATCCGGAGGGATGACCGGACGCGGAAGTACACGGAGTTTGATGACGCGCAGCGTCCGCTGGGGGTGCAGTTGTTTGGTTCGAATCCCGAGGCGATGGCCGAGGCGGCCCGCAAGGTGATTGACTGGAAGCAGCCGGATTTCATCGACATCAA
>JBIICE010000192.1:0-7777 GCA_044239025.1 Verrucomicrobiales bacterium
CCATGCGCCGTCTCCCGTTCTTCCTCGCCTTCGCCACAGCGATCCTGCCCTGCCACGCCGGATCGCCCGCCTACCGCAATGCCATTCTCGCCGATAACCCGCTCGCCTACTGGGACCTCGACGAATCCTCAGGCACCCTCGCGGCGGACTCGGCCCCTCCCGCCCAGAACGGAACCTGTGAAAATGTCACGCTGGGCCAACCCTCGGCCTTCCCTGCCCTCGGAACCTGCGGCCTCTTCAATGGATCGTCGTCGCGCGTCAGAATCGCGGGCGATACGGCCTTCGCTCTCGGGACGGCGGACTTCTCGGTGGAAGCATGGGCGCGCACGCCGGTGACCTCCCGCGGAGATGTCTTCAATTACAAGAACGCCAATGATTTCGGCATTTTCCTGAACAACGCCGCAGCCGGTTCCGTCGGTGGCTGGCACAACGGTGCCCTGCCTTCGTTCAATGCCTCCCTCAATGAATGGCATCACATCGTCTACACCCGCGCGGGCGGCCTCATCCGCCTCTACGTCGATGGCGCGGAACGCGGCAGCCAGGCCAATGCCCAGAGCTTCTCGGCCAATGCCGACATGTTCCTCGGAGCCAACCACACCGGTGCCCCGGGCTACGCGGGCACCATCTGGTTCAATGGCTGGATCGATGAAGTCGCACTCTATCCAGCCGCCCTCAGCCCAGCACGCATCCTCGCCCACTTCCAGGCCGCTCAACCAGCCCCCACCCCGCCCGCCATCACCATCCTCGCCGCCACGGACGTCAAGGCGACCTCGGCCGCCCTTTCCGCCCAACTCACCGATCCGGGCTCGTCGTCCCCGGACGTCTCGTTCTTCTGGGGTCGCAGCGATGCCGGAACTTCAGGCGCATGGGAAAACGAAACCGCCACAGGCCCGCAGACGGGCACGGTCACCCGCACAATCACCGGCCTCTCGCAAGGCACCACGTACCACTACCGCGCCCGTGCCACCAACCCGGCCGGAACGGCGTGGACGAGCGCCGCCACGTTCTCCACGCCGACTCCCACCCCGGCCACTCTCACAGCCCTGCCCGCCACCGGCATCGGTGGCATCAGTGCCACCCTCCGCGGCCAGATCCTCGACCCGGGCAACGACTCTCCACGGGTCACGCTCCACCTCGGCACGCGCGACGGCGGCACCAACCCGACCGCATGGGCCTTCGCCTACGACCTCGGTACTCAATCGGCTGCCTTCAGCCGCGCCGTCTCGCCCCTTGATCCGCTCACCACCTATTTCTTCCGCGCCAGCGCCACGAATGCCGCCGGTACGTCATGGGCACCCGCCTCCCTCTCGTTCACCACCACCGCCTACTCCCCTCCCTCGGTCGTCATCAACGAAATCCACTTCGCCGAAGACGACGCCACCATCCACAGCGAGTTCATCGAACTCCACAACCCAGCCACAGAACCAGTCGACCTCTCCGGATCTTTCTTCGACGCGGGCATCAATTTCCGCATCCCGCCAGGCTCAGTGATCCCTCCCGGCGGTTTCCTCCTCGTCTGCGAGGACCCCGCCACCATTCAGCAGATCTGGGGCAAATCGGGACCGTCGGTCATCTCATGGCAGGATCAGGCCGCCCCTCGCTGGAACCGCCTGCGCAACAGCGGCGAAACCATCCGCCTGCGCGATCCCGCCGGACGCACCATCGACGAGGTCACCTACAGCCTCGGCTTCCCATGGCCCACCGTCGGCGACCCCCCGAACTACTCGATCGAACTCATCAACCCCAACCTCGACAACGACCTCGGGGGCCACTGGCGCCGCAGCGATGGCGGATCTTCTCTCCGCGAGCCAGTCTCCTACGTCCCCCTTGGCAGCCCGGGCTGGCGCTACCGCAAGTCCACCAGCGAACCATCCGACCCGGTCGAAGCGTGGCGTCGCACGGACTTTACCGAGGATGCCTCGTGGCTCACTTCGACCTCAGGCGGTGCTCCCTTCGGCTACGGGGAAACCGTCGACACGCTCCTCGCGGACATGAATCAGCCGACCTCGCCCCCAGGATACTCGGGCATCCATCTCCGCCACACCTTCACTCTCGCAGGCCCCGTCCCGGGTCCGCTCACTCTCTCGATTCTCAACGACGACGGTGCCATCGCATGGATCAATGGCGTGGAAGTCGCCCGATGGGGACCCGCCGCAGGTACCTTCGTCCCCTGGAATGGCACCGCCGGCCGTAACCACGAACACCAGGTCCCGGACGTGGTCACCATCCCCAATCCCAACGCCATCCTCAGTCAGGGAACCAATGTCCTCGCCATCCACGCTCTCAATACCTCCCTCAATGGCAGCGGCGACTTCTACCTCGACGCCGAACTGAAATTCAACGGCGGCGCGGTCGGCGCCGGCCCCACCCCGCTCGCCCCCAATGGCAATCTCGCCACCAATAGCCCACCGGCCATCCGCCAGGTCAATCACATCCCCATCACCACCACCCCGGCAGAATGGCCCCGCCCCGGCGAACCGGTTGCCATCACTGCCCGCATCACCGATCCCGATGGCACCACCTCGGTCTCGCTCGCCTATCAGATCGTCGAACCAGGCAACTTCATCACGGACAGTGACCCGCGCTTCCAGGCGGCCGCTTCATGGACCACTGTCCCCATGATCGATACAGGCACGGAGGGCGACGCCACCGCCAGCGACGGCACCTTCTCCGCCATCATCCCGGCTGCCGTCCAGCAGCACCGCCGCCTCATCCGCTACCGCATCAGCGCCGCCGACTCCACCGGACTCCAGATCCGCGCCCCTTACGCTGACGACCCGCAGCCGAACTTCGCCTACTTCGTCTACGGAACCCTCCCGGCATGGACCGGAGCCAACCGCCCGGGCGTCACCCCAACGCAGACTTTCCCCGCTGACCTGCTCGCTTCAGTTCCCCCGTACCACCTCATCACCACCACCACGGAACACGCCAACGCCCAGTCGGTTCCCGTAACAAGGGCGGATGGCTCCAGCCAGCCCGCCGGCCCGCAGTACGGCCACAGCCTCTATAACTGGAAGGGCGCGCTCTGCCACCGCGGCAGGGTCTACGACCACATCCGCTTCCGCGCGCGCGGCGGCGTCTGGCGCTTCTCCATGGGCAAGAACATGTGGAAATTCGACTTCAACCGCGGCCACGATTTCGCAGCGGCCGACAACTACGGCCGACCCTACGACCAGCGCTGGAAAAAACTCAATTTCTCGTCCTGCATCCAGCAGGGCGACTTCCTCTACCGCGGCGAACAGGGGCTCTTCGAAAGTGTCGGCTTCCGACTCTTCCAGCTCTCGGGCATCGCCGCCAATCACACCCAGTTCGCTCACTTCCGCATCATCTCGCGCCCCAGCGAAACCAACGGCACCCCATCGCAGTTCGATGATGATTTCCAAGGCCTCTACCTCGCCATCGAACAGCCGGATGGGCAGTTCCTCGACGAACACAATCTCCCGGATGGCAACCTCTACAAAATGGAAGGCGGCACCGGCGAACTGAATAATCAGGGCCCCGGCCAGCCGAAGAACAAGGCAGACCTCACTGCCTTCCAGGCATACACCCCCACGGAAACATGGTGGCGCACCAATGCGGACCTGCCGGCCTACTACAACTACCGCGCCATCGTCGACTGCATCCACCACTACGACATCGGCGACGGCAAGAACTACTACTACTTCAATAACCCGGACACGGGCAAATGGCAGCAGGTTCCCTGGGACCTCGACCTCACCTGGGCCGACAATATGTACCGCGCCGACAGCGGCATCGCCGGTCTGCCGCCCAGCGGAAATTCCACGGAACCGTTCTTCACCCGCGTCTTCGGCAATGGCTCGACCACCGGCATCCCGGCCCTCCGCACGGAACACCGCAACCGCGTCCGCGAAATCCTCGACCTCCTCTGGAACTCGGAACAGACCGGCCTCCTCATCGACGAAATGGCTTCGGTCATCTACCAGCCTGGCCAACTGTCGTTCACGGACGCCGACCGCGCCCTCTGGGATTATCACCCCATCCTCATCTCCTCCGCGGTCAATGGCAGCAAAGCCGGCCACGGCCGCTTCTACCAGCGCTCGGCAGACGCACCCGACGGCATCGGCAATTCCGGCGCGGGTTCCCCAGCCGGCACCTTCGCGGGCATGATCACCACGCTCAAGAATTACATCACAACACGGCGCAGCGTCATCACTTCACAAATCCTCACGGCCACGGACGAAAACCTCGCCCCGGCGACCCCCACCGCCTCCCGCACCACCACGGGCTCGGCACCGATCCCAACCAACGCTCTCAACTTCTCCTCGGGCCCCTTCACGGGACGCAACGGAGCCACCTTTGCTGCCATGCAGTGGCGCCTCGCGGAAATCACGGATCCCGCCGCCCCGGGCTTCAACCGCTACAACCGCACGGATCGCCGGAAGTATGAAATCGAAGCCTCATGGACCTCGCCGGAAATCACGGCTTTTTCTCCCAGCATCACCATCCCGGCCGTCTCCGCCCGCCCCGGCTCCACCTGCCGCGTCCGCGTGCGCCACAAGGACAGCACAGGACGCTGGAGCCACTGGAGCGCTCCGGTCCAGTTCCTCGCCGCAGAACCGGATGTCTCTCTCTACCGCAGTTCTCTCGCGGTCTCCCAGTTCATGTACCACCCGGCCGACCCCGCCGGCGCGGAACTCACCGCGTCCACCAATGCCTCGGACTTCGAATGGATCGAACTCCTCAACATCGGTTCTTCCCCACTCGACCTCTCGGATGTCCGCTTCACCAAGGGCATCGATTTCGACTTCGCCACAAGCGCGGTCACTTCCCTCGCTCCAGGCCAGCGCACTGTCGTGGTGAGCCATCCGGCCGCCTTCACCGCACGCTACGGACCGCTGCCCGCAGGTACCCTCATCGCCGGATCATGGCAGCAGGGCGACAACCTCGCCAACTCGGGCGAACTCATCCGGCTGAGCTTCGGCGCAGGTACCCCCATCCGCGAATTCACCTACGACGATGCCTTCCCCTGGCCCCCGGAAGCCGATGGCTCGGGCCTTCCGCTCGTTCTCATCGCCCCTTGGTCAAACCCTGACCACGCGGTCCCCGCAAACTGGCGCAGCGGACAATCCGGCAATGGTTCCCCCGGTTCCTACGACGGCACCAGACTGACCTCATGGCTGGCTTCCCATCAGCTCGCCGACCCCACCTCGGACACGGACGGCGATGGACTCACGGAACTAGCCGAATACGCCCTCGGATCCAATCCCCGCTCCGCCACCAGGACAGATTTCCTCTCGGTCACCACCGACCCCTCGGGCAACACCCCACCTCTCCTCTCGGCACGCACAGCGGCCGGTCACGACGACGCCGCAGTCTCCGCGGAATGGTCCACCGATGCCCTCACATGGACACCCAGCCCGACCCTCGCTGGCTCCACCCGAAACCCGGACGGCTCGCGCTCGATCTCCTGGCTGGCTCCCGCCACGGCCGCCACGCAGCCGCGGGGCTTCTTCCGCCTGCGCTTCACCAGACTGCCCTGATCCCAAAGCCCTGAAACCATCCCGCGGCATCGATGACGGCCCGCACCCATTCACGGGGCAATCCCATCGGCTCCTTCGTAACTGTCCACCACGGAACGCTGCCAGGCTCCCAGTTCCCGCTTCATCTTCTCCACCACCTCCGGATAACGTGACGCCACGTCCAGCGTCTCCCCACGGTCGCTCACCAAATCGTACAATTCCCACCGACCCCGACCCGGCTTCACCAGCTTGAAGCGCTGACCACTCCACGCCGCCGGACCGGAATCAGCGTCCATCCCGCGCCCGTTCCCCACGTACTGCCAGAATCCCAGCGGCCGGACCCGTTCCCGCATCCGACCCTCAAACAACGGCAGCAGACTCGTCCCATCCATCGGCACGACCCTCACGGGCACCACACCGGTCACCTCAAGTACGGTCGGCACAATGTCCACCAACCCGGCGGGCACGTCGGTCACTCCTGGCCGGATCCGGCCGGGCCATTCCACAATCCCCGGGACGCGGATGCCCCCTTCCCACATGTCTCCCTTCCGACCCCGCAGACCACCATTGGTTCCATGCGCCTCCGGAGCCTTCGGATCCTGCCAGCCTCCGTTGTCGCTCGAAAACCACACCATGGTCCGCTCCGCCACCCCAAGCTCCCGCAACCCGCGGCGCAATTGCCCCATCGCTCGGTCCACCGCCAGCAGCTCGCCATAAAAACCCGACCCTCCCGCCGCCGCCAGATCTTCACGCAGCGGCTGGTGCGGCACGTGCGGACTCCCAAACCAAACCACCGCCAGAAACGGTCGCCCGCGCTCGCGTTCCACAAACCGCAGCGCCTCCCGCACCACCACCTCGGAACCATCACCCTCCACCCGCTCGGCCACCCCGTTCCGCCCAAACGTCCAGTCGGTCTCGAAATAGTTCGATACGGAAAACGATTCCGCAAATCCCAGCCGCCGCGGCGACCTCGCATCGTCTTCCCTCATCACTTTCCCCGGACCGGCCACTCCATTCAGATGCCATTTCCCAAAGTGTCCGGTCGCATACCCAATCCGACCCAGCATCTGCGCCAGAATCTCCTCCCCGGTCCGGATGGGCATGCCAGGCCAGAATACTCCCATCCGATTCGGATGACGCCCCGTCATCGCACTCGCACGCGAAGGCGAACAACTCTGCTGCGCGTAAAAACGCTCAAACCGCAGTCCATCCGCCGCCATCCGGTCCAACTCGGGCGTCGCCACCTTCCTCAATCCCGCATAACCCACATCCCCCCAGCCCTGATCATCGGTCATGCACAGCACAATCCCAGGCCGCTCCGCCCCTCCAACCATCCCCGCTCCCATCATCGTCAGCCAGCAAAAAAGGTGTCTCATCACCCCACCATTCCACCCCGGAAACCACCCCGCAGCCCACGCATTCCCGTCGGCCCGATTTCAACTTGCCCTCCAGCCACTCCACGCCATCTTCCTTCTCAAGTCCCAGAGACTTCACGGAGAGGTGGTCGAGTGGTTTATGGCTCCGGTCTTGAAAACCGGCGTGCCCGCGAGGGTACCGTGGGTTCGAATCCCACCCTCTCCGCCAACTCCAAGAAGCAGCGCCGCTGCTCCCTCAGAATCAGGGAGTCACAACGACTCCGGGGCGGCCGGAACAGGAATTTCACAAGGAATTCCACACAAATTGACGGCAGCGCCTGGCCATATGATCAGGAAACACAAGCGCCGCCGCAGCATCATCGAGGTCGGCAACGGCCCAGCCCGGGTCCGGATCTACACAATCAACCGGAGCGAAGGCAACAGCCAGTTCACCCTCGCATGGAAGGAAGGCGGTCGCCGAACCACACGCTGCGTCTCCTGCATGGACGAGGCAAGAGAGCCCCAGAAGGTCTGTCCATCTGTCGACCCCAGAGCACGCCCCCAGGAGGTCTGTCCATCTGTCGACCCCCACGGAGCACGCCCCCAGGAGGTCTGTCCATCTGTCGACCCCCACGGAGCACGCCTCCAGGAGGTCTGTCCATCTGTCGACCCCAGAGCACGCCCCCAGAAGGTCTGTCCATCTGTCGACCCCACGGAGCACGCCCCCAGGAGGTCTGTCCATCTGTCGACCCCAGAGCACGCCCCCAGAAGGTCTGTCCATCTGTCGACCCCCACGGAGCACGCCTCCAGGAGGTCTGTCCATCTGTCGACCCCAGAGCACGCCCCCAGAAGGTCTGTCCATCTGTCGACCCCACATTGCGTATCGCCCGACCCTTGAGCATCCGTCACCGCACCGCTTTCGTATATTTGAACGATTGTAAT
>JBIICE010000022.1:0-29882 GCA_044239025.1 Verrucomicrobiales bacterium
TTCGCGGAGTAGCCGCATCGCAACTGACGTGGCTGGCGCTGGCTTTGCTGACGAGCTCGCAGGTGACAAGGTGGGGGCGGGTGGGCACGCTGCGGGGATGCGCTGGGTGCTGATGCGGTTCGTGGTTCTTGCTGCCCTGACGGGTGGTGAGGCGCGGGCGGTTGTCGCGATGGGGCGGGCGGTGGTGATCGAGGAGTGATTTCGGTGACGAGCAGGCGGTGTTCTCGGGCGGGACGAGTGCAGCGGAATACACGGTCACGGCGGCGGCGGGATCGGCGTGGACGGTTCCGTCAGCGCCCACGGTGCAGCACGTGCGCGGCCCTGACCTCGGTGGGGGTACGAAGGGCCTGCGAGTCCGCAAGAGCTGCTGGCCTTGTGTATCGTGTGTGATACGGTCTGCGCATGGCTGGTTCATCCATCATCCACGCGCGGATCGATGGGCCGACGAAAGAAGCGACGGAACGCGTGCTTCGTTCGCTTGGATTGACGCCTACTGAGGCGATTCGGCTGCTTTACCGCCAGATTTCGTTGCGTGGGGAATTACCCCTCGAATTGCGAGTTCCGAACGAGTTGACCGCCGCGACTTTGTCTGCTGCGGAGCGCGGGGAGGAGATTGAGGAGCACGGTTCTACGGACGCCCTCTTCGCGTCTTGGGAGTCATGAGAATCGTCCACACCCATCAGTTCAAGAAGGAGATCAAACGGCAGCAGAAACGGGGTAAGAACCTCCAGGCCATCAAGGACGTGATTGAGCTGCTGGCTGCCGGAAAGCTTTTGTCTGCAAGGCACCGAGATCATGCGCTGACGGGCGATTGGAGCGGGTGGCTCACTCCCTCGGGGCTGCCTGCTGGCAGTCTATGGCTAACGCTTCAGCAATGCACGTCGGCCTGAGGGTGCGCGGGCGGGTCTCGCGCTGACGATGGCTGCATGATGGAGTCCACGGTTTCCGATCGTTCCGCGCGGTGGCACGGTCTGCTGGCTAGGTAGAGTTCGTCGGGTTTGAGCATGGCCGCGTTCTGCCGGCGCGAGGGTATAGCCCTCTCCACGTTTCACTGGTGGAAGCGGAAGCTTGCGCTCGCGGGCGGCTGCGGCTCCCCCGGTTCGGTCGACTGAGTTGAGGCACAGCCAATGACGTCGCCGTCTTCTTCCGACGCGCTCATGAGCGAAATGAACCGGCTAGCGATGGATCCGGATCTGCTGCCCGGCAGCGGACTCCCGCGGGCGTGTGCCTACGCGCTGCGGCTGCGCAGCGAACTCCGCAGAAGCCTCAGCAACGGCGTGACGGAAATCGACAATAACCGCTGCGAGCAGAGCATCCGGCCGATTGGCCCTTGGAAGAAAAAATTGCCTGCGGCCATGCGGCATGCCGACTGCGGCGGGATGGCCAAGCCGCTCCGCGGCAGGGAGTGGGCTCCATGTGGGCAGTCAGGGAGCCGCGCCGGCGGTGGCAGCGATCATGAGCCTTGTGGAGAGCTGCAAGCGAATGGGAATCAATCCGCGCACCTACCTTGAGGACGTGCTGCCGCAACTCGCATCCGCGCACCCCGACAAGGTTGCAGAGCTGGCGAAGACCCTGAGCCCATCCGCTGGCAGGCAGCCCGCGCGTCAGTCGGCACCGCAGCGTGATGAGTTGCTGATCCGGGTACCCTACCCGGACACCGAGAAGACAAGTCCGACGGTCCGGCCGGGCATTCCGGACATCACGCCGCCGCACTGGTCCGCATGGCCTGCACGAGCAACTGTACGTGGGTTTCGCCGCGGAAGGTGTTGCGGTCCACGTAGAAGGCGATGTCCCACGGCGGCGGCGGCAGCGGATCGTGCGCTCCGTTGAACCAGATCCCGCCTTTGACGGTGCCTTCCTGGTAGAATTCAAATTTCCAGTGCCGTTCGCGCAGGAGTCTCGGCTCGTTCACTGGCTGGATGCCGCGCGCCAGAAACACCGGACGGGCATTGCCCTGACCAAACGGCTGCAGCAGTTCATAGGCGTCGAGGAATTCGAGCGTCAGGTCGGACAGCCGGGTTTCCGCATCCAGATGGAGTTTTGGTTCCAGTTCGCTCCCGCGGATCTGTGAACGGATGTGTTCGTGGAAGCGCGTGGAGAATTCCGCCAGCCGATCTCGATGCAGCGCGAGTCCAGCCGCCGCGTCGTGCCCCCCGCCTGCCAGCAGCAGATCGCGGCAGGCATCGATGGCCGCCACCAGCGAAAGTCCCTCGACGGAACGTCCGCTGCCCTTGCCCATGCCCTGCTCATCAATCGCAATCACAAAAACCGGACGGTGGTACCGCCGGGTGAGTCGCGCCGCCACGATGCCCACCACCCCCGGATGCCAGCCTTCGGAGGCAATCACCAGTCCAGCATGACCTTCCTGCGCAAGGACATCGGCAAGGGCCTGCGCCTGCTGCTGCATGAGATGCTCGACTTCCTGACGTTCCCGGTTCTGACGGTCGAGCGCGGTCGCGAGTGTCATCGCTTCGTCCCGGCTTGCGGAGAGCAGCAGATCAAGGGCCGTCTGTGCGGTGTCAAGGCGACCCGCCGCATTGAGCCGCGGCCCCAGCCGGAACCCCAGATCCATGCTGTCGAGGGGCGACTTGACCCCGGCCACTTCAATGAGCGCCGCCAGTCCGGGCCGCTTCCGCAGTTCCAGCTGCTCGAGTCCCTTGCGCACAAAAATGCGGTTCTCATCCACCAGCGGCACGATGTCCGCCACCGTCGCAAGGGCGACAATGTCGAGCTGCGCCTTGAGATCGAGCTCCGGATTCGGTCTCCGCTTCGCCATGGCATGTCCTAACTTGAAGACGACTCCGGCGCTGCACAGGAAATGAAACGACGGCCCGAGCTTGGGATTCACAAGGGCGGCACACTGCGGAACGCGGTTCGGATCGGGTTCATGGTGATCCAGAATAATCAGTTCGATGCCCTGCGCCGCGAGCCATTCGGCTTCCCGGTTGGCTGTGGTGCCGCAATCGACGGCCACCAGCAGATCGATCCCGCCATCATCGAGACAGCGCTGCAGCCCTTCCGGGGAAAGCCCGTAGCCTTCCTCCATCCGCAGCGGCAGAAAGCAGCGCGGCTCCAGACCGTAGGCCCGCAGTACCGTGCGCAGCAGGGTGAGCGAGGACACCCCATCAACGTCGTAATCCCCGTACAGCACCACGCGTTCCTTCCGGTCGATGGCGAGCAGCAAACGGGCGACGGCCGCTTCCATGTTCGGCAGCAGAAAGGGATCGCTGAGCCCCTGCAGCTTCGGCTGCAGGAAACGCTGCACCGCTTCCTCGCTGCCCGGATAACGCTGTGCCAACAGACGCTGCACCAGCGGAGAAAGGGTGGTGCCGGTGCAGGCCCGCACCCGCAGGACGTCATCCTCGTTGACCGGGCGCAGAATCCAGCGCGGCGATGACGCGGAAAGACTCATTCGACCATGGCCTTAGGGCCGCATCAAGGTGCCGCAAGCAGGAACTGTCCGCTGCCGCCATGACTCACCACACCAGACCGGAACCGGAGGCCCGCGGATCGGCCGCGGCCGTCAGGACCCCATCACTGCCGCGCGCCGTGATCTGCGAAACACCGAACACATTGCCTTTCTTGATCTTATGACCGCGCCGGACCAGTTCCTCCGCAATCTCCGCAGGAAAGGCGGACTCGAGCATGAGCTGATCGGGCTTCCATTGGTGATGCATCCGCGGCTGCTGCAGGGCCTTGTCCGCGGCAAGGCCCAGATCCATCAGACCCACCAGATGCAGCAGGGTCTGCGAAATGATGGTCGGTCCGCCGGCCGCTCCCAGGGCCAGCATGGGCTCGCCCCCGGAACAGACAATCGTCGGACTCATGCTGGACAGCGGCCGCTTCCCCGGAGCCACGGCATTCGCCTCCGCACCCACCAGTCCGAAGGCATTGGCGGCTCCCGGCTGCGCCGAAAAATCGTCCATCTCGTTGTTCAGTACCACGCCGGTGCCCGGCACGATGACCTTCGATCCAAAGGTCGTGTTGATCGTGGCGGTCGCCGCCACCCACCAACCCGCGGCATCGCATACGGAAAAATGCGTGGTGTGCCGCCGGAAGATGTCGCTTTCCGCATCCGGAGGCGACCCCGCCTGGCCGACCTCTGCAGCCTGGTCCATGCGCAGCCCCTCTCCCAGCGAGCGCAGGTACGACGCACTGAGCAGCCCGCGCGGCACCTTCGCCTGGTCGGGATCTCCCAGCCAGCGCGCCCGGTCGGCAAACGCGAGCTTCATGACTTCCACCAGCAGGTGTGCGCGGTCGGCTGGCTTCATCCGCGCCACATCAAAGGGTTCGAGGAGACGCAGCATCTGCGCGATGTGCAGACCACCCGACGAGGGCGGCGGGAATCCAGTCACGGAAAACCCACGGTACGACGTGACGATCGGATCGCGCCGCACCGTCCGGTAGCCGGCAAAGTCGGCCGCTGTGAGAATCCCGCCATGTTCCTGCATCCACGATGCCACCGTTTCCGCAAAGGGGCCGCGGTAGAACCAATCGGGACCGTCTTCCGCAATCGACCGCAGCGTCGCCGCCAGGTCGGGCTGCCGCAGCCGTGAACCCGCCGCCGCGCCGCCGAACTGGGACGCCAGCCCAGGAAAGGATGGCATCAGGGCACGCACGGAATCAAGGCGCGCCAGCAAGATGGGGTCGGGCACAAAGCCATCGGCTGCCACCCGGGCGGCCTCCTGCAGCGGTGCGCGGAGCGGCCGCGTTCCGAAGGAGCCAGCGGCCTCGGCGAGTGCCGCCAGCTGCGACGGCACCGCCACCGCCAGCGGTCCCTGCTGACTGAGTTCGGCCACGGCCTTGCCATCGCGCACAAACATGTCACGGCTCGCCGCCGCCGGGGCCGTCTCCCGTCCGTCAATGGCCGTGAACTTGCCGTCCGGACTGCGGATCAGCAGAAAGATGCCGCCGCCAAGACCCGAATTGACCGGATCGACCACTCCGAGCAGCAACGCGGCGGCCACCGCCCCATCGACCGCATTGCCCCCGCTCCGCATCACCCGACGGGCCGCCTCCGTCGCGAGGGGATGTCCTGTCGCCACCGCCCCGGATGACGCCACACCCTCACCCCGCGCCACCATGCCGAGCGCCCCTCCCGCAAGGAATCCACTGAACTGCCGTCGGCTGAGGTTTCGGATCATGATGGCTCCTTTTCTATGCCAATCCCCGCATCCGCGCAGCCCCGATCTGCAAGCCGCGTCCACGACTCCGTGATTGCACCGCTTGGGGGAATCGCGATGGCTCGACTGCCCCATGACTCCGAGAACTGCACGACTGAAGACTTTCGCTTCGCTGAAACCGGCGGGCCAGCGCATTGCCGTGCTCACGGCCGCGGATTACCCGACGGGCCGGTTGCTCGACGAAGCGGGCATCGACATGGTGCTGGTAGGCGACAGCCTCGGCATGGTCGTGCTCGGCTACCCCGACACCGTGGACGTGACCATGGCGGACATGCAGCATCACGTCCGCGCCGTCTGCCGGGGCGTGCAGCGCGCACCGGTCTGCGCGGACCTTCCATGGCATTCGTACGAAACTCCCGCGGAAGCCGTGCGGAATGCGAGGCTGCTCCAGGAGGCGGGTGCGGACTGCGTCAAACTCGAGGGCGGCACCGCCATGCTGCCGCAGATCCGCGCCATCATTGACGACGGCATCGCTCTCGTGGGCCATATCGGCATGCTGCCCCAGAGCGTCCGCGAGGAAGGCGGCTACCGCAAAAAGGGAAAGAGTGGTGAAGAAGCAGCACGGCTGCACGACGATGCCCGCGCCCTGGATGAAGCCGGCGCTCTCGCGATTGTCCTCGAGGGCATCGTTCCCTCCGTGGCCGACTCCATCACCGCCGCCACGAGATGCCCGACCATCGGCATCGGCTCGGGTCACGCCTGCGATGGCGAGGTTCTCGTGACCGCAGATGTCATTGGTTCGTTCCCGTGGTTCCGGCCACCCTTCGCTCAGGCGCGTGCCGATGTGGCCGGGGAACTCTCCGCCGCTGCCCGCGCCTACATTGCCTCGGTGAAAGGAGGTCGCTGATGCAGGAAACCCGCTCCGGAATTCCCTGGAAATGGTGGCTGCTCGTCGCGGCCCTGTGGGCTGCCCTGTACCTGCCGGGACTCGGATCGTTTGAACTGAAGGGGGAAGAAGGCCGCCGCATCCTGCCGGCCCGCGTCATGGTTCAGAGCGGCGACTGGATCCTGCCGCGCTCGGAGGGCAAACCCTATCACCGCAAACCCCCGCTCATCAACTGGGCCATCGCCTCGAGCTTCCGCCTCCACGGGGGCGAAAGCGAATGGGCCGCCCGCCTGCCTTCGGCCCTTGCTGTGCTCGCTCTGTCGGCCGCGGCCCTGCTCACGGGCCGCGCCTTCGCTGGCTACCATCGCTGCTTTCCCCTCTTCCTCGCCGTCGCCACGCTCACCTGCGGCGGACTCGTGGAAAAGGGACGACTCGCGGAAATCGAAGCGCTCTACGTGAGCCTCTACGGCATGGCGGTGCTCCTCTGGGCGGCTGCATGGGAACGCGGATACCACCACTGGCGGCTCTGGCTGCCACCGGCCTTGTTCATGGGACTCGCCTCGCTCGCCAAAGGCCCGGTCTTCCTCCTTTTCTTCTACCCCATGGTGCTCATCACGCTGCGGCAGGCTGGATCGCTCCAACTCCTCCGCAGACCGGCGCACCTCGCTTCCCTCGCCCTGCAGTTCCTCGTTCCCCTGCCCTGGCTTCTCGCGGTGCGCTCCCGCGCCGCCGTGGCCGCCGCAGAATCACCCGGAGGCCGCGACCAGTCCGATGTCTGGTCCCAGCAGATTCTCGGACGGCTCGCCCCGGAACGATTCGATCTGGCGGGATGGATGCTCTCGCCTCTCGAAACCATCCTCATCCTGGCGCTGCCTTCCCTTTTGGCCCTGCTCTGGTGGCGTCCGGTCCGGAAGGTCTCCGCGGAAATCCTCCCGCTCCGCTCGCAGGCGCTCCTCACCGGACTCGGCTTCGGCAGCCTGCTCCCCGGACTGGCACTTGCCCTCATTCCGGAACCCCATGCCCGTTTCCAGCTGCCACTGGCTGCCCCGGTCATTCTGCTGGCCGTCTGGCTGCTCGTGCTCGACGAAAAACAGACAGTCGGCACCGCGGATGCACAACCTCCCCGGCGCTGGCGGATCAGCGAACGCTGTCTGCTCGCCGCCATGGTCCTGCTGTGCCTCTGCGGCGCACTCCTCCCGCTTTCGGAAACGTTTGCGGCGGCCCGCCTCCACGCCGTCTGGCTGAACGCTGGATCCGTGGCCGCATGGCTCCTCTACATGGCAGCGGTCCGGCTACCCAGCGGCACCACCGCGCGCCTCATCGCCGCGGCCACCACCGTCACGCTCCTCGCGGTCCTGCAGCTGCGCTTCCTCATCATTCCCAAGTGGAACGAAACCCACGAACACCGCGAACCCGCTCGCCAGTTGCTCGCCGCCGCCGGAGCCGGCAGCCGCATCGCCGCCCTCTATCCAGGTCCTCAGCCGTTCCTCTTCTACCTCGGCCCGCATACCGTGGAATGCGCCAGCCTCTCCGCCATCCCGCCCGACACCACCCATGTCCTCGTCCCCATCCGGAAATGGAACGAGGAGAAAACCCGCGCCGGACTCGCAAGGCGCGGCTTCGTCTCGGTCCTCACGGAAGTTCAGGGCCGCGTCGGCGAGGGCCCGGCCGACGACAAACGCTATGTCCTCAGCGGCCGCTGAAAGCACGCTGCCCAGCCGCATTCCTGACTTGCCAACCACGACGGCTCCCGCCAGTCTCCGCCCACCATGAAAATCGGTTTCAACCTCCTTCTCTGGACGACTCACTTCGTTGAACAGCAGTTCCCTATCCTCAAGGAACTCAGAAAGACCGGATACGACGGCGTCGAAATCCCCATCTTCGATACCAGCGACCCAGCCCACTTCGCGAAAATCGGCAAGGCCCTCGCCGACAACGGTCTCGAATCCACCGCGGTCACCGTCTCGCCGGACGAAGCCCACAGCCCCACCAGCACGGTCGCCAAAAACCGCAAGGCCGCCCTCGATCACCTCAAGCGCGTCATCGACTGCGGCCACAGCGCCGGCATCAAACTCCTCTGCGGTCCCTACTACCAGGTTCTCGGCGTCTTCACCGGCAAAGGACCCCAGCCCGACGAAATGAAGCGCGCGGCCGAAGTGCACCGCCCGCTCGCCGATTACGCCGCCAAAGCCGGCATTCTCCTCGCCATCGAACCCCTCAACCGGTTCGAAAGCCACTTCCTCAATACCATGGAACAGGCGAAAACCTACGTGAAGCTCGTGGACCACCCGAACTTCAAAACCATGTTCGATACCTTCCACACGAACATCGAGGAACGCGACCCCGTCGGAGCCCTCAAGAAGAACCTCGACGTGATCAGCCACATCCACATCTCGGCCAATGACCGCGGCACCCCGGGCAAAACCCACAACGGCGAAAGCATCATCCGCCCGGTCCTCCAGCACCTCAAAGCCAAGAAATACAAAGGCTATGTGACCATCGAAGCCTTCGGAAGCGCGCTGCCCGACCTCGCCGCTGCCACGCGCGTCTGGCGTCCGTTCTTCCGCAACGAACAGGAAGTCTACCGCGAAGGCATCAAGTTCATCCGCAACTGCCTCGCCTGAGGCCACCGCTTCCCCTTCCCGGGCGGCTGGTTCCATCCCGGACATGGAACCAGCCCCCGCCCGGATTCCCCCCATGGCAGGTCGCCGACCAGAGATTTCTGCCCAGCATGAAAGCCCGCAACAAACCCATCGGCACGCCCGGACGCGCCCTCTTCCTTTTCGCCCTGCTCATGGCAGCAGCCGGCACTGTCGTCTGGCGCCATGCCCGCAAGCCCGGCAACGAACAGATCTCATGGCCCACTGCCGTGGGTGACAGCCGATGGTACATCGCCGGATCCCCACCGCCGGAATTCGTCCTCGAACGCAAGCGCTATGCCCTCGTCCCGAAATCGGATCAACCCATCCAGGCACGCGACGACCGGATGTTCTCGGTCCCCTTCCCCCTCGAAGATCTCAGGGTGTACACCGATCAGGAAAATTATCCCAAGGACCGCCTTCCGCCCCTCTTTCTCAAAATGGCGGAAGGCGAATTCCTGAGCGTGCGGCTGGATGAAGTGACCACCGGTCAGTTGCCGTAGGCACCTTCCACCCGGGCGGCCACATCGCGGTAGCCGTAGTCGATCGCGTAGATCTGCTTGAAGCATTCGAGGGACTCCGGTCCCTTGCCCTGTTTCTCCAGCATCAGACCCATTTCGTAGACGACTTCCTTCTTGGTGCCGTCCATCACGGACATTTCCTTGTCAGCTTCCTGCAGCTGCGTGAAGGCGAGGTCGTACATCTTGCTCGAGGCATAGCAGCGCGAGAGCATGAGCATCGCCTTGTGGCGGATGTGCGGATTGTTCTTGGCCCGCTGCAGTTCCGGAATCGCCTCGCGGGATTGGCCCGCGTTGTAGAGGTGCGTGCCGTACTCGAAACGGAGCTGCGGGTCGGTCGGATTCCGGTCCACCCGTTCCTTGGCCATCGTCACGAGCTTGGCACTGCGCTGACGCTCGAAGTCGGCCAGTTCCGCACGGCGGGCTTCGGCGTCCTCCGCCTCCGGATTGGCCTCGAGGTACTCACTGAGCTGGCGGATATGAATTTCGTCGAGCTTGTCCTGGAGGCGATGAACTTTGTTCTCGATGGCGGTGTCCCCATTGCTGAGCTGGTACGCCCAGCTGTAGTACGAAAGAGCCTGTTCCCAGTCCTCGATGCGCTCGTAGAGGTCCGCAATCTTCCGGACGACATTGATGTCATTCGGGTTGGCCTCGTAGTCGGGCGCGAGGTGCGAAATCTGCTCGAGCATCTGCTCCTTGGTGGCTCCCACCCGGGCCATGTCCTCAAGCTGCTTCGCTTCCTTGGAACTCTTCAGCAGCGACCGGAAGTTCGTGCCTTCCTGATCAAGCTTCGTGCGCTTCATGGAAAGCCGCGCATTCGCATTGGTCACCCCGCGGCGCGCGTCCCCGTCCGTCGCATCATGCTTGAGAATGTGCTCGTAGATCTTGATGGCCCGCTCGGGATCGTCATGCGCCATCAGATATTCGGCCAGGCGATGACCCAGCTTGTTGTCGTCCGGCTTGCCCTTGAGCGCAGTCTCGAGCGCAAAGGCGGCCGTCAGAGGCATCGAGGCCGCGTTGGCCGCGTCGAACAGGGCCACGTTGGCGGCCATGCTGTACGGGTCGTCCTTGAGGACTTCCTCGATTTCATACAGCGCCGCCACGGGGTCGCTCTTCATGGTGGCCTGCGGCTTGCGCAGCTTCATCGCACTCGTATCGAGAAACTTCTTCTTCCCGCCGCTCAGATTCACTTCCATCTGCCGCAGCATGCGCCGTCCATCGAGAAAGGACGGGACGTCCCGCACCACGCTCAACAGAAGCTCCACGGCATAGCCATGATTGTTCATCTTGATGGCGGCGACCGCCTTATCGTAGGTGTTCCGGTATCCCTGAGGGAGTTCTTTTTCCGTGACGACGGCTTCGTTCATGTTCTAGTGTGTGCGATGTTCAGGTCGACGTTTGCAATTCAGGTGTAGCGGAATTCAAGGGTGGACGGCAACCATGAATTTCCGGCGCGCGCAGATTATCCTCCCATGCTGTCCGCCATGTCGGACGGCAGGAACTTCCGGAACCGCGCCTTGTCGATCGCCTTCATGTAGGCCTCGAAGGGAGTAACCGCACCCGACTGCAGCTGGGCCCAGATCGCCTGGTCCATGAACTGCATGCCCAGCGAAGCGCCGCCCGTGATCACGTCGGTCAGCTTCTGGGTCGCACCCTCCCGGATAATCGCGGCAACGGCCGGGGTGGCCATGAGAATCTCGTTCACCGCGACCCGGCCTTTGCCATCGGCCTTCTTCATGAGCAACTGGGCCACCACGCCCCGCAGCGAAGCCGACAGCATGGTGCGGACCTGCGACTGCTGGTCGGACGGGAACACGTCCACCAGACGGTCGATCGTCTTCCGGGCATTGTTCGTGTGCAGGGTGCCGAAGACAAGGAGACCCGTCTCCGCTGCCGTCAGAGCCAGCGAAATCGTCTCAAGGTCGCGCATCTCACCAACCAGCACAATGTCCGCATCCTCCCGCAGCGCGGCCCGCAGACCGTCCGCAAACGTCGGCGTCTGAATCGGCACCTCGCGCTGCGTGATGATCGACTTCTTGTTGCGGTGCACGAACTCGATCGGTTCCTCCACCGTGATGATGTGGCGGTTGTAGTTCGAATTCACATAGTCGATGAGCGCCGCAAGGGTGGTCGACTTGCCCGAACCCGTCGGTCCGGTCACCAGCACGAGCCCGCTGCGCATTTCCCCGAAACGTTTCACCACCGGCGGAATATTGAGCTGCTCGAGGGTCGCAATCTTCGTCGGAATGATCCGGAAGACGGCTCCGTAGCCCTTGTTCTGCTTGAAGTAATTGCAGCGGAAGCGGCTGTCCTCGTCCATTTCGTAGGCGAAGTCGAGGTCGCCCCGCGCAAGGAATCGTTCCCACGCCTTCTGTTCGCAGATTTCCGTGAGCATCCCCTCCATCTCCTCATGGGTGAGGATTTCCTCGCGGATGGGGTGAATGCCTCCATGAATCCGGATCTTGGGCGGCTGCCCCTCGGAAATGTGAAGGTCTGATCCTTTGCGCGTGATCAGCTCGTGAAAGAGGGCATCGATCTTGTTAGCCATGGCCGCAGAAGAGAAAAAGGGTTGGGGAATGGGAAGAATTCTTGAGGGATCAGACCTTGAAGTCGCGGCGCATCTGATCCTGATCGATGGCGCGGAAAATCGCTTCTTCCTGGGTGATCAGGCCGGCCGCACAGAGATCCTTGAGGGAATCATCCATCGTGATCATGCCGAGCGCCTTGCCGACCTGCATGATGCCGGGCAGCATGAAGGTCTTGCCTTCCCGGATGCAGTTGCCGACGGCCGGTGTGTTCACCAGCAGCTCCATCGCCAGGACCCGCCCGTTCCCGTCGGCCCGCGGCACCAGCTGCTGCGAAATGATCCCGCGCAGGGATTCGCTCACCATGATGCGGATCTGATCGCGCTGATCGGTGGGAAACACGTCGAGCACCCGGTCGAGGGTCCGCGCCGCCGAGCCGGTGTGCAGCGTCCCGAGCACGAGGTGACCGGTCTCGGACGCTGTGATCGCCAGCGAAATCGTCTCAAGGTCGCGCATTTCCCCGACCATGATGACGTCGGGGTCTTCCCGCAGTGCTCCGCGCAGCGCCGCCGCGAATGATTCCGTGTGCGTGTGCACTTCCCGCTGGTTCACGTGGCAGCTCGCCGAATCAAAGACGTATTCAATGGGGTCCTCGAGCGTGATGATGTGGTCGGTCCGCTCGTTGTTGATCTCGTTCATGAGGGCCGCCAGCGTGGTCGACTTGCCGGAACCAACCGATCCCGTCACCAGCACGAGGCCGTTATGGTACTGGGTCAGCGGCTTGAGCGAATCGGGCAGCCCGAGATCCTTCATGGTGCGGACCGAGGTATTGATGATCCGGAAGACCATGTCGTACCCCAGCCGCTGCTTGACCACGGAAGCCCGGAAGCGGCCGAATGGGGTGGCATAGGCAAAGTCCACATCGCCCCGCTCCCGGATGCGCCGCATCTCCTTTTCGGTCAGGAAGCTGTTCACGAGTCGCTCGCAGTCGGCCGCCGTGAGCACATCGGCATTCTCCCAGATCGGCTGCAGCTGGCCAAAGCGACGCCACATCGGCTTCGACGAGGTGGCAAGGTGAATGTCCGAGCAGTGATACTCCTGACCAAGATGCAGATAGTCGTCGACGTGTCCCAGGGTATGCACGCGCTCGCTGGCGGCGGCTTCTTGGCTGACATCATCGTGGTGCTCGGCGTATTCCTCGCTCATGGCTTCAAAAAGGGGCAGGACAGGGATTGGCTGGACAGGAAGGGGACGCTCCGGCGGACCGCGCGGAACGGAAGCGGGGTTATGGGTTTTCCCCTAGGAAACCGCAAGAGATTTCTTTACAGCCACGCTCCGTTCCTAGCATTAAAAATGCATGATGAAATCAGGGCGTGATGCGGATCACGGCGACGTAGATCGCGGCCCGTCCCTCGTGGCTGGAATAGTAGGAACAGAGCAGTTGCCCATCCGGCCGCAGGGCGAGGGCCGGATAACTGTTATCACCACCCGACGGCAGGCGGAGCTGCGGCAGTGCCTGATGCTGCGCCGTGAGCCAGCCCACGCCGGTGACGGAGCGGCCCTGCTCCTGCATTCGGCCTGCCCAGATGGCCTGACCGCCTTCCCGCAGCAGCAGATCCGGTCCCTGAAGGCGCTCTCCGCAGTCGTGCCAGGCCCAGTCGCGCCACGGCGGAACCGCCACGCCGACCATGGCATGCGACCCCGTTTTCTCGCAGCGGACGAGCGCCACCGCCGAACCATCGGGCTGGAATCGCAGGGTCGTCTCGTTGGGCTGCAGCCCCGCCCCCGGATTCATGGCGGCCACTCTGCGGAAGTCTCCACCCGTGGGCGAAGACCACAGGCTGATCTGCGACGGCCCGGAGTCACTGCCCGCGGCATAGGCCACGCCGTAGGCCTGCCCCTGATGCGTAGTCGCACGCCAGAGCCACTGCCCCGGCTCACAGGATGGCTCCGGAGCGGTCCACACACGGCCATCAGCGGAAAAGGACGCATGCGACACCGCCCTGACAAGCCGCCGCTTCGCCTCGGCCTGACTTGACCCGTCATAGACCGATCCCCCGAGTGACAGCAGCATCCTGCCGTCCGGAGCCACGGAAAGCCTCGGATCGCGCAGGTCGATCCCGTCCATTCCGATCACCGCTGCCGATTGCCAGGTGAGCGCATTCCCGGAAACGAGGACCCGGATGACTCCATCGGTTCCGGGCACATGAGCCGATCCTTCCCGGAAGGCGAGAAACCACTGCCCCCGGTATTCCAGGAGACTGGTGAATGCATTGTGGGGAGCCGCCTCCCAGACTTTGTGCAGACTCACCACTTCCATCGATGGCCTGATTTCCAGATTCCCGGAGAAACCGCCTGCCCGGGCCGCATCGATGGCCCATTGCCAGTCGGAGGCACGCCCGGTCAGCACCACCTTTCCCCGCTCGGCGGCGAGCGCCACCGCCTGCGGGATGTCCATGAATTTCATGATGCCGGGATAGAACGGGCCGTTCCGGTGCGACGCGGGCAGCCCGCGCAGATGCAGTTCCCGGCCCGGAGCCAGCGGCGCGGCGAGCGAAGCATACAGCAACCGCACCGCTTCGTCGCCTTCCGCCGCTTCCACCCCCGGAGCCGCAGCCGCCAGCCTCGTAACGGCAAAGGCGGTCCGCAGCACATCCGGAGCCATCCCCGCGAGCAGATAGCGCCGGATCCCATGCGGTGCCTCCCGTACTCCTTCCCCGTAGAGCGGAAATTCCCGCAGACCAGACCGCATCAAGTCCACGGGAAGCACCGCACGGAAGAGCCGCTCCGTGAGACGCACGCGCAGCGCCGGCCATTCCTCCGCAGTCCGCGGAACGTCCGGCAGCACCGACGCCACAAAGGTTTCGTCGACCGTCGTGTTGATCTCATCCGCAGGCAGTTCAGCAAAGACCCGCAGCTGCTCGGGAGCAAAGAGCGACTCGACCGGCTCGCGGATCATGTCCATGCGATCCCGACCACGCAGAAACCGCTCGAACCAGTGAAATGCTCCCACGTGAAGCGGCTGCATGTCCTCGTGCGGTCCCTCGGCAATCTGCAGCCCCAGATTGTCCCCGGCCCCCAGCAGGCCATAGATTCTCCGCACGCTTTCATGAATCCGCAGCACTCCCCCCAGCGGGAAAATGCTGTCCTTGTCCGTATTCGCAATGAGCAGCGGACGCGGAGCCGCCAGCGCCGCCACCCGGTCAAAATCCCAGCCGTGCACGTTCGCCATGAACATGCAGTCGCAATGCCCCTCGATCACCCCGCCCATCACATGATCCCGCAACGACGTGATGCCGGCCGTGGGAGCCGCCACCCGCACCCGGTCGTCCAGCGCGGTCAGGAACCATGTGTACGCCCCGCCGCCACTGCGCCCGGTCACCCCGATCTTCTCGGCATCGACATCCGGCCGCTCCACAAGGTAGTCGAGCGCCCTCATGCCGGACCATGTCTCCAGCCCGGCGGGAGTGTAGCCCCGGCTCACCCACCACCATCGCCCGAGGCGATACGTTCCGTGATGCTCCCCGGGAATTTCTCCCCACTGCACGGTGTCCAGAATCAGGCAGTTGTAGCCATGCCGCGCGAACCAGATGCCGTGGTGCTGATACGAAACCTTGTTCCCGCAGCTGCGGCCGTCCTTCCCGTACGTGGGCCCATGACCGCTGAAATACAGAATCGTCGGCCGTCGTCCCGCTGCTGGTCCGGCCGGACGATAGTAGTTGGCGGTCACATAAAGCCCGGGAATGCTCTGAAAATGCAGCTTTTCCACCACGACGCGGTCGGCCTCCACCGTTCCGGTCACCTGCACGCGCAGATCCCCGCGCCCGGGCTCGGGACTGAGCCCAAGCATGTCCCGCAGCTGCTCGCGATACTCCCCGCGCCTGGATTCCCACGCCGCCCGGTCGGGCACTTCCGCTGCCAGCCGCTGCTCTGCGGAGGCCACCTGACCGGCCAGAAACGATTCCGCTCCCGGCAGCCCGGTGAGACCCGCACTCAGCAGCAGCAGCATTCTCAGCATCATGAAACCATCCTGCCACCCGCAGCACCCCCACTGCAAGTTCCGGAAATCCGGGGCGTCGCGCCCGGGTTGCAGGGGCGTTCCTCCTCTGGCAAGTTTGCGTCCCATCCCTGTTTTCCTGAAACCAGCTTCCCCCCCAAACCCGCATGAATATCAGCTTCTACGGAGCCGCCGGAACCACCACCGGATCGCGTCACCTCATCGAAATCAACGGAAAACGCATCCTCCTGGACTGCGGTCTCTACCAGGGCCACCGCGAAGAGGCCTACGACATCAATAAGCACTTCGCCTTCGAACCCTCGCAACTCGACGCCGTCATCCTGAGCCACGCCCACATCGACCACTCGGGCAATCTCCCGAATCTCACCCGCCGGGGCTACCGGGGGAATATCTACGCGACACCAGCCACCCGCGACCTCTGCCAGATCATGCTCGCGGATTCCGCCCGCATCCAGGAATCGGACCTCGCCTACGCCAACCGCAAACGCGAACGCAAGGGCCTCCCCGCCTTCCATCCGCTCTACACGGAAATCGACGCCGAAAAGTGCCTCCGCCAGTTCGTGACCTTCGATTACCACCGCCCCATGATGGTGGCCGACGGGGTCACGCTCACCTTCATCGACGCGGGCCACATCCTCGGATCGGCGCAGGTCATTCTCGACCTCCACGAATTCTCCACCGGCCTGAAACGCCGCCTCCTCTTCTCGGGCGACATCGGCCGCGGCACCAATGACATCCTCCGCGACCCCGAATACGCCACGGATATCGACGCCGTGATCATGGAAAGCACCTACGGCGGCCGCGAGCATGAACAGAATACCGACACCCGCGAGTCGCTCTGCCGCATCCTCAATGAGGCTCTCCAGAAACACGGCAAGGTCATCATCCCGGCCTTCGCCGTCGAGCGCACCCAGCAACTTCTCGTGGTGCTCCACGAACTCTTCGGCGAAAACCGGATCCCCGACGTTCCCGTCTACGTGGACAGCCCGCTCGCCATCAATGCGACCGAAGTCTTCCGGCTCCATCCGGAATGCTTCAACGCCGACGTCTACGAGAAACTCTTCGAAAAAGGCAATCCCTTCGGCTTCGATAACCTCACCATGGTCCGCCAGGCGAAGGACTCAAGGCGGCTCAATGGCCTCGAAGGCCCCTTCATCATCATCGCCGCCTCGGGCATGTGCGAGGCGGGCCGCGTCCTCCACCACCTCAAGAACAACCTCGCCGACCCCGCCACCACGGTCCTGTTCGTGGGCTACTGCGCCGAACACACCCTCGGCTGGAAACTCCGCAACGGTCACAACGAAGTCAATATCTTCGGCGAACCCCACCGGGTCCGCGCTTCCATCGAAATCCTCGATTCCCTCTCCGGTCATGCCGACCACAGCGAACTGCTCGACTGGTTCGCCCGCACGGGAGGCAGCCGGAAGCAGGCCTGGCTCGTCCACGGTGAACCGGAACGCAGCGCCGCCCTCGCCGCCGCCATGCGCGAAAAATTCCCGGAAACCGTAACCGAGGTCGCCGTCAAGGACTCCACGGTCTCGTGGTGACGCCAACCGGTTTCTCTTGCAGCCCGGAACGCTGAATTGTACCGGTCACCCTCCGTCACCGGTCGGTCTCCCCTCATGAAAGCCATCCTCTTCCTTCTCTTCAGCGCCGCCGCTTTCTGGTTCGGATGGCAGACCTACCCCAGCATCCAGAAGGCCGCGGAAAAAGGCCGGGACGCCCTCGCCGCGGAACAGGAGAAGCTCCGGAAACAAACCCGCGGGGAACTGATCGCCGAATCACGCCGCGACCCGGCCACCGGGCGCACCAGGGCGGAATCTCTCTTCCCGGAAACTCCGAAACCGGCAGCGCCGAGCGCCGCTTCCATCACGATTCCCAGCCCGGGAGCCCCCGCCGCCCCCGGCACGGTCGCCGCCGCCAACACCCCGGGCGCTGCGGTCACCCCGGCGAACCCGGGCCCTGCGGCCGCCATGGACGAAATGGAAAAGCGCTATCCCATGCCGCAGTTCAAGACGATCGAGGACATCACCAAGGAATGGACCAGCATCCCCTACAAGGCCTTCCCCCGCAAGGTGAAGACCAAGGTGCCCGTGATGTTCGATGTCACCGCGGGCAAGGTCGAACTCCCCGCGGGATCGGAAGCCCGCGCCGTCGCCATGACCCAGGGCATGCTGGTCCTCATGAAGGAAGGCGACGACACGGCCCGCTCCATGGTCCCGCTCGCCAACACCGACCTCAAGGAGACGCTCGTCAGCCTCTACGAGAAGTTCAAAGAGTATAAGCGCAACGTCGTCATCAAGCAGCGCGAACACGCCCGCGCCGTCAAGGCCAACGCCAACGGGGCCTCCGAGGACCAGATGAAGCTCGCCGGACCCAAACCGAAACAGGATGGCGGCGGCGTCATCGGCATCATGTTCGACAGTATCCGGTCGGGCAAGTACACCGAACTCAAGGAGAACACGATCACCTCGTGGGGCGAAATCAATTTCGAAATGGTCGACGGCAAACCCTACTGGACCGCTACCCTCCAGTGCATGGTCGAAAATGCCATCTTCGGTCCACAGCCGACCGAAGTCATGGCGCTCATCCGCGACAACCGCGTCGAGAAATGGATCTACACCGGCTCCCGCGAGGAAGTCCAGTAAGCCATTTGTCCCGTCAGCCATTTACCGTCCCAGCCGCCACCGCCCCCCCCGGCGGTACGTCCTCCGGCCCGGTCACGGTCGCGTCTTCAACCCACGGGCATGATGCGCCGGATCGCGAGCAGGCGGTGACTCAGTTCGCCGCTCTCCCGGTTCACAATGCCTTCCGCGGTCAGATCATCCACCCGCACCATGGAGCTGGCATGGATGATTTCCCCGCAGGGCAGCAGAATGCCCACGTGCTGAGCGGCCTCACCCGACGGCGCAAAGTACCCAAGGTCTCCCGGAACCGCTTCGTCCAGCGACGCCACCGCGCTTCCCTCCCGGACCTGCTGCACGCAGTCGCGGCTCACCGACACCGAAAAGGCCCGCAGCACGGAACTCGCAAACCCGGAGCAATCGACCCCGAACACCGTGCGCCCACCCCAGAGATACGGAGCCCGCAGGAACCGCCGCGCATACGCCAGCACTTCGGCCGTGTCAGGCACCGTTCCGGGCACGGGCAGTTCCCGCACCCTGCCTGACCACTCCCACCGCCCTCCTCCCATGGCAAAGCTCTCGCCATCAAAGTCCGGCAGCGGATTCCCCAGCGGCCACGCAATCTCCAGCTCCCCACTGCGCGCCGTCCCGCAGAGTTCATCACTCACATGGCGAGCCTCCCGCGGAAGCTGCGCCACGGGATCGGTGAACTGCCGCCCATCCACCCAGCCCTCATAGCCATCGGAAACAAGTCGCACCCAGTGAAACTTCCCACGGCTGCGCAGCACCTGCGCGGCCTCGCCTCCCCGTACCTCGTTCACCATCTCGGAAACAACATCCGGCTCGCGCCGCATGGGAGCCAGACTCAGCCGACAGACCACAAATGTCGGAGACGGTGGCATGACTCAGGCAGCAATTCCGGCAACCCACCAACCTCACTCCGATGGAGCCACATCATTCGGCCGCTCGATCTCGGCCGGCCGAATCGGATCGGTCACTTCCGGCAGACTCCCATCGGCCGGAAGATCCGGCCGGCTGACCGCTGGACTGCGCGCGTCGAGGGTATTCTTGGTGAGTGCGTCCGGAGCTGCACCCAAATCGATCCGCTCGGTGGGAACTTTGCAGCTGGTCAGCAGCAGGCCGGCAGAAAGGGCGGGGAGTATGGCGGATTTCATGAGGCAAAGGGGATATCGTTGTCGGTCGGATCAACCCGGCGGACAAGATGCCGGATCGTGTAGGCCCACGCATGACCGGCGTCAGCCGGATGGTGAACCCGCGACACTTCCTTCCAGTCCCCGGAAGCAAGGACCGGAAAGAATACGTCGCCGGTAAACTTCCCATGAACTTCGGTAAGAAGCAAGTCCGCAGCCTGCGGCAGTGCCGCCCGGTATGTTTCCCCTCCGCCGAGCACCATCAGTTCCCCGTGGCCAGCCTCCGCCGCCCGCACCACCGCGGAGGAAACGCCCGCCACCGCATGCCCCCGGGGCACCCTCAGGTCGGCGTCTCTGGTCAGCACCAGCGGCAGTTGTCCCTCCGTGAACCATCCCGCCATCTGCTCCCACGTCTTCCGACCCAGCAGGAGCGCCTTCCCCGCACAGGCAGCCCGGAAATGCGCCACGTCCCCCGGGAGATGCCACGGAATCTTCCCACGGAAACTCAGCACCCCTCCCTCTCCTTGCGCCGCAATCATCGTCACTTTCATCGGCACTTTCATCGGCATGGCATCGCCCCGGCACCCCGGCGACGCCAAGCGCGCATTTTTTCCGCCACGCGCCCGCCACAGACGTTCTTCCCGCATGCATCGACCGCGCATCGCCATCATCGGAGCCGGCCTCGCCGGTTCCGCCTGCGCCGCCCGCCTCACGGCGAGCCAGCAATTCTCCTGCACCATCTTCGAAAAATCCCGCGGCCGGGGCGGCCGCTGCGCCACCCGACGCGATCCCGCCGGTCACCTCATCGACCACGGTGCCCAGTTCTTCACCATGCGCGACCCGGCCTTCTCGGCCGCTGCCACCCTCGCCTGCGGCGAAGATCTCGCCACCCTCACGGCACCCGTTACCGAACCGGACGGCTCCCCGGTTCCTTCGGACGAACGCTGGTACCACCGCCTCGGCAATAGCCGCCTCGCCCGCGCCCTCGCCCCGGAGATCGAGGTCCGCAGCAGCGCGGAAATCCTCAACTGCCTGCCGGACGACGAGGGCTGCACGGTCGGCGGCGAACGCTTCGATGCGGTCGTCTCCACAGCTCCCCTGCCCCAGACATGGAAAATCTTCCAGCTGCCCGGCCATCCTCCGGACGGCATTCCCTGCCTGACTTCCATCTTCCTGCTCGAGGGACTTCCCCGGGGCCGCTGCGCCTCGGATTACGCCATCCGGGACCTCTCGGGCCATCCGCTCGCATGGACGGCCTGCGAAAATCACAAGACCGGGCGCATTCAGGGCCCTTGCACCGCGCTCGTCTCGCAGGCGTCGGAAGAATTCAGCCGCCGCCACCTCGAGGATCCCCCGGAGGCATGGGGAGCCGAACTCGCCGAACTCACGGCCGCACGCTGGGGCTTCCCGTCGTCCCGCATCATCAGCCAGCACCACCACCGCTGGAGATTCGCACGCTTCACCCCAGCCACCCCATACCCTCCCATGCCTCCCCGTGCCTTCTTCGCAGGCGATGCCCTCACGGCCCCGCGCATCGAATCCGCATGGCTCTCGGGATACAACGCCGCGGCGGCCGTCGCCGCCAGCTGCGGCGTCCTCCTGTAGGCCTTCGCCTGCGGCACCACGAAGCCTTGTGGCATAAGGCCCGCCGCCCGCAGGGGATCCGTCCGCCAAGCCATGGCGCAGTCGCTCATCCCGAACTCTCCTCACCAGAACCCGCTCGCAGGCCCGGTTCTGCCACAGGCTTCTAGGAAACCTCGGGCCGGGGATCCCGGGAAAGCAGTTCACCCAGCGCCGCCGCACACGGCTTTCCTCCATACAGAATGCTGTGCATCTGATCAATGATCGGTGTGCGCACGCCATACCGCCGCGCCGCTTCATGAATGCTCTCGGTATTGGGAACGCCCTCGGCCACCATCCGCATCTCTCCCGTGATCTCGGCAAGCGTCCGGCCTTCCCCCAGCAACCGCCCCACCCGGTGATTCCGGCTGTGCACACTGTAACAGGTCACAATCAGATCACCCACCCCGCTCAGCCCGTGAAAGGTCTCGAACCGCCCGCCCGCCGCCGTCCCAAGCCGTGACATCTCGGCCAAACCCCTCGTCACCAGTGCCGCCCGCGCATTGTCCCCCAATCCCAGCCCTTCAGCAATCCCCGCGGCAATCGCAAACACGTTCTTAACCGCTCCTCCCCACTCAATCCCCACCACGTCGTCGCTCGTGTACGTCCGGAACCACGGCAGCGTGAAATACTGCTGCAGCATCCGCGCCGTGGCCTCGTCCCGCGATCCAATCACGGCCGCCGCGGCCAGTCGCCGCGCAATCTCCTCGGCATGATTCGGCCCGGACAGAACCGCCACCGGTCGCCCCGGGAGTTCGGCCTCCAGAATCCCGGACATCCGCAGCCCCGTTCCCATCTCAATGCCCTTCGAACACGACAGCAGCACCGCATCGCGCCGCACCCCGGCCCGCGCGACGGCCGCCGCCACTTCCCGGAACGACCGCGTCGGCACCACAAGGACAATCAGGCCGGCATCCCGCACCGCTGCCAGATCCGCACTCGCCACAATGTTGTCCGGAAGCCGGATCCCAGCGAGGTATCGGGGATTCTCCCGACGGGCATTGATCTCCGCCGCCGCCGCCGCGTCCCGACCCCACAGCGTTACCCGATCGGCCTTCTGCGCTGCCAGAAAGGCCAACGCGGTTCCCCAGCTGCCGCTCCCGATGATCGCCGTGTGCTGCATCATGACTCCCCTGACCGCCCTCCCCGGCGCTCAAAACGGTTCTCCGTGCCATCCAGCAGGCGCCGGATGTTGCCGCGGTGACGCCAGATCGCCAGCAGGCCGAGCGCCACCGCAAACCAGCACAATGCCACGGAAGGATGCCCCTGCCGCCAGCGCAGCGCCACCGCCGCCCCCGGCAAGGCCACCGCCGCCGCCAGACTGGCAAGGGCCACGTAGCGCGAACCGAAGAAAACCATCAGCCAGACCGCCACCGCACCGAGCAAGGGCCACGGCAGCAGAGCCGCGAGCGCTCCCGCCGATGTCGCAATCCCCTTCCCCCCACGGAACCGCAGCCAGAACGGAAAATTGTGCCCCAGCACCGCCCCCGCCGCAGCCACGATCCCCGGCCAGTCTCCCGCCAACCCATGCGACCGGGCCCACGACCCCGCCACCATCACGGGCAGCAGCCCCTTGCAGAAATCCGCCGCAAATACCGGAATCCCCAACCCTTTCCCCAGCACCCGGATCACGTTCGTCGCACCCACATTCCCAGAGCCATGCTCCCGGATGTCAATGCCACGCAGTTTCCCCGCCAGATAGCCAAACGGCGTCGCCCCAGCCACATACGACGCAGCCAGCACCATCCCAAGAATCCCCGTTTCGGAAATCTCCATGGCTCTCCCTTGCACACCAGGCCGCCCCGTTGTCAAGCCGCATGCCACCTCCCGGGAAACTCCTCAGCGCACCAGCTTCTGCAGTTCCTCCTCGGTCCAAGGCGATTCCCGCGGTGCCGTCTCCTGCCGGATCCGCGCCACTTCCTCGGCCGTCACCGCCCGCTTCCACCCGTGCCACCGCTCCCCGGCATAGGTCAGCACTTCCGCCAGCTGCTCATCGCTGTGCGTCTTCTCCAGCGGCGGCATCAACCCAGCCCCGTACGCCACACCGCCAATCGGCCCGGCCTGACCCTTCAGCAGAATCCTCGCCAGCACTGCCACGTTGCCGTTGTCCGCCATCCAGCGCGACTTCGCCAGCGGTGGCGCCAGCAGCGCATCAGCGGCCTTCACACCCATGCCGTCAAGTCCATGGCAGGACATGCACAGATTCTCGTAGACCAGCCGACCCCGCCGCGCCGGCTCGCTCAGCCGATCCAATCCCGCCTCGGCCTCGTCATGCTTCCGCAGCGCCTCCACCAGCGGCAGTGCCGCCCCGGTCCCAGTAAAGCTACCGGGCATCCCCGCCGAGCGCCACGCCAGATAAACCTGCGTCACCACCTGAGCATCCGCATCGGCCGCCATCGCACCAAGAGCCGCCAGCACCGCCGGATCCTTCCCCGCCAGCCATGGCTCGCTCAGCTGCACCGATGCCCGCCGCACCCGCGCCGACGCATCCTTCATGCCCGCCAGCACTTCCTCAAGCTGCAGCGCCCCCATCCCCTGCAGCGCCCACCGCGCATGAATCCTCCCATTCACATCCCCACCCGCTGCCATTTTACGCAGTGCCGGAACCGCAGCGCGATCCCCCCGCGCCACCACCAGCATCTGCGCCGTGTCCCGCCACCAGCCATTCGCGTGGGACAGATGCGCCACCAGTTGCTCAGGAGTCTCGTCCAGCATGCGCGGCGCCGGCCCGGCCTGCCGACCCTCGGGAACCACCCGGTAGATCCGACCGTGCCGCACAACCTTCGTCATCCCCCACTTCTTCACCCGATGATACCGCTCGACCCAAGTCACGAGCTTGTTCTTCCGGTAATCTTCCACATACCGTTCCTGCAGCTCGGGCGTCACTTCGGTCGGAAACCACTCCTTCTCCTGCACGATGCCCCGGTACAGATCCGCCACGTAAATCGCCCCGTCCGGCCCGCTCTCGGTCCACACCGGCCGGAAGTACGCATCCTTCGCCCGCAGGAACTCACTCCCCGGAAACGCATTGTGCGCTGTCCCCTTCCCATCCTTCCAGCTGAACTTCGTCATCCGGATCAGCCGACCCACCGGCTCGCATCCCAGCGAATTGCCATGCCACTCCGGAAACAACGGACTCCGCAGCACAGACTGACCGCAGGTCGCCGAAAAATGCGTCAGCTGCGCCTGCCGCTCCACATCGTATCCCCCATCGCTGTAATCCCACACCGGACAGATGCCCCACGGACGGAAATACCCCTCCTCATGCTCCCGGATGTCCAGAATCGGATAGCCGGCCGGCAACTGAAACGAATGCGCCGGATTCGCCCCCCCTCCCCAGCTGCACACCAGACGTCCATCGTCGTCCCGCGCCAGTCCATACTGACTGATCCGCCCTCTCGCGTGCGGCATGGCCTCGAGTTTCCCTCCGTTCCAGCGGAAACGCCGGTCATTGCTGCAGATGGTGTTATCCAGATTCCACAGCAACCCGCTGAGCTGATGCTCGATGTTTCCATGATCAGCCTCTCCCTCCCACGCCACTTCTCTCCGGTCCGCCACCCCGTCCCGGTTGTCATCGAAATAGGCCCAGAGGGTCTGCGATTCCGTGAAATTCACCAGCACCCGGTCGTGCATCGGCAATACCGCCCGCGGCAGAATCACGGAATCAATGAAAACGGTCCGCCGGTCCATCTTCCCATCCCCATCCGTATCCACCAGCTTCACCACCCGGCTCACGGGGTCCAGTTGCCCGGTGGCATGCTCGTCCTGCATATACGTCCGCCACTCGCAGACATACATCGCCCCGTTCCCGTCAAAGGCCAGCATCGCCGGTTCCTCCACCATCGGCTCGCTCGCCACACACTCCACCCGATAACCCGCAGGGACTTCCATCGTCCGAATCGTTTCCGCCGGACTAAGCGCCGGAAACTCCCCATCGGGATTCCATTCACCCGCCGCCCAGGAAACCACTACCGTGCCCAACTGCACCAGCACCGTCACTCGATTGATCCTATGCTTCATGATGCCTCAGAGAAAACCCATCCCCCCACCCTCCGCCAGCGGAAATCTCTCCTCCGCTCGCATCATCACCAAAATCAGGGGCCGCAACACCACCGGATCCCGCTCCGCCCTCGACCTTGCCCTCTGGCACCCAGCCACATATGCTTCATCCCGCCCGACCATCGGCCGCGAAAAAAAGTAAAGAAAACTAAAGAAAAGACTTGCGGGCTGTTTCACATTGTCTAACTATACAGCCGCATGAACTCGTTATCGACCAAAACAATCTTCACGGCGGCTCTGATCGGCGTCGGTCTCTCCCAAGCCGCTGTCGCGCAAATTGCCATTCTCGATCTTCGTTCTCCCTGGATCCCCGTCAACACCAGTGGTGGAGTCGGAACTTCCTGGGTTAAGAACAATGTCTTCATCCCCGGCAGTCCCACCATCAACGCCGCTCTCACCATCACTGGCTTGGGTGGAGGTACGCTTGATCTCGTGACCAATGGTGGTGCCACGCCGCTGCTCCTCAACGGATTGGACACCAACCATCCATGGCTCACTTTCACGCTGACCTTCAACGACGGAACGAATCCGATCGCTGTCCCGAACGTGTATTTCACTCCGTTCGACATCGACGGTGAAAGCAGCACAAACCTCCGCGAGTTCTGGGGCTACAAGAACACCGCGACTCCTTCCACGGTTCCCTCGACACTCGCGAATCCGACCAACATCGGTCTCGCTGGGTTCCCGAGTGGCCCTGGCGACATGGCCAGCTACACCACCTACGCTCCGAAGATTAGCTCACTGGGAACCAACGCCCCCGCAGGTGATGGTCTGAATGTTGGTCCGGTGCAGGCTCCCTGGGCTGTGTACAATCAGTACAACGCCTTCTTCGGCGGTGAGTACTTCTACGGCTTCTCCGGCACGAGCAACATTCCGTTCACACGCGGTGTCTTCGTCACGGGTCTCCAAGCTCCAGAACCCGGAACCGCTGCTGGTTCCCTGCTCGTCGGATCGGCCATGATTGGCATGGTCTCCCGCCGCCGTCGCAAGTAATCAGATCGACAATCCTCCAAAGGAGCCACGGGCAACCGTGGCTCCTTTTTTTATGTCCGCTGCGAAACGGACAGCGGAGACGGAGCCCTCCCCGCAGCGCCATTTCCATCGAACCCACGCCAGCATGGAAATACCCGCAAGCCGGTCTCCACAGGTCGCGTTGAGGTTGGCGGACCCGTTCCATCGGCCAGCTTCATCCACTTCCTCCATGCGAGCGCGTTGGAAAACCGCGAGCGGGAACTGCGTCAGCTCATGATCGCACAGGGATACGCCGACGCAGGAAAGTCGGCATCTTCACTGCGTCATGGCGAAGCATGGCGGAAAAACGCTCACCGCCCACACTGGATTTGTGCCGCCAGGCCCTTCCGGGATGCTGCCCACCTTCCGGGATGCTGCCCACTCCGAGGCAACACCCACTCCCGGGCCAGACCCATTCCGAGGCCACACCAAACAGCGCACCCACTGGAATAGCCGACTTTCCCATGGGCCCCCTGAAGGCCGGATTCATGGCAGAAAGGCGCGGGCCTGCATCCCGGAGTCGCCGGAACCTCTCCCGGTTCGCCGGGCTTGCGACCCCAACGGGCGATTGGCTATCTCGCTCCCCGTCCAGAACTCGGCCCCACCGGGCCGCTTCAGGGGACCGCCAGATGGTAGCGATTCACTGCGGGCTTTTCGATCACGGATCGCTTCCCACCCGGCCAGACCACTTCCAGCGCATCAACCGAAGGCAACTCGCCAATCCCGAAATGGACCACGCGCGCATGCTGTGCGGTAAAGGAATCTCCGGTCACAAGGGGACGGACCCATGTCCGTTTCCCTGCTTTCAGACGCACGACAGCCCCGTCCACCGGACCAGCTCCCGCCTTCCCGGCAAGCCGCAGGCCAATCCAGTTGCGCCCGGATTCATACACGTTCCGGAAAACATGGAGCCGCTGGCTCATCGTATCCGTCCGGTACTCGACCACCGCCAGATCCATCCGCCCATCCCCGTCCAGATCGTCACTCACCACGGCCCGCGAATCGAATTCCTGTGCCACTCCCATCAGAAACGCAGCGTTGTGGAATCCTGTCCCGGCCTGATTCAGGAAGAGCGTATTGTGCTCGAAACCATTCCACGAGAATTCCCTCCCCAGCTTCGCTCCCAGTTCCTTCTGGAAGAACTGACTGAGCACCACATTCGGCTTGGATGAACCGGTATACAGGTCGTGACACCAGAATTTTGTGCAGTAGTCCTTGGCGCTGCCGCCACTCAGGTGCCCGTTCGCTATGTACAGGTCATCGTCCCCATCAATGTCGAAATCAGCCGCCGTGCATCCCCACGACCAACCCGTGCGGGCGGCCGTCGCCCCGAAGGCCGGCTGGGACAGTTTCCCGTCGCGGATCACATAAAGGCGGTTCCCGTAACTCATCGGTGCCCGCTTCTTCGTGTATTCCTCAAAACCCGAACGAGCCAGCCCAAGCCCATCAAGCCGACGCGCTGTCGTCGAACTCATCCCCACCATGTACAGGTCGGATTGACCATCGCCATCGAAATCCCCGAAGGTATGCGACATGCCGAAACTGTGCCGCTCATCCACATGCGTGGCCGTAATGTCCTCGAAGGTTCCGTCGCCACGGTTCCGGTACAGGTCGAGCCCTGAAAAGTCGGCGACCACCACAAGATCGAGATGCGGATCGTCATCCAACCGCACCAGGGACGCACTGAAGGTCCTCCGGTTGCGCTTCGCGGCCAGACCCGCCTTCGCCGTACCGTCACTGAAGCCACCCCGGCCATCGTTGATCAGCAGATAGTCCGGAAATCCATCGTTGGCATCATGATAGGGCGTCGGCATGGCACCCTCCGCATAGGGAGCTTTCCACTGCCCCGCATAAAGATCCAGATCGCCGTCGCCATCGACATCGCCAGCCGTCAGTACATGCAGATTGAGCAGTTTCTCCCCAAAGCAGCGCACCCCTTCTCCCGGGAAGGTGCCGTCAGCCTTCCCCGCAAAGAACAGCAATGTCCCGTCCGGAGCCGATCCCCCCACGTAGTCGTTGATCCCATCCCCGTTGCAATCCGCCAGAATCCCGGCCTCCATCGGCTGCCGGATTCCTTTTTCGAGGAAATCCCGCTTCCGGAACCGAAATCCTCCCTGATTCTCGTACACCAGATTGCAACCGGCCAGCACCAGCTCGGAGAGACCATCGCCGTTCAAGTCCTGCACAAGGACAGGACTCGTCCGCGGGAACCGCCCAGGCGCCTCCACCTTCGGATCCAGCAACAGCGACTCCATGAACATCGGATCGCCTTTCCGCGCAACCATCTGCACCCCGGTCGGATCAATCACCTCCGGCACCGGTAGACCGTCGGCCCCCGGTTCGGACCGCCAGCGGATCTTCAGCTGCCCCTTCACTGCAATTCTCTGCCGTTCGTTCCCAAGGAGGGCGTGAATCTCAAACGACACCACTGACTTCGCAGGCTCGCCCCCGGCCGCAGGCTCAAATTTCGAATGATGCCACTCGGACTGCACAATGCGCACTCCCTTGGCCTTCAGCCCATCGATCATCACCGCGAATTCCGCCTGAGCCACGGGCCGCAGCGATCCCTTCAGCTCCACGCCCGAAAGTCCCTCCACGCCCGTCGCTGCCATGGCCACCGGCTCCGGGGTTCCCAGCAGCACCGATCCCAGGGGAAACCGCTTCAGAACTTCCATGCCATCACCGGCACGCATCGCATCCCACAGCTTCACAAAGGTCTCTTCATGCTTCTGCGCTGCCACTTCGTTCCGGTAGAGTGTCGCGTCGAGCGCACTGCGTTCCTTTGCGAGTGCATCGACCGACGCCACATCAGGCACCTGGGCCGCAAGGGGAACCGTCATCAGCAGCAGACCCGCTGCCACCGTGACGCCGACAGAATCCGAGGGTTTCCGGGAGTTTCGCGCCATCATGAAAAGGAAATTTGGTTCACAGGAAATTAATCCTGCCAATCCCGCGCGCGCCTGTCAATCCCACCGTGCGCCAAATGCCCGCGCCACGAGGATCATGGAGATCCAGCGATCTGCGCAATGAGGTCCCGGTGCGCCACCACCGCCCTCCGCAGCGTCCCCGCAGGATCCCGCAGCGCCGCTTCCAGACTGCCACGATCAGCCGCGGCCACCACGGCATCAAATGCGTCGCGCAATGCTGACTCCGCCGCTTCCTCGACAATCCCACCGACGGCCATGACCGCTTTGCCCTGAGCCCTCGCGAGCGCCGCCACCCCCATCGGTCCCTTCCCGTGCAGGGTCTGCCTGTCAAGACACCCTTCCCCGGTAATCACCAGATCCGCCTCCGCCACGGCGTCGGCAAGTCCGTTCGCCTCGGCCACCAGATCGAATCCCGGCCGCATCGAGGCCCCGCAGAAGGTCATCAGACCAAAGCCCAGTCCGCCGGCAGCCCCCGCTCCTGGCCAATCCCGGCAGTCTTTGCCAAGATCGCGCGCCGCCACGGCCGCAAGACGTTCCAGACCGTTCTCGAAGGCAGCCACCTGGTCCGCCTGAACTCCCTTCTGCGCTCCATAAACCCTCGTGGCTCCCTCGCCACCAAGCAGCGGATTGGTCACGTCGCAGGCTGCCGTGACCTCCGGCCAACCGTGCCGGTCCGGGGCCTCGATCCTCTCCAGTCTCCCCAACGCGGCAGGCACAGGGTCCATCGCCCGCCCTGCCTTGTCGAGGAACCGATACCCCAGCGCAGCGGCCATGCCCGCCC
>JBIICE010000193.1:0-7497 GCA_044239025.1 Verrucomicrobiales bacterium
GTGACCGGATTTGACACACCCGGCGCGATTTACCGGTACGACACGCAGAGCGGCAAGTCCGTGCTGCATGAAGAGACCACCGTGAAGTTCGGGACCAAGGACATCGTGGTTGAGCAGCTTTGGTTTGCGTCCCGGGACGGCACGAGGGTTCCGATGTTTGTGACGCGCATGAGGAACGTGGAGAAGAACGGACAGTTGCCCGTGCTGCTGTATGGCTATGGCGGATTCAACATCAGTCTGAGTCCGGCCTTCAATGCGAGCCGGATTGCGTGGCTGGAGGCTGGTGGGGTCTATGTGCAGGTGAATCTGCGTGGTGGCGGCGAATTCGGGCAGGCGTGGCACGAAGCCGGCATGAAGGAGAAGAAGCAGAATGTCTTCGATGATTTCATCGGGGCGGCCGAGTTCCTCATCCGCGAGGGCTGGACGAAGCCGGAGCGGCTCGCGATCAGCGGCGGGAGCAACGGCGGCCTGCTGGTGGGGGCCTGTCTGCTGCAGCGACCGGATCTCTTCGGCTGTGCCCTGCCCGCCGTGGGCGTGATGGACATGCTGCGGTTCCACAAGTTCACGATCGGATGGGCGTGGCAGTCCGAGTATGGCAGTCCCGACAAGGAAGCGGATTTCCGGGTGCTGCGCGAGTACAGTCCGCTGCACAATGTGAAGCCCGGCGTGAAGTATCCCGCCACCATGGTGCTGACAGGAGATCATGATGACCGGGTGTATCCGGCCCACAGTTTCAAGTTCGCGGCGGAACTTCAGCATGCGCAGGGAGGCGCGGCGCCCATGCTGCTGCGGGTCGATCTGCGGGCGGGACACGGAGCGGGCAAGCCGACCGCCAAGCAGCTTGAGGAAACGGCGGACACGTATGCGTTTGCGTGGAAAGCGCTGGGCATGCCGTGACGTTTCACCTCAGGGGATCAACCGACTGACACGATGCGATACATTGAGCCACATGGGCACATGGTGAGCCGGACAACGGACGATTATGCGGCCATGGTGACGGCGGGGTGTGCGGCCGTGTGCGAGCCGGCGTTCTGGGCGGGCTTCGACCGGGGGAGCAGTGATGGGTTTCATGATTACTTTCTGCAGCTGACCGAGTACGAACCGCGGAGGGCGAAAAAGTATCTGCTGCCGCATTATTGCTGGCTGTGCATCAATCCGAAGGAATCGGAGGACATGGGCCTTGCCGAGGAAGTGATCGGGCTGATCCCTGAGCTGCTGGCGAAGCCGAGTGTCCTTGGGATTGGCGAGATTGGACTGAACAAGAACAGCCGGAACGAGCTGAAGGTACTGGAGCGGCATCTGCAGCTGGCGGCGGATCATGATCAGCTGGTGCTGGTGCACACGCCGCATCTGGAGGACAAGTTGAAAGGGACCAGGCTGATTCTTGATGCGATCCGCAATCAGGGGCGGCTCAGTCCGGACCGGGTCATCATTGATCATGTCGAGGAGCACACGGCTCCGCTGGTGCTGGACCAGGGCTACTGGGCAGGGATCACGCTTTATCCCGAGAGCAAGGCCACGCCGCACCGGGCGATCGACATGCTGGAGCTGTATGGATCCCAGCGGATCTGGCTGAACAGTGCGTGTGACTGGGGGCACAGTGATCCACTGGCGGTGCCGAAGACAGCGCTGGAGATGCGGCGCCGGGGTTATGATGCGGACTTTGTGGACCGGCTGCTCTATGGGAATCCGCTGGAGTTTCTGAGTCAGAATCCGCGATTCCGTCCTGCGGGGGTGGAAGGGTGAGGACGGTGGCGATCGGGGATCTGCATGGCTGCCGGCGGGCCCTTGAGCTACTGCTGGAGGAAGTGCGTCCGGCCTCCGACGATGTGATCATTCCGCTGGGAGACTACGTGGACCGCGGGCCGGATTCGCGTGGGGTGCTGGAGCGGTTGCTGCGGCTGCGGGGGGAATGTGTGCTGCGCCCTCTCAAGGGGAATCATGAGGTCATGATGCTGGAGTCGCGTGGGAACCCGGTGATGGAGCGGCAGTGGCGTGGCCATGGCGGGGATGCCACCCTGCGCAGTTATGCGCCGAGGTCGTGGCGCCCGAAGCTTGCGGAAGTACCGCTGGAGCACTGGGAATTTCTTGAGTCGGGCCTGCTGGATTACTGGGAGACGGAGACGCACATTTTTGTGCATGCCAATGCGGCACCGGATCTGGCGATGCGGCATCAGTCGCCGCAGGCCTTGTTCTGGCAGTTTCTGAGCGTTGATGCGCGACCGCACTGTTCCGGGAAGACACTGATCACCGGGCATACTTCGCAGAAGTCGGGTATGCCGGCGCATTTCGGGCATACGACCTGCCTTGATACCTTTGCCTGGGGAGGTCAGTGGCTGACGGCGTTGCTGGTGGAGGCCCGGGTCCTGATTCAGGTATCCGAGGAGGGAGCGGTCCGGGAGCTGGAGCTTGACGGGCTTCCCGTGCTGCCGGGTGGGGGCGACGGCGGCTGAATGGTTTGGCTGCGGAAGCCGGTGGAGCCTCAGGTGACACTGACAATGCGGAGGCGGGAGGAAGGTCTGCCCGGGGAGAATTCGACGGTGGCGCCGGCGGTCTGGCGGAGGAGTCTGGAGCCGAGCGGCGAGGAACGGGTGACGACCATGACGGTGGCGTCGCCGCAGGGGACTTCAGTACCTCCGGCGGCTGGGCCGATGAGGCAGAAGAACCGGCCGTCCGGTCCGATCAGTTCCACGAGAGCACCCTCGCTGATGGGGTCGGACGGGGCGAAGGATCGGGGATGCAGCGAGGTGAAGGCGGCGAGCGCGTCACTGGTTTCGGCGACGCGGAGAGCCTGGCCGCGGGCGAGGTAAGAGGCTTCGAGGCTGCGGGTATCGTATTTGTTTTCTGCGCGGCTGTCCGGGTCGGTTGCGGCGGCGGAGGAAGCACGGGCGGCGCTGGTGCCGGCGTCGAGTGATTGGCGCAGGTGCTGGATGATGAGTTGAATGACGGTGGACTTTTCCACGGGTGGCGGCGGGGGGTGCGGGTGGTTTTGTGGAGTTCAGCGGCGGGCGAGCATGCACAGTTCGCGGGTGGCAGCGATGATGATGGGGATGGCGAGGCGTGCATCGGGCTCGCTGAGCGCCGGCGGGGCCTTGGTGGGGCGGGTGGTGAGGAACGAGAGCACGCCGCTGGTGAGAAGCGGCTGAGGGGTGGTCTGCTCGAGGGGGATTATCTGCTGTTCGTCATGGATGCTGCTGATTTCCCGGAGAGCGGCGGTGGCTTCCTCGAGAAAAAACGTGAAGCGGGCTGCGTCCGTGGACTCTGTCGGGAAATCTTCAGCGTAGAGGATCCAGGCAGCCTGGGAGACCGCCGCGAGGCAACTGGAAAGGATTTCGCCCCGGTACGCCCGGCAGGCGGCAAGGAGGAGGTCGAAGAGATCGCACCATTCGTCTTCAAGCCAGTCGATCACTTGATCCTCCGATTGGAATCTGCGGTCCATGCTGCGCAGTCCGGCGACGATCTGGTTGGCGCTGAGCAGTTTCTGGAGTGGCGGTTTCGACTTCCGGAAGAACTTCCGGTCGGCGCTGTTGAGGATTGGGAGGCTGGGGAGTTCGGGATCCACCCATGGGGTGGTGTGGGGTGAATCCGCGGTGGCTGGACCAGTTGGGAATCCGGTTGGTTCTCCGAGCGGAGGTGGGGGGAAGATGATTTCGGTGAGGCCGAGTCTGGCGAGGACCTCATTGGCGTCAGCGTCGATGCCGGCGCTGCGGCGGAGTCGATCGAGTCCGTTGATATGCTGCTTGCAGAGACGGATGAGGATGGGGCGCAGGCGGGGACAGGTGGCGGCTGCTTCCGGTGATTGGCCCTCGAGGAGGGCATTGGGGTCCGAGAAGAATCTGGCGGTCTGGGATTGGCTGAAGGCGAGGAGAAATTCCCCGGTGGACTGGAAAGCCGGGATGGGTAGCGATTCCGTGACGAGCGACGGGGCATTGCTCATCAGCGCCGGTGGAATGTCCTCGGGGGGCTGAGGCGAATGCATCTGCAGAGACACGGAAGAGCCGAGGTGGGCGTCGATCCATGAGCGCAGGGCGGGGATGCTGGCAATGACTGGGCTGGACGCGCGGAGTCCCGGTGGGCCCACGAGGAGACGGCCGATGGGGTCGGCGCCGGGCGGAGCGATGCGGAAAGCATCGTCAAAGCCGTCATCGATTTCCTCGTCGGCGATGCTGTCCGGTGCAGCGTCGGGATGGGAAGAGAGGATGGCGGTGACGGCCTCCGGGGTTCCGGTGAGCTGATAGGCCCATGGACCGGTGGCCGCTTGGCTGGCAGACTGCCGGAAACGCAGGTCGGCGGCTTTCGTGAGCGTGTCCGCAAAGCGTGAGGCACTCAGGTCGAGCCATGCGCGGAGTTCCGCGGGGTCGCGGGGGCCGCCGTGGTGAGCGGAAATGGCACGGACCACGTCAAGGGGATCGAGGTGGGCAAAACTGGGCAGGCCAATGCAGGAGCCGATGGAGCGCGTGAAATGAGGGGTCTTGTAGAGGAAGGAGAGGAACGTCGAAAAGCGGCCCGAGTGGGTGGCTTGCACGCGGTCGACGACCACGAAGGGTTTCCCTGCGGGGTCGAGCAGATCGACGACTTCGGTCGACTGATCATCGATGATGCGGCGGACTTCGATGATGGCGGAGTGGGCGTTACGGAAATGGGAAGCGAGGACTTGTTCATCATTGTTGAGGCCGTCCCAGCGAGCGGCTTCCCAGGCGTCGAAGAACGTCTGTCCGGCGGGATTGCGTTTGCGCCAGAAGAGGAGGAACTGGTTGTGGAAGTTGGTGAAGTCATCCGGCGCATGGGCGAGGTCTTCGATTTCCCATGTGTCTCCCGAGCGGAGGGCAAGTCTGGCGAGGCGTTCCTGTTTTTTCCGGATGAGGTGGAGTTCGATGCTGCCGAATTCGTCGTATTGTTCCGGGGCGAAGGGATTGAACGGGCAGGAAACCGGGCAGGGAATGCGGCTCACGCGGTCGGAACCGCAGGTTTTCGCTGGGATGGTGGCGTCGAGGGCGGGGCAGTGACGTTTCCTTGCGGCGGGCATGGCAGTGAGGGCTCAGGGATTTCTGCCGAGGTCGAAGAGGTAGCGGAGGAGGTCAATTCGTTGTTGCTCCGTCATCCACGAGGTGAGGCCGTCGGGCATGAGGCTGCCGGAGTCCGAGCGTTCACTGATGCGGGTTTTGGCGATGTGTTCGGTGGCATCGGAGCCGGGGGTGCGGAGGACGAGGGTGTCGTTGTCCTCGCGGACGAGGTAGCCGCTGGCAATTCTTCCGTCTTTGGTGGTGACCGCAGTGAGGAAGTAGCCCTCCTTGATCTGGCGGTGTGGCCAGAGGACGGATTCGGTGATGAGTTCCGCGGTCATGCCGCGGCCGAGTGCGGTAAGATTGGGTCCGGTGCTGCCGCCTTCGCTGCCGATCTGGTGGCAGGCGAGGCAGGCCGCCTGCGGGGCACGGAACCACGAGGCTCCGCGGGTGGCGTCGCCTGAGGCCTGAGCGGAGCGCACGAGGGAGGCGACGGCTTCCGTGCTGTATTCCGGGACGATGCTGGCGTTCTCGGGGAGGCCGGCGGCCTTGCGCAGGGCCGCGGCGAGGGCAGGCTCGCTGCGTCCGGCGGTCGCGATGGTGCGGAGCATGGCGAGGGCGGATTCAGCGGGTGGAGGGGAAGCGAGGAACCCTGCGGCGAGGGCGTCCGGCGATCCCTGGGAAGCGAGGGCGGCATTGACGAGCGAGGCGGCATCCTCGGGACTGAAGGTGCGGGAGGCGATGCCCTTCAGGGTGGCCGTGCGGGCTTCTTCCGGCGCGAGGGTGAAGAGGGTCGTGATGGCGGCGATGCGGACGGAGGACCGTCCTTCCGGGGCGAGGCGCACGAGGTCCGGAATGGCGGCGGGTCCGCGGTATTCCCCCCATGCGGCTACGGCAGCGGCGGCCAGCGATTCGCTGGGTGAGTTGGTGAGCGTGAGGATGTGTCTTGCGCTATCCGCGAGGCCGAGGCTGGCAGCGAGGCGGGACATGGCGAGGTGGATGGGGTCTGTGGAATCCTGCTGGAACTGCCAGCCCGCGAAGATCTCCTGGTCCGGGGCATCCGGTCGTATCCCGCGGGAGCGGATGGCGGTGGTGAGAGCGTTGGCGATTTCCGGGGTGAGCGGACCCGCTTTGATGGCCGTGGTCAGCTGGCTGGGGCTACCCGAGGCGATGAGGAGGATGCGCAGGTTCCCGGTCTGGTCGGCAGGGGCTTTGCCGCCGGCGATGATGCGTTCGAGGGCGGAAGCGGTATCCGGGTTGCCGTCCGTCGCGAGGAGGTGGGTGAGGTGATTGAGGTTGCCTTCGCAGGTGAGCCGACCCTGTTCGAGGGCGGGAGCCCATGAGGGTTTGAGGGCGCGGATGGTACAGGTGAGAGCGAAGTCGATGAAGCGGTCGCGCGGAAGGTCGAGGCAGCCGAGGGCCACTTCCATGGCGCGGGGGGAAGGCAGGTAACTGGCGGCGACGACGGCTTCCAGTCTGACGCGGGGATGGGGGTCATTGATGGCATTCCCGAGGAGGCGGAGGGCATCGATTTCCATGTCCCGCGACGGGTTCGCCGGGATGAGCTGGCTACCGGCGCGGATGGCGAAAGCGCGCAGTTCCGCGCTGGGGTGGGAAAGGCACTTGAGCAGGAGGGGTGCGGGCATGGCTCCCCGGAGAGCGGTGGTGGCGAGGCATTCGAAAAGGAGTCCCGCGTCCTCCGATGTTTTCCATAGTTCTTCCGGAAGGTTCTCCGGGATGCTGGCCAGGCGGAGTCGGGCCTGTTCGCGCGTCCAGCGGTCGGGTGATTGCAGGAAGGCAGCGAGCTGTGCCGGGGAAGCCGTGGCCAGTTCCGGTTTCAGGGAGAGGGCGCGGTTGGTGGCGGTGATCCGCCAGATGCGGCCGTGGATTTTGTCGCGGTTGGGGTCGCGGTAGCTGGCCTGGTAGTGACCGATGACGGGATTGAACCAGTCGCAGACATAGAGGGCACCGTCCGGACCGGTCTGGATGGCGAGGGGGCGGAAGACATTCGACGAGGACGTGAGGAGGGGGCCGAGATCATCGGTCCGGAAGCCCGCGCCGTCATCGTTCAGGCGGTAGAGGAGGAGCTGGCTGCCGAAGTAGACCGGTTTGCAGAGGATGTTGCTGAGATCGGGTGGCAGGTGGGTACTGCTGAGGAATTCGAGGCACATGCCTTTGACCGGGGAGACAGCGAGGGAACCGGTCTGGTAGTAGTTGGGAGGGTTGGGGAGGGAGCCGAGTCCGGGGGTGGTGTAGAAGCCTGGGGTATTGTCGGCGGCGCAGTGGAAGACCTGGCCGAAGTTGTCGAAGGTGACGCCCCAGCAGTTGGCACCGGCGGCGGCATTGCCGAAGAAGCCCTCGAGTTTCCACGTGCGGGGGTTGAAGCGCCAGAGGCCGGCGCGGTCGAACTGGACGATGCCGTGCGGGGTTTCGATGCGGGAGAAGATGTGGAGGCCCTGGCTGAACCAGAGGCAGCCGTCCGGGCCCCAGCGGA
>JBIICE010000194.1:0-7419 GCA_044239025.1 Verrucomicrobiales bacterium
CACCAAGGCCATGATTCAGCGGCGCGTGCGCGCCCTCGCGGAACGCTTCTACCGCGAAGCCGGTCCGGCTCCCGAGCTGGAAGGCCGCATGACGGCGCTCACGGATCTCATCGACCCCCCGGACATCGCGGAAAGCGATGCCGACCTTGACCTGCGCATCTGGGGATTCTGGAATCAGCACCAGACAGCATCCGTCTCCTACGTGCCCCGCTCGGCACGCGAGGAAACCAACCGCATCATTGAAGTCTTCCTGCCGGCCCGCCGCGGTCTCCTCTTCCGCAATTCCCCGCCCCTCGGACCAGCCTACGGCGGCCCACTTCCGCCTGCCCAATCCACCGCTCCAGCCATCGCCTTCGGTTCGTTCGACGCCAGTCCCGCCAGCGGCAACCAGGACCACGAGTTCATCGAAATCGTGAACTCAGGCACAGAATTCATCGACCTCACGGGCTGGAAACTCACTGGCGGCGTCGCCTTCACCTTCCCCGGTGGCTCGGTGATCAGCCCAGCCGGCAACACGCGCTACAATGGCCGCCTGCTCATCGCCAAATCCGCCACGGGCTGGCGCACCCGGACGGCGGCACCCACGGCCGGTCAGGGCCACTTCGTCCTCATGGCCTACGAAGGCCAGTTGTCATCGAATGGCGATACGGTCGAACTGCGCGATCTCACCGACCGGATCGTGGCCACGCTCACGGTTCCGCCAGCCCCCAGCCCGGCCCAGCAATTCCTCCGCGTCACGGAAGTTCATTACCACCCGACCGACCCCAGCACGGCGGAACTCGCCAGCGATCCATTCCTGACGGCCGGCGATTTCGAGTTCATCGAACTCCAGAACTCCGGATCAGCACCAGTCGATGCCAGTGGCTGCTCGTTCACGGACGGGATCACCTGGACGGCAGCCGCCGGAACAAGCATCCCGGCAGGTCAGCGACTGGTCCTCGTCAGCAATGCCGCCGCCTTCGCCCTCCGCCACCCGGGCATCACCCCGTCCGGATCCTTCTCCGGCAGTCTCAGCAATGCCGGAGAACGCATCACCCTGCGCGACGCCGCCGGCGAGCAGATCGTCAGCTTCCGCTTCGGCACCCGTCAGCCATGGCCGTCCGAACCGGATGGCAAAGGCCCGAGCCTTGTGCTCATCGCTCCACCGCTCGATCCCGATCGACCGGAAAACTGGCGGGCCAGCACGACCCCGCATGGCAACCCCACCGCCACAGATTCCGTCCCTTTCACGGGCAATGCGCTCGCCGACAGCGATGCGGATGGGGTCCCCGCCCTGCTGGAATACGCCCTCGGACTCAGCGACACGCTGCCCGCACCTGCCAGCGGCCCCAGCTATTCTCCGGATACCGCTACCATCAGTCTCGTGCACGCCAGCGCGGCAGACGCCGCCGCCCTCACCATCGAATCGTCCCACGACCTCGCCACATGGCAATCCCCCGGACCACTCGTGCGCACGGGATCGCTCCCGCTCGGAAACGGCCTCACCCAGACAACATGGTCGCTCACCACGGATCCCGCGGAGAACCCGAAACTCTACCTGCGCGCCCGCGCCACCCTGCGCTGAAAAACGGAACCGCGGTCCGCGCAGGCATTCCCCGCGGGGAGCCGTGCGCAACGACCCTCAGGCCTCCAGATTCCATGGCCCACGCAGACTCCGCGTGTGCAGCCGCTGTGCTTCGTCATCGCCAGGGAAGGCCTCGGCCTCTGAATCGTACTTCACCGCCCGGCCAAGCGCCGCGGCAATCGTTCCCAGATGACAGAAAGTGGCGGCACGTTGCGCCGTCTCGGCCGGAGCCGCGGTCTGCCCCCGGCTGAGCACCGCATCAATGAAGTTCCGGTAGTGATTGTTCGACACAAACAGCCTCACATCGCTGTCCTTGAACTTAACCGAACGCAGCGTCTCGGGACTCGATTCAAGTTTGTCGTTCTCGCTGAAAACCCACCCTTCGGTCCCGATGAACTTGACGCCCCATTTTGCGGAATCGGTCGTGCTGAACATGACCACCCGCGGCCCTTGCGCGTACTGGTATTCAATCCGGAACTGCTCGGGCGCGTCGTAAATGCCGGCGTTCCGCCGCTTCACTTCGCTCGCCTTGATCTCCCCGGGCGATTCTCCGTCCTTGCCTGCGCCCCACTGCGCCACGTCGAGGAAGTGCGCGCCCCAGTCGGTGATGTAGCCGGGCGCGTAGGCATTGACCCAGCGGAAATTGAAATGACACCGCGCCGCCGTGTAGGGAGCCGCCGGAGCGGGCCCCTGCCACATTTCGTAATCAAATCCCTCGGGCACCGGCTGCTCGGTCTCCATGCCACTGTAGCCTCCCTGCACCATGAACGCTCCCGGCACGCCGACCTCGATCTCCTTCAGCTCCCCGATGTAGCCATTGCGCACCCACTCGCAGCCCAGCCGCGTCTTCAGACTGGAACGACGCCACGTCCCGCACTGGAGAATCCGTCCGTGCTTCTTCACCGCGTCGCAGACTGCCCGTCCCTCGCCGATGCTCGCCGCAAGGGGCTTCTCGGAATACAGATCCTTGCCGGCCTTCGCCGCCGCCACGGCAATCACCGCATGCCAGTGGTCGGGCACCGCACACATGACGGCATCCACATCCTTCCGTGCCAGCACTTCGCGGAAATCCCCATACTGATCTCCCGCTCCCAGCTTCGCCGCCGCACCGGCCCGTTCCCGATGCCCCCGGTCCACATCGCAGACGGCCACCACCTGCACCCGGTCGTCATTCAGAAAGGCCTGCAGATTTCCCGAACCCATTCCGCCGGTTCCGATGCAGGCGAGCCGCACGCGGCTGTTCGGAGCGGTCGCGCCCTGACCAAGGACCCGGGCCGGAATGATCTGGGGGACGGCGGCGGCGGCGCTGGCAGCAAGGAATCGACGGCGGCTGGCTACGGATTTCATGCTGCTGCCATGCCACAGCCCTGCCCGCGGCCGCAAGTTCCGGAATCACGGGGGCCAGCCCGCTCACGGCTGCGCATTGCCATACCGCCGCAGCGATTCCGGCACGAACGAAAGATCGGATGCCTCGGAAACAGCCAGCCCGACCTGGAATTCCATGGTCTCCCGCGAGACAGCCGGCTGGTAGGTCTGCAAGGCCTCGGCCAGCGCATCGGCCGGCGGCAGATTCTTCGTCTTCACCATCCGGTACACCTTCACGGAAAGTGCCTCGGCCGCACCGGGCGTCAGCCAGTCGGGAATCCGGTCGCGCAGGATCTCCAGCACCGATGGATCCAGCGGCATGCCCCGCCGCTTGCAGAGCGCCCGGATCAGCTGAAATCCTTCCTCAGGAGTCACCGTCGGAAAAATCGGGATCTTCACGTCGACCCGGCCCGGCCGCTTGAGGTCGACTTCAATGAGGTCTGGTCGGCTCGATGCCAGAATCCACACAATGCGGCCGCGGTTCGCGCTGTCGCTCATTTCCTTGGCCATCATGGAATACACCCGGCCACCGACGCCGCTGTCGCCATCCTGGTTCCGCTTCCCGAGGGCCTGATCCGCCTCGTCAATGAACACATAGCAGCGGCCGAGCGCATGCAGCAGCCGGAAGATTTTCTCGAGATTCCCCTCCGTGCTGCCCACCCACTTGTCGCGGAAATTCTTCATCTTCACGACCGGCACACCGGCCTCGCCCGCAAGGCATTCGACCATGAAGGTCTTCCCCGTCCCCACCGGACCACAGAAAAGATAGCCCATCGGCATCGCTTCCAGATCCCCCTGCTTCCAGAGGGCAATGTCCTGCCGCAGCCATTCCTTGATCGCTTCCTGACCATGCAGATCATCAAGCGTCCGCTTCGGTTCGATGAATTCAATGAGTCCCTGGCTGTCCTTTTCGACCAGTTCCTTCTTGAGCGCGGCGAGGTCCCGGTCGGTGATCGCTTCCTTCCGGTGTTCCTTGGCGCGCAGCAGGCTCTGAATGGAAATGAGGGACGCCCCTGCAAGTTGTCCTGCGGGCACATTGAGTTTCCCTTCCCATGGCCCGAGGGCCACCGGGAACTGCGCAGCCACTGACTTGAAGACAGCCTCCAGTTCTTCGGGCGATGGCAGAGGAATCCGCACGTTGGCCGAACGGGGGTCGTTGGCCACCAGCGGATGAAGGTCGTTCAGGTTCTCCGTGATCAGGAAGGTCGCGAGCGGATGATCGGTCAATCCGGTCTCGGAGGCCCACGCCTTCACAAGCAGGGCCATCGCATTGAGATCGTTGTTCACCCCTCCCTGGGTCGCGGGCATGGAAAGCGCCGCCTCGCGCAGAATGAAGGCTGCCTTCACGGACTCACCCTTCACCCGGCGCAGATTCGACAGAAACCGGGCGTAGTGCGTCAGGACATCCACGGCCTCCCGCGGCACCCGCGGCAGGGCCTGCCCGGCTCCATACGATGGCCACTGACTGAATACCTTCTGCCCCCGCACCACCCGCAGTCCATTCCCCAGATCGTAGGTCAGCACCACATCGAAGGCCGTCAGCAGGGTCTCCAGAAGATAATCCTCGAGGCCCACCAGCTTCACCCCGCCATTGTCCGGCAGCACAAAGAGATCGGCCACATTGCCATGCAGCACGAACTGACTGGCCGCATGGCTTTCGTACTGCGCGGCAATCTCGGATGCCCAGGAAGGTGTCGTCGCCATGTTGACTGATGTGGTTGCGCTGCCCGGATCGCCGGGCCGCTAACAGAAGCAAGCAGAAAAACCAGCGGGCCCTTCCGCTGAGGCACGGCAATGATCAGCCACCGCCGCGCAGAAGGGCCCGCCGTACAATGTTACTCGGACGCCGTCTGCGGTCCGCTCATGGTCTTCTCGGAAGGACCACCGGTGCCACCGGAAGCAGAAGCACCATCGAGGGAAATGCCTTCATACGCCGCAAAGTCGGCCAGCGCGAGATCCTCGAGGGCCTGCTGCTCTCCAGCCTTCATCTGAATGCTGCCCATGTCGATGCTGTCGCGCGCCACCCGGGCCGCTCCAGCCGCTTTCTCCTTCTCTTCCCGCACGATCTCCTCGAGGCGGCCAAGGGTTTCTCCGGCAGCGCCGATTTCGTTGACCATGCCCGCGGCCATCTGATTGAGTTCCGCGGTCGCCTTGGCCACTTTGGCCTCGTTGATGCCCCGCGCGACCTTCTCGATCTTCTCCCGGGCGGCCTTCACGCTGACATCGCGGGCCTGGACGAGTTCCTTGTAGGTCTTTTCGGATTCTTCGAGCTGCGAACGCACGGTGGCATGCTCGCTCTTGGCCTGCTGGTGACGGAGGGCAAACTGAGCCGCCGCTTCCTTGTTTCCAGCACGCAGGTTCGCGAGGACTTTTGCGTGGAGATCCTTTTCTTCCGCCTCGAGCGAACGCACCCGCGAAATGAGCCGTTCGACCAGCGCCGCGTGACCGGTCAGGCCCTTGTTGTATTCTGCAATCTGCTTCCGGAGGTTCTCTTTCTCGTTCTCAAGAAGCGCTTCCGGATTCTTGCGCTCAAGGCCCCCGACGAAGAGGCCGAAGAATCCTTTGATGAGTCTGCCAAGGCGTGTGAACATAGTCGTGAATCAGGTTGAAGTGGGTCTGGCCAGGAACCGGCCGCCGGGCTTTTTATATCAGGCCCGCTAACCCGGCAACCCGTTTGCGCGCCGATCGCGCCCCCCTGTACGTCCCCCGGACCGCCATGGGTGGGTCGGCCGAAAAACTCCCGCCCAGGAGCCTGTTGAAGCACCCGGGCCGCCTGCGCGGCGAAGAATTTTTCCACAAGGCGAGGCGCAACGAAGGAGAAGATCGCGATGCGAAGAGGTCTGGCCTTTTGTCCGGCATAGCTGGACTCGGAGCCCGTTGAGATTGGAGGAACGGAGCGCGGGTATTCCAACCCGCGTGGCCTCAGGAGAGGTGCAGAATGGTCTGGCCTTTTGTGCACATCCATCGTTTTCGTCGCGGGTTTCCGGTCGATACGAAATGGTCTGGCCTTTTGTCGCTCGGGGCCGGGGGACAGGAATGTCCCTGCTCCGTTCTTGGTCTGGATGCGAAATGGACCGGGCGTCTGCGCCACGAGGGCCAACGGCCCGGGGTCATACCAGCCTGGGCCAACGGCCCAGGTTGCCTGATGGCATCATTTCAGAAGGGCTGAAGGCCCGTTCCATCGGTCCGCCATGGCGCGCCCCTACAGGGCTCCGGGGATCGGTGCGTCGGTAACCTGGGCCGCTGGCCCAGGCTGGTATGGGGCGCGCCGTTGGCGCTGAAGGCCCCCGGAGGATCGTCGCAAAGAGGTCTGGGCGTTTGTCGCTCGCGTCGACTCGGGACCAGAGAAACGGAGCGCGGGTTTTCCAACCCGCGTGGTCTCAGGAGAGATGCGAAGAGGTCTGGCCTTTTGTCGCTCGGGGCCGGGGACAGGAATGTCCCCGCTCCGTTCTTGGTCTGGATGCGAAATGGTCCGGGCGTCTGCGCCACGAGGGCCAACGGCCCGGGGTCATACCAGCCTGGGCCAACGGCCCAGGTTGCCTGATGGCCTCATTTCAGAAGGGCTGAAGGCCCGTTCCATCGGTCCGCAATGAGGCGTCCCGCTAGGAGCCTGTTGAAGCACCCGGGCCGCCAGCGCGGCGGGGAATTTCTCCACAAGGCGAAGCGCAACGAAGGAGAAGGTCGAGACCTTCGACTGCGGCGCAACGAAACCATGCGGAATAGGGCCCGCCGCCCGAAGGGGATTCCTTCCCCACGCCACGGCGCAGCCGCTCGTCCAACCTTGCTCATCATCCCGGATCCGCGGCTGGTCCCGGCTCTTCAACAGGGTCCCATGGACAAACCGCAGACTCCGCCCGCCGCCTCAGCAACTGCCCGCCCAGCGGTACGATTCCTCAACGATCACGTCCGGATGCAGACTCCGCCGCACAGGACAGCCCCGCGCCGCGGCCTCTAGCATGGCCCTTTCCGGGTGATCCGGTTCCAGCGGCAGCACGATCTCGAGTTCCAGCCGTGCAATCCTCCGCGGAGGCTCGGCCGTCATGATCTTCCGTACGGTTGCCACCGCTCCCGTCAGCTCGATGCCCTTCCGCTGCGCCACAATCCCCATGGTCGTCAGCACACAGCCAGCCAGCGCCGTCCCCACAAGGTCGGTCGGCGAAAACCGCTCGCCCTTCCCCATGTTGTCGACCGGAGCATCGGTTTCGACAGCAGACTGACTCGGCCCATGCACTGCCCGGCAGCGCAGCGCCCCTTCGTATCGGATGACAGCTTCAACCATGCCGCCGCTCTACCGCACCACCCCTGTCCCGGCAAGCCGCAACATGCGTCCCAAAAAAACCGGGCCGCTCCCCATGACAGGAAGCGACCCGGCGGATTGATACTGACGGAATCCGGAATTACTTGCCGGCTTCGGTCTTCTCACCAGCTGCCTTCCAGCCGGAAATGCCGGCCGAGAGGTGCTTCACGTTGGTGTAGCCGAGTTCCTTGGC